>SPQI01000303.1 GCA_004570315.1 Oxalobacteraceae bacterium OM1 | reverse complement strand
ATGCAGGGCTGGGTTGCCTGCGGCATGGCGCGCGACGCCTGGACCGCACGCCTGCAGACCGGCACGCAGGGCGGCGTCAGCATCTGGCCGAAGGAAGAACATGCGCCCGGTTTCGAGGCGCACGGCGCGGCGGCGGCGCCGCTGACGCTGCAGGCGCTGGCGCGTCTCGCATCGCTCAGCCCCGGCAAGCATCTGCGCTGGCTGGAGCAGGAGCGCACCGCGCTCGAAGAGGCTGCCGGCAGCGGCCTGGCCATGGCAGGCGTCGCCGCCGCGGCCCTGCACGACCTCGGCTTCACGCCCGAGCAGGGCGAACTGCTGCATCTGATGCTGCGCCTGCCCGGTGCGGCCGCGCACGCACTCGAACAGCAGTCCTACGGCTTCCGCAATTTTCCGTTCTTCGGCGTCGAACTCGAAGACGACCCTGCAAAGAAGACAGCATGACCACACCGCAAGCACTCGCCGACAACGTCGGCATCCTCAAGACCCGCATGGGCGCATTCTTCGCCGGCAGCCGCGCGGTGTTCCGCGGCCACGACCTGCACGCCGAACTGCGCGACATGGACTGGGTCGAGCTCTACCTGTTCGGCATCACCGGCCGCCGCTTCACGCCGCAGCAGCTGGAACTGCTGCACGGCATCCTCGTGTACACCAGCTATCCCGACGCCCGCATCTGGAACAACCGCGTCGCCGCACTTGCGGGGACGGCACGCACGACACCGGGCCTGGGCATCACCGCGGCGATGGCGGTATCGGAGGCGTCCATCTACGGCGGCCAGCCGGGCGTGAAGTCCTTCAACTTCTTCCTGCGCGTGCAGCGGCATGTGGCCGCGGGCGGCGACCTCGCGGAATTCGTGGCGAAGGAAGGACGCATCTACGGCTTCGGCCGGCCCACGCCCGAAACCTATGACGAGCGCATTCCCTGGCTGAAGGCCCTGGCGGAAAAGCTGGGCCTCGCCGACGGGCCGCATTTCCGCATCGCGCTCGCCGTCGAGAAGATGCTTACCGCGCGTCATGGCCACCTGCACATGAACTACGCGGCGATCACTGCCTC
Source organism: Oxalobacteraceae bacterium OM1 (assembly GCA_004570315.1). Classification (GTDB taxonomy): domain Bacteria; phylum Pseudomonadota; class Gammaproteobacteria; order Burkholderiales; family Burkholderiaceae_D; genus Noviherbaspirillum. The sequence goes on along the minus strand of SPQI01000303.1, from coordinate 17,652 downwards.
GCTGTGCGCCGACATGGGTTTTTCCATCTTCGAGTTCCAGGTCTTCCGCGTGCCGCTGTTCATGGCGGGCATGCCGCCGTGCTACATCGAGGCGGTGCAGAAACCGGAAGGCGCGACCTTTCCGGTGCCATGCAGCGGCGTGCGCTACGAAGGCGCGGCGCGCCGGCGCTGGAAGCCCGCCGAATAAGAACGAGCACTGCAGCACACAGGGAGACGGCGATGCCGACATGCAAGATCGAGCGCGTCTGCGCGGCGCTCGCACTGACGATGACCGCTGTCGCGCAAGCGCAGACGGCGGATGAAGACGAACTCGCGCAGATCTACGGCGACAAGCACAACGTCTCCATTGCCACAGGGGCCCGGCAATCGCTGCGGCGCGCGCCGGCGGTAGCGACCGTCATCACCGACGACGACATCCGCGCCATGGGCGCCACCGATCTCGACGAGGTGCTGGAGACCGTGCCCGGGCTGCACATCAACCGCAGCTACAACTTCAATTCCTCGCTCTACGCGATGCGCGGCGTGGTCAGCCAGTACACGCCGCAGGTGCTGGTGCTGCAGAACGGCATTCCGGTAACCACGCTCTTCATCGGCAACAAGGGCAACCTCTGGGGCGGCCTGCCGGTGGAGAACATCGCGCGCATTGAAGTGATCCGCGGGCCCGGTTCGGCGCTCTATGGCGCAGACGCCTTCTCCGGCGTCATCAACATCATCACCAAGAGCGCGACCGACGTGCAGGGCACCGAGTTCGGCGTGCGGGCGGGTTCGTTCCGCACCATCGACACCTGGCTGCAGCATGGCGGCCGGCTGGGTGACGCCGACGTCGCGTTCTACCTGCGCAGCGGCAGCACCGACGGCTTCCGCCGCACCGTGTCGGCCGATGCCCAGACGCGCAACGACCGCGTCTTCGGCACGCACGCCAGCCTGGCGCCGGGGTCGGTGAACAACGGTGAAAGCGCGGTCGACGGCGGCTTCGATGCCGCGCTCGGCCGTTGGCACTGGCGCGGCAACTACAAGCTGCGCGACGACATGCAGACCGGTGCCGGCGTCGCGATGGCGCTCGATCCGGTCGGGCGCGGCAAGAGCGAGCGCATCACCTCCGACCTCTCTTGGAGCGAGCCGGCCCTGTTCGGCAACTGGGGCCTGACCGCCACCACCAGCGTCATGCAGTACAAGCAGCGCTTCCCCGTGCCGGCGCAGCTTTATCCGGCCGGCGTGACGCTGTCCACGGGCACCTTCGCGCAAGGCATGTTCGGCGCGCCGGAGACCTCCGAGCGCCAGTGGCGGACCTCCGCCGCGCTCACCTACGGCGGCATCCGCAATCACAGCCTGCGCTTCGGCCTCGGGCACGACGACCTCGACCTGTACGACACGCACGAGGTGAAGAACTTCACGTTCACGCGGTCCGGCGTGCCGGTGCCGGCGGCGGTGCTGCAGGACTATGCGGCGATCGCGCCATTCCTCGCACCGCATCGCCGCATCGTGAACTACGCCTACGTGCAGGACGAATGGCGCGTGGCGCCCGACTGGACGGTGACAGCCGGTGTGCGGCGCGACCACTATTCGGAATTCGGCAGCACCACCAATCCGCGCCTGGCCCTGGTGTGGGACGCCAGCCTGGACGTGACCGCCAAGCTGCTCTACGGCCGCGCCTTCCGCGCGCCGTCGTTCAACGAGCAGTACAGCATCAACAACCCGGTGGCGCGCGGCAACAGCGACCTGCAGCCGGAGACGAATCGCACCATCGAGGCGGCGTTCAGCTGGCAGGCGCGCAAGGACCTGCAGCTGAACATGAACGTGTTCCGCTACGACATGCAGGACATCATCCGCACCGTGCCGAACGCGGTGCCCGGCACCGGCTCCACCTGGAGCAATACCGGTGGCCAGCACGGCAGCGGCACGGAGATCGAAGGCGTATGGGATGCGACGCGCACGCTGCGGCTCACCGCCAACTACGCCTTCCAGCGCTCGATCGACGAGGCTACCGGCCAGGACGCCGGCTATGCGCCGCACCAGCAGTTCTACCTGCGCGGCGATTGGCGTTTCGACCAGGGCTGGTTCGCCAGCAGCCAGCTCAACCGCGTGCAGGACCGCCGCCGTCCGGCCGGCGACTCGCGTCCGCCGGTGCCCGACTACACCGCCGTCGACGTCACGCTGCGCCGTGATGGCGGCCGCAACGGCTGGGAGTTCTCGGCCTCGGTGCGCAACCTGTTCGACGCCGACATCCGCGAACCTTCGCTCTCGTCCGGACTGATCCCGCAGGACCTCCCCATGCCGCCGCGCACGCTGTGGGTGCAACTGCTGTACCGGATGTGACGATGCGCGTTTCCGGTTTTCTGCGCTGCGTCGTTGCAGCCATGCTGGCGCTGCAAGCGCTGGCTTGCGCGCCGCCTGCCACGGCGGACAACGATGGCCCGCGCCGCGCCGAAGCGCAGGCGGGCACCATTGCGGTCGTCTATCCCGACCTCGGCGAGCCGTATCGCACGGTGTTTGCGCAGATGCTCGAAGGCATCGAGGCCGGCACGCGGCTGCCGGTGCGCAGCTTTCCCGTGGCCGGCAATGCCGATGCAGGCGACCTGAGCGCCCAATTGCGGCGCAACGGTGCGCGCGCCGTCATCGCGCTCGGACGCCAAGGCCTGAAGGCAGCGATGGCGGTCGACAAGGACTTGCCGCTGGTCGTGGGCGGCGTGCTGACGATGCCGGAAGGCGAGTCGCGCGCGGCCGCCGCCATCAGCCTCACACCCGATCCGGCGCTGCTGTTCGCGCGCCTCAAGAACCTGCAGCCCGGCGTCAGGCGTGTGATGGTGGTCTACAGCCCGCAGAACGACTGGCTCATCCGCCTGGCGCGCGAGGCGGCACGCGCGCAGGGACTGGAGCTGGCGACCTTCGAAGCGCGCGACCTCGCCGCCGCCGTGCGGCTCTACGACGCTGCCTTCGCCGGGAGCGACGGCCGGCGCGATGCGCTCTGGCTGCCGCAGGACGCGGTCACGGTCGACGAAAGTACCGTGCTGCCGCTGGTGCTGAAGGAATCGTGGAACCGCAACGTGCCGGTGTTTTCGAGCAGCTTCCTGCATGTGAAGAAAGGCGCGCTCTTCGCGCTCTATCCCAACAACGTCGAGCTGGGCCGCTCGCTCGCGGCCGCGGCGATGACGGCCATGCTTGGCGAGCCGCAGCGCCACGGGCTGCTGCCCTTGCGCGACGTCCATGCTGCCATCAATGTCCGCACCGCCAGCCATATCGGGCTGATGCTGAATTACCAGCAGCAACGCACGTACGACGCCATCTTTCCGGAGCCCTGACATGACCGCTTCCTCCGGCGCGGCTGCCTGCCGCGCCATCGTTCACGCCGCACTCGAGACCGGAGTCTGACCATGTTGCGCGACTCACTGCGCCGGACCACCTTCCGGCGCCAGCTTACGGTGACGGTCACCGCCGCCATTCTCGGCCTGGCGGTGTTTTCTTCGCTGATGAATTCGTGGGAGGCGAGCCGCCGGATGGAAGGCTATCTCGTCGAGCAGGGACAGCGCATCGCCGAGAACCTCGCGCGGCAGAGCATCCTCGCGCTGCTGTACGGCGCGCCGGACAACGTGCGCGAAGGCGTCGCCAACACGCTGGCGTTTCCGGACGTGCAGCAGGTGGAAATCATGGACGCCACACAGCGCGTGCTGCTGTCGCAGGCACGCGCCGGCGCGACCGTACGCCTGCTCCCGCCGCCCAAGCATACCGAGGCCATTACCCGCGCGATGCTGGTGCAGGACAGCGCCGACCAGTGGCGCTTCGGCGCGCCGGTCTACGGCGGCGAAGGCGCGACCTCGCCGTTCGACGTGCAGGACCGGCAGCCGCAATTGCTCGGCTATGTCTTCGTGGTCGTGGGCAAGGGCACGCTCAGCAAGCTGGCGGCGTCGCTGCTGATCGGCAATCTGGTCATCAGCCTGTCGTTCGCGGCGCTCCTGCTCGGCATCATGCGCCTGCTCACGCGCCACATGATGCAGCCGCTGAACGCGCTCTCGCGCCTGATGGGGCGCGCCGAGAACGGCGAGTCGGGCATGCGCGCCGTACCGGCCGGTCCGCGCGACATCGGCGACATGGCGCAGGCCTTCAACAAGATGATGGCGGTGCTGGAGGAACGCGAGGCGGAGCTGAAGCAATCGCGCGACGAAGCTTTGCGCACGGCGCTGATGAAGACGCAGTTCGCCGCCACCGTCAGCCATGAAGTGCGCACGCCGCTCAATGGCGTGATCGGCATGCTGGACGTGCTCAAGGAAATGCGCCTGACGCGGCGCCAGCAGGAATGCGTCGACGTCGCGTGGAATTCGGCGCGCTCGCTGATCGACCTGATCAACGACATCCTCGATTTTTCCAAGATGGAAGCCGGCAAGTTGGAGCTGGAGGAAATCGAGTTCGACCTGCGCGCGCTGATCGAGGACGTGATCGAACTGCTCGCCAAGCAGGCCAGCCAGAAGGGACTGGAGATCGGCTACAAGCTCGCGCCCGGCGTGCCGGAGCGCATCAAGGGCGATTCCCTGCGCATGCGCCAGGTGCTGATGAACCTGGTCGGCAACGCGGTGAAATTCACCCAGCAGGGCGAGATCGCCGTCAGCGTCTCCTGTGTTGCCGACGTCGCGGAACAGGGCGGCGCGACGCTGCTGCGCTTCGAGATTGCCGACACCGGCATCGGCATGTCGCCGGAGACGGTGCGCCACATCTTCGAATCCTTCGCGCAGGCCGACCGCTCGACCACCCGCCAGTACGGCGGCACCGGCCTCGGCCTCGCGATCTGCAAGCAGCTGGTCGCGCTGATGCACGGCGAGATTCGCGTGGCCAGCGAAGCGGGCAAGGGCAGCACCTTTTCCTTTACTGCGCGCTGGACGCCGGCAGCGGCTGCCGCGCCGGCGGTCGCCGACCGCAGTCTCGAAGGCATCCGCGTGCTGATCGCCGACCGCAGCGACATCGTGCGCAGCTTCATCGAGCAAAGCCTGGCGCGCTACGGCCTGCGCTGCCATGCCGTGCTGCAGGGCGAGGCCGCCCTGGCGGAACTGCAACGGGCCGAGCAGGCGGGCGCGCCGTACCAGATCCTGATTGCCGATGCGACGCTCGCCGACGAGCAGGGTGTCGAACTGGTGCGCCGCATGCGCATGGAAAATGGGATCGGCACGCCGCGCGTGCTGGTGCTGGAGCCGTACGGGGTCGCCGCAGCGAACCTGCCAAGTACCGATCTGCATCTGGTCAAGCCGCTGCGCCTGCAGCGCCTGCTCGACGCCGTGCGCCGCCTCGTGCCGGGCCAGCATGCGGCGCCGGCAGCGGCGTTTGCGCCGGCTCCGGGATTGCCTGCCGTCCCGAGCAAGGAATTCCGCGTGCTGGTGGCCGAGGACAACCGCACCAACCAGATGGTCGCCGCCGGCATGCTGGCGATGAACGGTTGCCACTGCGAGTTCGCGGGCAACGGCCGCGAGGCAGTCGAGGCGGCGCGGCGCGCACGCTTCGATCTCATCCTGATGGATTGCAACATGCCGGAGATGGACGGCTACGAAGCGACCGCGCATATCCGCAACTTCGAGGAGCCGCTCGGGCGCCGCACGCCCGTGGTGGCGATGACGGCCAACGTCCAGCGCGGCGATGCCGAGAAATGTCTGGCCGCCGGCATGGACGATTACCTCGCCAAGCCGATCACGCTCGTGGAGCTGCGGCAGACGCTGGAGCGCTGGCTCGACCGCAGTTCGGCCGCTGCCTCCGACGACGCCATGCCCGCCGCGGCCGACAACCCGATCGATGCCGAAGTGTTCGACAAGCTGCGCGAAGTGCTCGGCCCGGCGCTGCGCCAGTCGATCGCGCCCTTCCTCGAAGATACGCCCGGCTACCTCGACCAGCTCGAACAGGCGCTCGACGAAGGCGACGCCGATGCGGCGCGCGCCATGGCGCACTCGGTCAAGGGCAGCAGCGGCAACCTCGGCGCGGCGGTGCTCGCGCAGCTGGCGAAGGAAGCCGAGGAATTGGCGATCGAGCGCCGCACCGGCGAGATCCGGCCCTTGCTGCCGCGCCTGCGCCAGGCCTTCGAAGACGTGGCGGCAATGCTCGGGCGCGAGGTACGGCCCGAGCCGGAAACCGGCGAGCGGCCGCTGCTCGACGTGGCCCTGGTGCTCGTGGTGGACGACGACCGCAGCACGCGCAATGCATTGCGCCACACGCTGCAGCGCGACGGCTTCCGCGTGGAGGAGGCCTGCGACGGTGCGCAGGCGCTGCAACTGCTCAAACGCCTGCAGCCCGACGTGATCCTGATGGATGCGGTGATGCCGGTGATGGACGGCTTCACCGCCTGCGCTCGCGTGCAGGAACTGCCCAACGGCCGGACCATTCCGGTGCTGATGATCACCGCGCTCGAAGACAACAGCTCGGTGGAGCGCGCCTTCGCCGCGGGTGCGAGCGACTACATTCCGAAGCCGATTCACTTCGCCGTGCTGTCGCAACGGGTACGCCGCATCATCGAAGCCAACCAGGCCGAGAAGCGCATCCGTCATCTCGCCTACAACGACTTGCTGACCGGCCTGCCGAACCGCGCGCTGTTCATGGATCAGCTCGGCCAGCGCATCGAGCATGCGCGCGCCACCGGCGAAGCGGTCGCGGTGCTGTTCCTCGATCTCGACCGCTTCAAGAACGTCAACGACACGCTGGGTCACGACGTCGGCGACCGGCTGCTGCAAGCGGTCGCCCAGCGCATCCGCCGCAGCGTGCGCAACGCCGACTGCGTGGCGCGACTGGGCGGCGACGAGTTCACCATCGTGCTGGCCCAGGTTGCTGGTCCCAACGCGGCGGGTACGGCGGCACAGAACGTCTGCCGCGCGCTGGCCACGCCGTTCCAGATCGACGGCAACGACATCTTCGTCAGCGCCAGCGTCGGCATCTCGATGTATCCGCACGATGCCACCGATGTCGGCACGTTGCTGCGCCACGCCGATACCGCGATGTATCGCGCCAAGCGCAGCAACGCCGGATTCCAGTTCTTCGAAGCCTCGATGGAACGCTCGATCTCCGAGCACGTGCGCATCGAGAACGACCTGCGGCGTGCGCTGGAGCGCAAGGAGTTCGAGGTGTTCTACCAGCCGCAGGCGCGCGTGGACAGCGGCGGAATCGTGGGCGTGGAGGCGCTGGTGCGCTGGTGGCATCCGACGCGCGGCCTGGTGCCGCCGAACGACTTCATTCCGTTGGCGGAGGAAATCGGTCTCATCATCCCGATCGGCGAATGGGTGTTGCGCAGCGCCTGCGCGCAGCTGCAGGAATGGCGGCGCGCCGGACTGCCGTCCTTCCGCATGGCGGTGAATCTCTCGGTGAAGCAATTGCTGCAGAAGAATTTCGCGGCGACGGTGGAAGCGGTGCTGGCGGAGACCGGTCTCGCGCCCGGCCTGCTGGAACTCGAGATCACGGAAAGCATGCTGATGGAGCATGCGCAAGACACGCTGGAGGCGCTGCACCGCCTGCGCAGTCTGGGTGTGCGCCTGTCCATCGACGACTTCGGCACCGGCTATTCCTCGTTGGCGTACCTGAAGCGCTTCCCGGTCGACATCATCAAGATCGACCGCTCCTTCGTGCGCGACGTGCCGCACGACGTAGACGATGCCTCCATCGTCACCGGCATCATTGCGCTGGCGCACAGCCTCCGGCTGGAAGTGGTGGCGGAAGGCGTGGAGAGTGAGGCGCAGCTGGTCTTCTTGCGCGAGCAGACCTGCGATATCGTGCAAGGGTATTACCTCAGCAAGCCGGTGCCGGCGGCGCAGTTCGCGCGCGACCTCGTCGAACAGGCGTATCCGCGCTGGGAAGCGGCCCGCACGACGTCATGAGGTGTTGACGAAACGTCTAGACATGCGTGGCGGTGTCGGTTGGAAGCGACGTTTTCCGGTTCCCTGTTGGCGCTCTTCCATTGCGACGCCGCAAAACGCCGCCATTTAGGTAGCGAAGGGCCCGCCACGCCTGAGGAATCGCATAGAATGCAGTTTGTGCGATGCACAAAATCAGTGAGGCGGCATCCCCCTTCACGGACTTGTTGAACTGCCATGACCACCACTGCTGAAACGACCATCGAACGTCCTGCGGTACGCATCAAGGAGCTGTCCGAGCGCGACCGCCGGCGCCTGCTGATGCACTTCCTGTCGCTGGACGACAGCGACCGCCTGCTGCGCTTCGGCAGCGTGCTGCCCGACGAACTCATCACCCGCTACGTGCAGAAGCTCGACTTCGCGCGCGACGTGCTCTTCGGCGTCTACGACGACAACCTGCGCCTGCTCGGCGTGGGTCATCTCGCATTCGCCCCGCGCGAGGCCAACCCGGTGCTGCGCGGCGCGACGCTGAAGGCGCGCGTGGCCGAGCTCGGCGTGTCGGTGCTGGCTACCGCGCGCGGCAAGGGCGTCGGCTCCAGGCTCTTCGAGCGCGCCGCCGTGCGCTGCCGCAACGAAGACGTCGATACGCTCTACATGCATTGCCTGTCGTCGAACAAGACGATGATGCACATCGCCCGCAAGGCCGGCATGGAAATCCATCGCGACGCCGGCGAGGCCGACGCCTACCTCAAGCTGCCGCCGGCCGACCCGGTCAGCGTGCTGCAGGAAGCGGTGCAGGAGCAGTTCGCCAGCTTCGACTACGGCATGAAAGCCAACGCCAAGGCGGCGATGAAATGGTGGCGGCGCCTGCCGGGCGTCAAGACCGAGAAGTAATCACACCCACCGCACCCCTCACACCAGCGGCAGTGCGGTCGTATCCTTGATCCGCTGCAAGGCGAAGCTGGACTTCACGTCCAGCACCGCCGGGTGCTTCAGCAGGGTCTCCATCATGAAGCGCGAGAAGTGCTCCATGTCCTCCACGTGGACCCGCAGCAGGAAATCCATCTCCCCCGTCATCGCATAACAGGCGACCACTTCCGGCCAGGTATCGACCGAGGCCGCGAAGTGCGCGCGCGGCGAGCGCGTGCCGGCGGACGGCGCGTCGCTGTGCTTCTCCAGGCGCACGTTGACGTAGGCCAGCAGGCCGAGACCGATCTTGTCGGGGTCGAGCAGGGCGACGTATTGCCGGATCACGCCGGCGTCCTCCAGGCGCTTGATGCGGCGCAGGCAAGGCGAGGGCGACAGGTTCACCTTCTCGGCGATCTCCTGATTGGTCAGCCGGCCATCCGCTTGCAGAACGGCAAGGATCTTGCGATCCGTCTTGTCGAGTTCGATCTTGGGCATTTCCTGTCTCCGCGGGGCGTCATTCGGCAATATTATTGCCCGGATCGTAAAATCGGCGCCACGATTCGCAATTTAATGCCTCCCCGCCTTGCCTATACTGAGCGCAGATATCAACCTGCAAAGCGCCCAGAAGCGCACGAGGCGGAGACATGAACACCACGGTCGACCAGGCGGACTTTTTCAAGACCCTGACGGAGAAATCGGACGGCGGCACGCTGCGCGGCGATTACAGCGGCTGCGACGCTAACTATGTCGTGCAACAGGACTGGTCGGCCTACACGCCCGAACAGCATGAGCTCTGGCGGCGGCTCTATCAGCGCCAGGCCAAGCTGGTACCGGGCCGCGCCTGCGAGGAATTCATCAAGAGTCTCGCCGCAATGAACGCGGCCGACGAACTGCCGCGCTTCGACCGCACCACCGAAGCGCTCTACAAAGCCACCAAGTGGGAGATCGTTGCGGTCCCTGGCCTGATTCCCGACCTGACCTTCTTCCAGCACCTCGCCAACCGCCGCTTTCCGGTCACGGTGTGGCTGCGCAATCCCGAGGAGTTCGACTACATCGTCGAGCCCGACGTCTTCCACGACTTTTTCGGCCACGTGCCGCTGCTGTTCGACCCGGTCTTCGCGGACTACCTGCAGAAGTTCGGCCAGGGCGGCCTGAAGGCTCTGGACCAGGATGCGCTGACCTATCTCGCGCGGCTCTACTGGTACACGGTGGAATTCGGCCTGATGCACACGCCGCAGGGCTTGCGCATCTATGGCGCCGGCATTTTGTCGTCGGGCGGCGAAGTGGAATACAGCCTCACGAACCCGGCGCCGCGGCGCGTGGCGATGGAAGTCGAGCGCGTGATGCGCACGCAGTACAAGATCGATTCGTACCAGGAAACCTACTTCGTCATCCGCGATTTCCAGCAGCTGTTCGACGCCACCGAGCCGGACTTCACGCCGTACTACGACCGGCTGAAGCAGGTGGAGGCGCTGCCGGCGAACGCGCTGCTGCCGGGCGAGACGAACATTGCGCCGAACCTGGCTTGAGTTCAGCTCGATATGCGGCTGCGCAGCGCCTCGCGCAACTCCTCGATGGTGACCTTGCCGTCATGATTCGCATCAAGCCGGTCGAAGTTGTCGACGATGCGATTGAGGCCGGCGGCGCGGGCTTCCTCGAGGCTGAGCGCGCCGTCTCCGTCGGTGTCCGCGGCCTTGAACTTCGTCTCAAACCTGGCGAAGAAACGCGGCACCTTGTGCGGCGTGGGCGCAGCCTCGGCGGGCGCCGGTGATGGCGCCGGCTGTGCAGTCTGCGGTTGTGAATTCTGTGTATGAGCGATGCCGCTGATGGCCGACGATACGGCCGCCACGAGCAGCAGCAGTAGTGTGGTGCGCATGGTGTTACCTTTTGTTCTCCCCTGCTTAGATGGTTGTCCGGGACAACGGGTTTCTCCAGTGTGCTTACCCCTTGTTACACCTCAGATTGCATGGTGCGCCGTGCATTGAGGGGCAGACCCGGCGTGTGATACTGTTCGCCGGTTAAGCCGAATCAAATTGCATGCTCACGAGGCATGACGATTTGACAGCAAAGCAATCGAACCGACATACGTGTCGGTTCACCGCACCAAAGACACAATTTTTGGCTGGAGACTCCATGAACGCACCCCTCACGCCGGGCCAGCGCACGCTGCTCGACGATATTTCCCTGGACGACAAATTCACGCTGGAGCGCGGCCGCGCCTTCATGACGGGCACACAGGCCTTCATTCGCCTGGCGATGATGCAGCGTCAGCGCGATGTGAAAGCCGGACTCAATACCGGCGGCTACATCACCGGCTATCGCGGCTCGCCGTTGGGCGGTGTGGACATGACGGCGATGAAGGCGCGCAAGTACCTCGAAGCCAACCACGTCAAGTTTCATCCCGGCATGAATGAGGACCTCGCCGCGACCGCCGTCTGGGGCACGCAGCAGGTCAACCTATTCCCCGATGCCAAATACGACGGCGTCTTCGGCATGTGGTACGGCAAGGGCCCGGGCGTGGACCGCTGCGGCGACGTCTTCAAGCACGCCAACATGGCCGGCACCTCCAAGCACGGCGGCGTGCTGGTGCTCGCCGGCGACGACCATGCAGCGAAGTCCTCCACCACCGCGCACCAGTCCGAACACATCCTGAAGGCCTGCGGCATTCCGGTGCTGTATCCGTCCTCCGTCCAGGAATACCTCGACTACGGCTTGCACGGCTGGGCGCTGTCGCGCTACACCGGCCTGTGGGTCTCGATGAAGTGCGTGACCGACCTCGTGGAATCCGGCGCCTCGGTGGACGTGGACCCGTTCCGCATCCAGACCATCATTCCGCAAGACTTCGAGCTGCCGCCGGGCGGCCTCAACATCCGCTATCCGGACAGCGTGCTCGAGCAGGAACAGCGCATGAACCACTACAAGTGGTACGCGGCGCTGGCCTATGTGCGCGCCAACAAGCTCAACCAGATCATCTGGGACAGCCCGCATGCCCGCATCGGCATCATCACCGCCGGCAAGTCCTACCTCGATACGCGCCAGGCGCTGGCCGACCTCGGCATCGACGAAGCGGTGGCGAAGGACATCGGCATCCGCCTCTACAAGATCGGCATGACCTGGCCGCTCGAAGCCGACGGCGTGCATGAATTCGCGCGCGGCCTCGACGAGATCATCGTCATCGAAGAGAAGCGCCAGATCCTCGAATACCAGCTCAAGGAAGAGCTCTACAACCTGCCCGACGGCCAGCGTCCGCGCGTGGTCGGCAAGTTCGACGACACCGGCGAATGGAGCGGCAACCACCGCGAAGGCCACGGCAACTGGCTGCTGCCGGCAACCTATGAACTCAACCCGGCGCAGATCGCGCGTGCGATCGCCACGCGCATCTCGAAGTACTTCGCCGGCCATCCGGTCGAGCAGCGCGTGAAGGAACGCATTGCGTATCTCGAAGCGAAAGAGAACGTGCTCAAGACGGTCGGCAGCCCGAAGGCCGATCCGAACAAGGATCGCGTGCCGCACTTCTGCTCCGGCTGCCCGCACAACACCTCCACTAAGGTGCCGGAAGGCAGCCGCGCGCTGGCCGGCATCGGCTGCCACTACATGGTGCTCTGGATGGACCGCAACACGTCCACCTTCACCCACATGGGCGGCGAGGGCGTGACCTGGGTCGGCCATGCGCCGTTCACGAACGAACAGCACGTGTTCGCCAACCTCGGCGATGGCACCTATTTCCACTCCGGCCTGCTGGCGATTCGCGCCGCCATCGCCGGCAAGGTGAACATCACCTACAAGATCCTCTACAACGACGCGGTGGCCATGACCGGCGGCCAGAACGTCGACGGCCCGCTCGACCCGGGCATGATCTCGCGCCAGATCGCGGCCGAAGGCGTTTCGCCCATCGTGGTGGTGACTGACGAGCCGGAGAAATACCCGGCCGGCTACAACTGGGCGTCGGGCGTGACGGTGCGCCATCGCGACGAACTCGACGCGGTGCAAAAGGAAATGCGCGAGGTGAAGGGCGTCTCCGCCATCATCTACGACCAGACCTGCGCCTCCGAGAAGCGCCGCCGCCGGAAAAAGATCGGCAAGGACGGCAAGCCGATGTATCCGGACCCGGCCAAGCGTGCGGTGATCAATGAAGCCGTGTGCGAAGGCTGCGGCGATTGCAGCGTGCAGTCCAACTGCCTCTCGGTGGAACCGCTGGAAACCGACTTCGGCCGCAAGCGCCAAATCAACCAGTCGTCCTGCAACAAGGACTTCTCCTGCGTGAAGGGCTTCTGCCCGAGCTTCGTCACCGTCGAAGGCGGCCAGCTCAAGAAGCCGAAGAAGGCCACCGTCAGCGACGACGCTGGCGCCAAGAAGCTGCCGATCCTCCAGGGCGGCAACCTGCCGCAGCCGACGCTGCCGTCGATCGTTGAGCCCTACGGCATCATCACCACCGGCGTGGGCGGCACCGGCGTGATCACCATCGGCCAGATCATCGCGATGGCGGCGCACGTCGAAGGCAAGGGCGTCTCCGTGCTCGACATGACCGGCCTCGCGCAGAAGGGCGGCGCAGTGATGTCGCACGTGCGCGTGGCCGAGACGGAGGAAGCGATCCACTCGACTCGCGTCGGCACCGGCGCAGCGGACGTGGTGATCGGCTGCGATTCCATCGTCACCGCCAGCCGCGATGCGCTCAGCCGCATGGGCGAGGGCCGCACGCATGCCGCCGTCAACTCCACCGGCTCGCCGACGGCCGCCTTCGTGCGCAACCCGAACTGGCAGTTCCCGGCGGCCTCCGCCGAGAACGACATCCGCACCGCCTGCGGCAGCGACCGCGTGGACTTCGTCAACGCCGGCAAGATCGCCACCGCGCTGATGGGCGACGCGATCGCGACCAACATGTTCATGCTGGGCTATGCGTGGCAGAAGGGCTGGGTCCCGCTGTCGGAAGCCGCGCTGATGAAGGCGATCGAACTGAACGGCGTGTCCATCGAGTTCAACAAGCAGTCCTTCGCCTGGGGCCGCAACGCGGCGCATGACCTGGCTGCTGTCGAACGCCTCGCGAAGCAGAACGACACGGCCGCGCAGGTCATCGAGTTCAAGCGCACGCCGTCGCTCGACGACCAGATCGACTCGCGCGTGAAGTTCCTCACCGAGTACCAGAACGCCGCGTATGCGGAGCAGTACCGCGCCTTCGTCGAAAAGGTGCGCGCCCGCGAAGAGAAGGTCGCCGACGGCAAACCGCTGCGCCTCACCGACACGGTCGCCCGCTTCCTGTTCAAGCTGATGGCCTACAAGGACGAGTACGAAGTCGCGCGCCTGCATTCGGATGCCGGCTTCAAGGCCAAGATCGCCAACATGTTCGAAGGCGACTACAAACTGAAATTCCACCTCGCGCCGCCGATCATGGCCAAGCGCGACGCGGAAGGCCACCTCGTCAAGCGCGAGTTCGGCCCGTGGATGATGTCCGCCTTCGGCGTGCTCGCCAAGCTCAAGTTCCTGCGCGGCAGCGCGTTCGACATCTTCGGCTACACCGAAGAACGCAAGACGGAACGCGCGCTGATCGAGCAGTACAAGCGCACCGTGGACCTGCTGCTGGCCAAACTGGATGAGGGTAACGTCGGCAAGGCGGTGGCGATCGCCAGCATCCCGGACGAGATCCGTGGCTTCGGGCATGTGAAGGAGAAGAACCTGAAGGCGGCGAAGGAGAAGGAAGCGGCGTTGCTGCGGGCCTTCGACGCGCCGCAGACGACGGGAGCGCCGGGGCAGCACGCAGCGTAAGGCGGTTCAGCAGGAAAGAAAAAGCCGGCAGCGATGCCGGCTTTTTTATTGGGCAAATCCACACGCACCCGCCTTTTTACTGGGTAAGCATGTCCGCACATGCCTCACCGGACAAGCTTCCATTCTTTGCAGAAGCCAAGTACGCAACACCATGCCAGACATCCTCATCCGCCACAGCGAACCGCAAGACGTTTCCTCCATCCACGCTATCTTTGCCGACGGCGTCGGCGCCATGAACACGCTGTAGCTGCCGTACCAGTCGCTGGATACGAGCGGCATGGCTTTGTGGCGGAAAGGCGCTGCGCGATGTATGCGTTCCGCGACGGCAACTTTGCGGATGCGCTGGTCATGGCGCAGCTTCGTCCGGAGACGTAAGACAGCGGCGGCACTAGTGGCGGGCTCATGCGCCGTGCTACTGGCGATGCAAGCTGCTGGATCCCGGCGTTCGCCGGGAAGATATTTCTTCGTGGCGAAGTTGACGCGTTCGCCTGAATGACGTCTCTTCGAAGGTCGGAAACGGGGTTGGGTCAGCCCAGCTGCCACCTCAAGGCCGCGACCTCGATGTGCGCCAGAATCACCGCGCTCTTCACCGCATACGCCATACCGTCCGAAAAGTGAATCTTGCCTTGTGCGCGATGGGAGAGGCGGGCAAGAGCGTCCACTGTCTCCCGCATGCCGCGGACGTCGCGCGTCTGCAGCGCGCGCCTGGCTTGCCGGGCCCGATGTTCCATCTGATCCACGCATTGCCGCAGCTCATGCGGCACGCTGGCGCAATCGCGGCAGGCGCAAACTGCGTGGTTGATCGTGCGGTCGATGAAGTGGAGCCGCTCCTGCAGCTCGTCCTTGCATGCTTTCATCGGAAACCCTTCCGTTCAACCGACTGCATCGAATGCTGTCGCGGTGCAGCACGGCTGCGCCTGACAGGACAGCCGCTTGGAACCGGCGCGCGAGAGGGAAGTTCCGGCTGAGTTTGAGCAGTTCGATGTTGCGGAGCGCGCCGGGGTAATGCGTGGTCGAAAGCAATGGGCCACCCTTCGCGGCATCGCCATGATCCCTACCGCACCTCTCGAACCGCCACGCATCGGCTGCGCAGGCTGGAGTCTTTCCAGCGCCGTCGCCGAAGCCTTTCCGGCGCAAGGCACGCACCTGCAACGCTACGGCGAGGTGTTCAACGCCGTGGAAATCAACAGCAGCTTCTATCGTCCGCACAAGCCGGAGACCTATGCGAAGTGGCGCGACAGCGTGCCCGATGCCTTCCGCTTCAGCGTGAAAATTCCGAAGGCCATCAGCCACGAGGCGAAGCTGCGTAACATCGAGGAATTGCTGCAACGTTTCCTTGGCGAGGTTGGGCATCTCGAACACAAGCTCGGCTGCCTGCTGCTGCAGTTGCCGCCGAAGCTGGCCTTCGATGCCGATGCGGCGGATGCGTTCTTCACGCTCCTGCGTGACAGCGTCGCAGCACCGGTCGTCTGCGAGCCGCGTCATGCAACATGGTTCGAGGAGGCGGCGGCGGCGGTGCTGGCCCGGCATGGCGTGGCGTATGTCGATGCCGATCCGCGCATCGGCGAGGCACCGGCGATCGAGGCGCCGCTCGCCTACATCCGCCTGCACGGCTCGCCCAAGATCTATTACTCCGCCTACGACGATGCCTTCCTCGATGTGCTGGCGCAGCGCATCGCGCTCAAGGCGCGCGCCGGCAAGCAGGTCTGGTGCGTCTTCGACAATACGGCGAGCGGCGCGGCGGTGCCGAATGCATTGGCATTGATGCGGCGGCTCGAATTGCCTTGAGCCGCCGGCGGGCGGATCAGCGGGCGGAGAACTCCGTGGCCGCCGCCACCTGGTTGCGACCCTTGTGCTTCGCGGCATACAGCGCCGCATCGGCGGCGCGCAGCAGCATGTCTGCGGTGATGGTGCCGCCCGTGTCGCCGGCCGTGGCGATGCCCGCCGAAATCGTCAGCTTCAGGCTCTCTGCATCGCTCAACGGGTAGTCGAACTTCGCCACCGTGTCCTTGATGCGGGTAAGCACCGCCGACGCGGTATCGGCCGGCGTGCCGGGCAGCAGCAGGATGAATTCCTCGCCGCCGTAGCGGGCAAAGAGATCCCCGTTGCGCAGCTGGGCCGAGATGACGCGCGTGAGCGAGATCAGTGCGCTGTCGCCGGCGGCATGGCCGTGGGCGTCGTTGACGTGCTTGAAGTGGTCGACGTCGATCAGCGCCAGCGAGAGCGGCCAGCCATGGCGGGCGGCGGCGTCGAGCTCCTCGCGCAGCACGCGCTCGAAGTGAGTGCGGTTGTAGATACCGGTGAGGCCGTCGCGCTGCGTGCGCTGGTCGAGGTCGCGCATCTGCCCGAGGTTGGCGACCAGCAGAAGTTCGCGCGCTTCCGCCACGAGGGCGTCGGCCTGGTGCGCGTCGATCACGGATACGTCGAACAGGTCCTGCATTTCCTGCAGGCCGGCGCGCATCTCGTCCATCACGGCGGCCACCGCGGCAGGTTCGAGGCGCAGCCATTGCAGAGCGGCGTGGCCGAGCTTGAGCGTGCTGACCGAGTCGCCAGGGTTGAGGAAGACGTCGGCGAAATAGCCGGAGACCGCCACGCAGGAATCGAATAGCGCCTGGCGGTCGCGTGCCTGCGGCTGGCCGTGGCTGGTGAGGCAGGCGAGCGCGATGTGGTCGGGCAGGTTCCAGCGCTTGAGCAGCCAGTAGCCGACCTCGTCGTGGCCGCTGCCGAATTCCGCGCGCTCGGCGCGCAGCAGTTCGTCATGGTCGGTGATCGGCTCGGCGAAGCGTGCATAGCGTTCGCCGAAGGCGGTGTTCAGCGCCAGGATGCCGATGTCCTGCAGCAGGCCGACGAGGAAGAGGTCGTCGCGATCCAGCTCGAAGCGCTCGGCCAGCACGCGGCAGGCCAGCGCGGCGCAGACCGAGCGCTTCCAGTAGCGCGTGGCATTGCCGCCCGTGGCCGCGTCGGAGAGGTTGCGCGCGAGCGAGAACGACAGCGCAATGGAGGTCGCGGCATGCGTGCCCATCAGGTTGACGGCCTGGCGCACGTTGGTGGCGGAGCGGCGGCGCGTGTAGAGCGGCGAGTTCGCGGCCTTCAGGATCTTCGTTGCCAGCGCCGGATCGCACGCGACGCAGTCGGCGATCTGCATGAGGTTGGTGGCCGGGTCGTTCGCCAGTTC
>SPQI01000333.1 GCA_004570315.1 Oxalobacteraceae bacterium OM1 | reverse complement strand
TGGTTCGTCGGCGGCAAGACCAACCTCTGCCACAACGCCGTCGACCGCTGGGTCGGCACGGAGGCAGACAAGCCCGCCCTCATCGCACTCTCCACCGAAACGAACACCGAAAAGATCTACACCTTCTCCGAGCTGCACGGCGAAGTGATGCGCATGGCGGCCATCATGCAAACGCTCGGCGTGCAGAAGGGCGACCGCGTGCTGATCTACATGCCGATGATCGCCGAAGCCGCCTTCGCGATGCTCGCCTGCGCACGCATCGGCGCCATCCATTCGGTGGTGTTCGGCGGCTTCGCGGCCAACAGCCTCGCCTCACGCATCGACGATGCCACGCCTGTGCTCATCGTTTCCGCCGACGCCGGCTCGCGCGGCGGCAAGGTCGTCGCGTACAAGCCGCTGCTCGACGAAGCCATCGACCTGGCGCATTACAAGCCGCAGCATGTCCTGATGGTTGACCGCGGCCTGGCGCCGATGCCCATGCATGCCGTCCGCGACAAGTCCTACGGCGCGCTGCGCGAGCAGCATCTCGACGCCGACGTGCCCATCACCTGGCTCGACGCCACCGACAGCTCCTACATCCTCTATACCTCGGGCACAACCGGCAAGCCCAAGGGCGTGCAGCGCGATGTCGGCGGCTATGCGGTCGCACTCGCCGCGTCGATGAAGCACATCTTCTGCGGCAATCCGGGCGAGACCTATTTCTGCACGTCCGACATCGGCTGGGTCGTCGGCCATTCCTATATCGTCTACGGACCGCTGATTGCCGGCATGGCGACCGTCATGTACGAAGGCCTGCCGATCCGTCCCGACGCCGGTATCTGGTGGAGCATCGTCGAGAAGTACAAGGTCAGCCGCATGTTCTCGGCGCCGACGGCGGTCCGCGTGCTGAAGAAGCATTCGACCGACTTCATGCGCAAGTACGACCTGTCCTCGCTCAAGACGCTTTACCTCGCCGGCGAGCCGCTCGACGAACCGACCTCCGACTGGATCGCCAATGCGCTCGGCGTACCCATCATCGACAACTACTGGCAGACGGAGACCGGTTGGCCGATCCTGTCGATCGCCAAGGGCGTTGAAGACAAACCCACGCGCCTCGGCAGCCCCGGCGTGCCGATGCCCGGCTATCGCGTGAAGATCCTCAACGAAGCGACCGGTGCGGTCTGCGGCCCGAACGAGAAGGGCGTGGTGGTGATCGAAGGTCCGCTGCCGCCGGGCTGTATGCAGACGGTGTATGGCGATGACCAGCGCTTCGTCGATACCTATTGGTCCAACTTCCCGACCGAGATGGTCTATTCCACCTTCGACTGGGGCATTCGCGACCGGGATGGCTACTACTTCATCCTCGGGCGCAGCGATGACGTGATCAACGTCGCGGGGCATCGCCTCGGCACGCGCGAGATCGAGGAGAGCATCTGCAGCCACCCGAATGTGTCGGAGGTGGCGGTGGTCGGCGTGGAGGACAAGCTCAAGGGGCAAGTCGCCGTCGCGTTCGCCGTCGTGAAGAACGCCGATGCGCTGGATACGCCGGCAGAGCGGCTGGCGCTGGAAGGCGAAGTGATGGCCTTAGTCGACAAGCAGCTCGGCGCGGTGGCGCGGCCGGCGCGCGTGCATTTCGTGACGCTGTTGCCGAAGACGCGGTCAGGAAAGCTGTTGCGGCGCTCGATTCAGGCGATTTGCGAAGGGCGTGATACGGGGGAGTTGCCGACGATCGAGGATCCGTCGGCCCTGGAGCAGATTCGTGCGGCGGTGCGGGGTGTGGCGATTTAGGAACGGCAACGCCAGGAAAGCTTGGCCGCACCATCTCTTACCTGTCGTTCCCGCGTAGGCGGGAACCCAGGTCGGAGGAAAGAACAATTGCAGTTACTCAGAGGCGGTGAGGGCGCCATCGGGGAACGATGTAGTGGTTTTGACCGGCATCGTCGCGGCATCTCTGCGTTCCCGCCTTCGCGGGAACGACACTGAAGGAGAAATGCAGCCGTATGCAGTAACAGTAGTTAGATAGAGCGAGAAGTCAGGAACGACAGCAAGTGTCCAAGCGAGCTCAGCGCTTCAAATCAACGTCGCCACCACCGGCGTATGATCCGACGGCTGTTCCCACTTGCGCGGCACTTTGTCGATCACGCAGCCCGTGCAACGCGCCGCGAGCGCAGGCGACAGCAGCACATGGTCGATCCGCAATCCCATGTTCCGCCGGAACGCCATCATGCGGTAATCCCACCAGCTGAACAGCTTTTCAGGCTGATCGAACAGCCGGAATGCATCCTTGAAGCCCAGCGCGATCAAGCGTTGAAACTGCGCCCGCTCCGGTTCCGAACACAGCACCTGACCAGCCCAGGCGGCCGGGTCGTGCACGTCGCGATCGTCCGGTGCGATGTTGTAGTCGCCAAGCAGCGCCACGCCATCGTGCGCCTTCAGCTCGTCCGCCAGCCAATCGTGCAGTGCGTCGAGCCACTTCAGCTTGTACTGGTATTTGTCCGAATCGACCGATTGTCCGTTCGGGATGTAGGCGCAGACCACCCGCATGCCCTGGATTGTCGCAGCGATGATGCGCTGCTGCTCGTCCTCGAAACGCGGGTTGTTCTTCACCACGTCTTCCATCGCATGCTTCGACAGGATGGCGACGCCGTTGTAGGTCTTCTGCCCGGTGAAGACGACGTTGTACCCGGCCGCCTGGATCTCGGCAGCCGGGAACTTGTCGTCGGTGAGCTTGGTTTCCTGCAGACAGAGAGCGTCCACCGGATTGTCCGCCAGCCACTGCAACACCTGCGGCAGGCGGACCTTCAGCGAGTTGACGTTCCAGGTCGCGAGCTGCATTTACTTGCCGTTCGCGCGGTTGATCAGGAAGGTCGTCAGGAGGGGCACCGGACGGCCGGTCGCGCCCTTGGCCGCGCCGCCTTTCCATGCCGTGCCGGCGATGTCCAGGTGCGCCCAGGTGTACTGCTTCGTGTAGCGCTCGAGGAAGCACGCGGCGGTGATGCTGCCGCCCGGCGGACCGCCGATGTTGGCCATGTCGGCGAAGTTGGACTTCAGCTGCTCCTGGTAGGCGTCGCCCAGCGGCATGCGCCATGCGGTGTCGCCGGTTTCCTTGCCGGCGGCGAGCAGGGCGTCGGCCAATGCGTCGTGCGCCTCGTCGTCACGGGTGAAGAGGCCGGAGTTGTGGTGGCCGAGCGCGGTCACGCAGGCACCGGTCAGCGTCGCGATGTCCACCACCACGGCCGGCTTGAAGCGCTCCGCGTAGGTGAGGGCATCGCACAGGATCAGGCGGCCTTCGGCGTCGGTGTTCAGGATCTCGATGGTCTGGCCGGACATGGACGTCACGATGTCGCCCGGCTTGGTCGCGCGGCCCGACGGCATGTTTTCGCAGGTCGGGATCACGCCGATCACGTTCAGCTTCAGGCCCATCTCGCCGATGGCGCGGAAGGTGCCGAGCACGGAACCCGCGCCGCACATGTCGTACTTCATCTCGTCCATGTTGGCGCCCGGCTTGAGCGAAATGCCGCCGGTATCGAAGGTGATGCCCTTGCCCACGAGGACGACCGGCGCATCTTTCGGCTTGCCGCCGTTGTGCTTGAGGACGATGAACTTCGGCGGCTCTTCGCTGCCCTGGGTCACGGCCAGGAAGCTGCCCATCTTGAGCGCTTCGATCTGCTTGCGGTCCAGGACTTCGACGTTGAAGCCGAATTCCTTGCCGAGCTTCTTGGCGGTGTTGGCGAGGTAGGTCGGGGTGGCGATGTTCGGCGGCAGGTTGCCGAGATCGCGGGTCAGATCCATGCCGTTGGCCAGTGCGTTGGCCTGCGCGGCGGCAGCCTTGGCAGCAGCAGCGTTGGCGGCACCGACGGCGAACGCGACTTTCTTCACGCCGCCTTCGACCGGATCTTTCTTGCTCTTGGTGGTGTCGTAGCGGTAGGCATTCTCGCGGGCGGCCAGTACGGCGCAGCGGATCGTCCAGGCGACGTCGCGCTTCTGCACGCCGTCGAAGGGCAGGGCCACGACGGCTTCGTTCGCGCCCAGCGAAGCGAACACCTTCGCGACGGCTTGCACCGCCGACTGAAAGGACTTCTCGCTGACGTTCTCGTCGGCGCCCAGGCCCACGAGCAGCACGCGCTCGGCGGCCGTGCCTGCGACACCGCGCAGCAGCAGGGTCGAGCCTGCCTTGCCGGAGATGTCGCCGGACTTCAGCGCGGCGCTGATCTGGCCCTTGGAATCGAGCTCTTTGGCGGCTTGCGTCAGTTTCTTGTTTTCAAAGACGCCGACGGCGATGCAACCCGTTTTGAGGGTGGCGGCGGCCGTCTTTGCGTCCAAAGTTTTTATGCTAAAGTCCATAGATTCTCTCCTTGAAACAGGCGCAATTATAGCGCTGTCCCGTATTCGATGATTTTTCAGCGCGCCCTTCGACGCGAACTGGTCAGCACGGCGGGCGCCGTGTTTACCACGCTGTTCACAATCACGATCACCATCACTTTGATCAAGATCCTCGGCCAGGCCGCCGGCGGCAAAGTGGCCTCGCAGGACGTGATTGCGCTGATCGGCTTCGCGGCACTCAACTACCTTCCCATCATCTTCACGCTGACCGGTTTCATTTCAGTGCTGATGGTGGTCACCCGCAGCTACCAGGATTCCGAGATGGTGGTGTGGTTCGCGTCCGGCCAGAGTTTGGCGCGATGGATCAAGCCGGTCATGTCGTTCGGCCTGCCCATCGTGGCATTGACCGCGGCGCTCAGCTTTGTCGTGACGCCCTGGGCAAACCGGCAGAGTGCCGAGTTTCGCGAGCGCTTCGAAAAGCGCGAGGACATCGCCCGCGTGTCGCCCGGCAAGTTCCAGGAATCGGCATCGGCGGATCGCATCTTCTTCGTCGAAGGCGTGAGCGGCGATTCCAGCAAGGTACGCAATGTCTTCGTCAACACGGTTACCAACGGTCGCACCAGCGTCGTGGTTGCGAAGGAAGGCACCGTCGCGATCGACCCGCAGGGCGACAAGTTTCTCGTGATGTCGCAGGGACGCCGGTACGACGGCATGAACGATCAAGCAGACTTTCGCATCATGGAGTTCGAGCGCTACGGCGTGCTGGTCGGGCGGCAGTCCGGTGCGGTCGCCGGCGACAAGTCGGCGCGCTCGCTGCCGACGCAAGACCTGCTTGCCGATCCGAACAGCTTCAACATGGGCGAGCTGCACTGGCGCATCGCGGTGCCGCTGATGTGCCTGCTGCTCATGCTGCTCGCGATTCCGCTCAGCTTCGTCAATCCGCGCGGCGGCCGTTCCGGCAATCTGCTGATCGCCTTACTGCTGGTAGTGATCTATCTCAATATGATCAACGTCTTTCAGGCTGCCGTCGTGCAGAAACGCCTGTCCGTCGTGGTTGCCTGGTGGCCCATCCACCTGCTTGCCGCGCTCGTCGTCACCGGGCTGTTCCTGTGGCGCTTGAACGTGAACAGCGCCCGTCATCCTTCCGTTCTCTGGGGCAGGTTCAAGCGCGCAGTGTTCTTCCGCAAGGAGGCGCGCGGATGAAGGTTTTGTTTCGCTATGTGGCTCGCGAAGTGGTGGGCGCGGTGTTCTTCGTGCTGGTGGCCTTCCTCGCGCTGGAAGCCTTCTTCGATCTGATGCAGGAAATGCCGCAGGTCGGCCGCGGCGGCTACCAGCTGCAGCATGCCTTTCTGTATGTGCTGATGGGACTGCCGGGCTATGTCTATGACCTGATGCCGATTGCGGCGCTGATCGGCACCATCTACGCGCTGGCGCAACTGGCGGCGCGTTCCGAGTTCACCATCATGCGTGCCTCCGGTTTGTCGACCGGCATGGCCGGGTGGCTGCTGGCACGCGTCGGCATCGTATTCGTTGCGATCACTTTCCTCTTCGGCGAATTCATCGCGCCGGCGACCAGTGAAATGGCGGAGAAGCTCAAGCTGCAGGCGCAAGGTTCGTCCATCTCGCAAGAGTTTCGTACCGGCCTGTGGACCAAGGACCTGATCCGAGAGCACGGCCTGACCGGCAACATGGTCGGCTCGCGCTTCATCAACGTGCGACAGGTCCGGCCGGACGGCCAGCTGCAAGGCGTGCGCCTGTACGAATTCGACCGCGAATTCCGCCTCACGTCCCTGGTCACGGCGGCGCATGCGGACTACAAGGGACGCAACGTCTGGCGCCTTGCCGACGTGGCCGAGACAACGTTCGGCGGCGACACCGCCGATGTCAAAACGATCATCAACCAGCAGCGTTCGAGCAACAAAGACCTCGTTTCCGAGATCACGCCGGACATCCTGTCGGTGCTGTTCGCCGACCCGGACCGGATGTCCGCGCTCGACCTCGCGGCCTATACCCGCCACCTTGCGGAAAACAACCAGAACGCCAGCCGCTACCAGATCGCGTTCTGGAAAAAGCTGGTGTACCCGTTCGCCGCGCTGGTGATGATGGCGCTGGCCCTGCCGTTCGCCTACCTGCATTTCCGCGCCGGCGGCGTCAGCCTGAAGATCTTCATCGGCATCATGATCGGCGTGAGCTTCCATCTGATCAACAACCTGTTCTCCCACCTCGGCCTGCTGAACACCTGGCCGGCGCTTGCGACGGCGATACTGCCCAGCGCAACATTCCTGTTGCTGGCAGTCGGCTCGCTATGGTGGGTGCAGAAACACTGACGGAGACTGACATGTCGGACCGCGCACTTGTTCTCTTCGCTCACGGCGCGCGCGACCCGCGCTGGGCCGAACCGTTTCGGCGCCTGCAATCCTTGGTGCAGGCGCAACGGCCTGGCACACGGGTCGAGCTGGCATTTCTGGAATTGATGTCGCCGCGCCTGCCCGAACTCGTTCCCGAGCTGATGCAGGCGGGGTGCCGGACGGTGACGGTGGTGCCGGTTTTCTTCGGCCAGGGTGGCCATGTGCTGCGGGATTTGCCGGCGATGACGGATGAACTGCGTGCGGCACATCCCGAGCTCGACCTGCGGGTGTCGCCTGCGGTCGGCGAGGATGCCGACGTCCTGGCGGCGATTGCCCGCTATTGCCTCGGTCAGCTGGGGAAGTGAGTCAATTGCGGCGCGGCGCGAAAGCCTCGCCGATCATCACGAGGACGGGACCGCTGCAGCCATGCAAGCCGCGTTCCAAACCGCCGAGCGTCAGCCGCAAGACGCGCTCGTTCGGCCGGCTGCAATTTTCCACCACGACGATGGGCAGATCGGGCGAACGTCCCTGAGCCAGCAACTTCTGCGCCGTCGTGATCGCTTCCTTGCCGCCCATGTACTGGATCAGCGTGTCGCAATCGGGCAAGGTCGTCTGTTCAGGATGATGGGGAGCAGTGCTGGAGGTGAAGAACGCGACGCTGCGCGCGATGCCGCGCTTGGTCAGCGGTTGCCGGGTGGAGGCGGCGGCTGCGAGCGCTGCCGTGATGCCGGGCACTACTTCCACGTCGATGCCTTCCGCTTCCAACGCGCGCAACTCCTCGTCGGCGCGACCGAACATCATGGGATCGCCGCCCTTGAGGCGCACGACGAGCGCATACCGCTTCGCGCATTCGACGAGCTGCTGGTTGATCACCGTCTGCGCGGTCGAACGCTGGCCCGAGCGCTTTCCGACGGAAATCTTTTCTGCTTGCGGGCAGAGCGCCAGCATGTCTTCCGTGACCAGCGCGTCGTACAGCACGACGTCGGCCTGCGCAAGAATGCGGGCGCCACGCACCGTGATCAGGTCGGCCGCGCCCGGTCCGGCGCCGATGAGGACCACCTTGCCGGGCAGGCGCTTGGCCGACGTTGCGTCGCTCATCCGGCTCAGAGGCGGATCATGCCGGCGGCGACCGTCTGGTGCGTCACTTCATCGATGAGGATGAAGGAGCCGGTCGAGCGGATGGCATCGTAGGCGTCGGCCGCGAGCGGCTGCTGCACGTTGATCGCGACCGAGGCAATGTCGTTCAGCTTCAATGCATCGGCCGGGCGGCGCTCCTGGGTATTGATGTCCAGCAGGGTATCGATGCGGCTCACGCGCGCCGGGACCTGCTTGGTCGTGTGCTTCAGCCAGTACTTGCGACGCAAATCCAGCGGCTCTTCCGACAGCCAGCAGATGTCCGCAGTCACCGTCTTGAGTAGCGTGGCAGGACGTTCGGCGGCAGCCAGCATGTCGCCGCGCGAGATATCGAGGTATTCGTCCAGCAGCAGCGTGATTGACTGGCCGGCGGAAGCACTCTCGAGCGAGCCGTCGAAGGACTGGATATCCTTCACCGTCGCTGTCTGACCGCTTGGCTGCACCACCAGCTTGTCGCCCTTGCTGACCTTGCCGGCTTCGACGCGGCCCATGTAGCCGCGGAAGTCGTTCGCTTCATGTCCATTGTGGCGCGCGACCAGCTGCACCGGGAAGCGCAGCGGCTCCGCATGCGCGTCGTCGTAGACGGAAAGCGTCTCGAGCAGCTCGATCAGCGTCGGTCCCTGGTACCACGGCATGCGGTCGCTGGCCGTCACGACGTTGTCGCCGGCGAGGGCGGACAGCGGAATCGCACGCACGTCCTTCAGGCCGAGCTGTTCGGCGAAGCTGCGGTACGCACCGACGATGCGGTCATAGACCTGCTGGTCGTAGTCCACGAGGTCCATTTTATTGACGGCCACGATGACATGCTCGATGCGCAGCAGATGCGCGATCGTGGAGTGGCGCTTGGTCTGGGTCAGCAGTTCCACGCTGCCGTCTTCACCGAACTTCACCTTCGACACGTCGACCAGGATGATGACCGCGTCGGCCGTCGAGGCGCCGGTCACCATGTTCCGGGTGTACTGCTCGTGCCCCGGCGTGTCGGCGATGATGAACTTGCGGCGTGGCGTCGCGAAATAGCGGTAGGCCACGTCGATCGTGATGCCTTGTTCGCGTTCGGCTTCCAGGCCGTCCGTCAGCAGGGAAAGATCGACGGTGTCGCCCACCGTGCGCTTGTGTTTGGCACGCGAAATCGCATCGAGCTGGTCGGCGAAGATGCCCTTGCTGTCGAACAGCAGGCGGCCGATCAGCGTGCTCTTGCCATCATCCACCGAGCCGGCGGTGATGAAGCGCAGCAGGCCGCGTTCGGCAGTCGTGGCGCTCAGACCTTGTTCCACTACGGCGTTCATCAGAAATATCCTTCCTTCTTGCGTTTTTCCATCGAGGCTTCGGACGTCTGGTCGTCCATGCGGGTCGCGCCCCGTTCGGTGATCTGGGTGACGGCTGTCTCGGCGATGATCGCATCCACCGTCGCGGCATCGGACGCCACCGGGCAGGTGCAGGAGATGTCGCCGACGGTGCGGAAGCGCACGGTGCGCGTTTCGACCGCTTCGCCTTCTTTCGGCGGCGTCAGATCGGTCAGCGGCACCAGCAGGCCGTTGCGCGGGATGACTTCACGCTGGTGCGCGAAGTAGATCGACGGCAGTTCGAGGCCTTCGCGGGCGATGTACTGCCACACGTCCAGTTCGGTCCAGTTCGAGATCGGAAACACGCGCATGTTTTCGCCCGGATGCACGCGGGTGTTGTACAGGTCCCAGAGTTCGGGGCGCTGCGCCTTCGGATTCCACTGGCCGAACTCGTCGCGGAAGGAAAAGATGCGCTCCTTGGCGCGGGCTTTCTCTTCGTCGCGGCGCGCGCCGCCGATGCAGGCGTCGAAGTTGTACTGCTCGATGGTCTCCAGCAGCGTCACCGCCTGCGCAGCATTGCGGGAGTCGGTCTGCGGATTGCGCAGGCGCACAGTGCCGCGCTTGATCGAGTCTTCCACCGAGCCGACGATCAGGCGCTCACCCAGTTCGGCGACGCGCTTGTCACGGAAGGCAATCACTTCCGGGAAGTTGTGCCCGGTATCGATGTGCACCAGCGGGAAGGGGAATTTCCCGGGACGGAAAGCCTTTTCCGCGATCCGCAGCAGCACGACCGAGTCCTTGCCGCCCGAGAAGAGCAGGGCGGGGTTGGAGCACTCGGCGGCGACCTCGCGCATGATGTGGATGGCCTCGGACTCGAGCCAGTCCAGGTGGCGGTTGCTCGCCGTATCGACAAAGACCTGTTCGACTGCGGTATTCATAGTTCTCTCACGCGATGGATTTGATGCGAACCAGCTTGCCGTCCACGACGTGCAAGCCGCACTCCTTGGTGTCGGCGTTTTCCCACCACCAGCGGCCGGCGCGGACGTCCTCGCCCGGCTGGATGGCGCGGGTGCAGGGCTCACAGCCGATCGACGGATAACCCTTGTCGTGCAGCGGGTTGTACGGCACGTTGTTGCTGCGGATGTAGTGCCAGACATCCTCTTCCGACCAGTCGGCCAGCGGGTTGAACTTCACCATGCCGTGCGCCTCGTCGTTTTCCTGCACGGCCAGCTCGGCGCGCGTGGTGGACTGGCTGCGGCGCTGGCCGGTGATCCAGGCCTTGTTGCCCGCGAGCGCGCGCTTGAGCGGCTCGACCTTGCGGATGCGGCAGCATTCCTTGCGCATGTCCACGCTGTCGTAGAAGGCGTTCAGGCCGTTCTGCGCCACGTAGGCTTCGACCGCTGCGGGCTCCGGCTTGTACAGCTTCACGTCGTAGTCGTAGGTTTCCTTGATGCGGTCCAGCATGCCGAGCGTTTCCTTGTGCAGCCGGCCGGTCTCAAGCGAAAAGATCGTGATCGGCAGACGAGCGCGCAGGATCAGGTCGGTGAGCACCATGTCCTCGGCCGCGAGGCTGGATGCGAACACTGCCGGCGTGAAGTCGGTGGCAATGCGTTCCAGCGTCGCGCGGGTGGCCGCGACCTTGGCGTCATAGTCGTTCATGCTGATGCTCCGTGGCGCTGCACGCGACGGAACAAAGGCGATTTCACGTCCCACGACTTCTGGTAGACCTCGGAGAAATCCGTCAAGCCCTTGAGCGCATCGTCGATGTTCTTGTCCTCGCGGACGGCGAAGGCGTCGAAGCCGACGCGCTGCATGTAGAACAGCTGATCGCGCAGCACGTCGCCGATGGCGCGGATCTCGCCGGTGTAGTCGAGGCGGGCGCGCAGGTTGTAGGCGATGGAGTAGCCGCGGCCGTCCGCGAATTTCGGGAAGTCCACCGCGACCACCTGGAAGCGGCCCAGCTCACCCTTCAGTTCCTCGGGACGCTCGTCACTGGCCAGCCAAACTCCGAGTTCGCTGCGCTGTTCCAGCACCGCACGCTGCGCCTGCCAGACCTTCAGCGGCACGATGACCTTGCCGGCGGGGACCGCGACCGTCTCGGGCGTGTCGCCCTCGGCCAGCTTCAGTACCTGCCAATCGTCGCTGACGACAGCCTTGTTCTTGATGATGTTACGCATAGGCGTCTTCTCCAGCGGGATGTTCAATCTTGATCGGCGTTGCGTAGACAAATTCCTTGAACGGCGCCACACCGATGCGGCGCGCCGTGTCGATGAAGCGCTCGTCCTCGTTCCGCTCGCGCACGTAGACCTTCAGGATGCGGTCGATTACTTCGGGCATCTGATGCGCCGAGAACGACGGGCCGATAATTTTGCCGATGCTCGACTCGTTGCCCTGCGCACCACCGATCGAGACCTGGTACCACTCGCTGCCGTCCTTGTCGACGCCCAGTACGCCGATGTGGCCGACGTGATGGTGGCCGCAGGAGTTGATGCAGCCGGAGATGTTCAGCTCGATGTCGCCGATGTCGTACTGGAAGTCCAGGTCATCGAAGCGCTCGGTAATGTCGGCGGCGATGGGAATCGACTTCGCATTGGCCAGCGCGCAGAAATCGCCGCCCGGGCAGCAGATGATGTCGGTCAGCAGGCCGATGTTCGGCGTCGCCAGGCCGTGCGACTTGGCGGCCAGCCAGATTTCGTAGAGGTCGGACAGCTTGACGTCGGACAGCACCAGGTTCTGCTCATGCGTCACGCGCAGTTCCCCGTAGCTGTACTGATCGGCGAGGTCGGCCACGAACTCCATCTGCTCGGCGGTCGCGTCGCCCGGCGGCACGCCGGTCTTTTTCAGCGACAGCACGACGGCGGCATAGCCCGGCACCTTGTGGCCTTTGACGTTGCGCTTGATCCAGTTCGAGAACGCCTTGTTCTCCGTCTTGAGTTGCTCGAAACGCGCATCGGTTGCAGGCAGCGTCTCATAGGCCGGCGCGGTGAAATAGGACGCCACGCGGTCGAGTTCTTCCTGAGTGAGCGTGCCCGGACCATCCTTGATGTCCTGCCATTCGGCTTCCACCTGGCGCGCGAATTCTTCCACGCCGAGCGCCTTCACGAGAATCTTGATGCGCGCCTTGTAGATGTTGTCGCGGCGGCCGTACTGGTTGTAGACGCGAAGGATGGCTTCGATATAGGTCATCACATGCTGCCACGGCAGGAAGGCACGGATCTCGCTGCCGAGAATCGGCGTGCGGCCCATGCCGCCGCCGACGATGACGCGGAAGCCCAGCTCGCCTTGTTCGTTCTTCACGATGGACAGGCCGATGTCATGCACCATGATGGCAGCGCGGTCTTCTTCGGCGCCGTTGATGGCGATCTTGAACTTGCGCGGCAGGTAGGCGAATTCCGGATGGAAGGTGCTGAACTGGCGCAAGATTTCGCAGTAGGGACGCGGATCGATGATCTCGTCCGGCGCGACGCCGGCGAAGGCGTCGGACGTGATATTGCGCACGCAATTGCCAGAGGTCTGGATGGCATGCATCTCGACCGAGGCCAGCTTGGAAAGAATTTCCGGCGTTTCCTCAACCTTGATCCAGTTGAACTGCATGTTCTGGCGCGTGGTGAAGTGGCCGTAACCGCGGTCGTGCTCGCGAGCGATGTGCGCGAACATGCGCAGCTGGCGCGAGGCGAGCAGGCCGTAGGGCACCGCAATGCGCAGCATGTAGGCGTGGCGTTGGTAGTACAGGCCGTTCTGCAGGCGCAGCGGGCGGAACTCGTCTTCGCTCAGTTCGTTGTTCAGGCGGCGGCGCACCTGGTCGGCGTACTGCTTGACGCGTTCCTTGACGATCTGGTGGTCGTATTGGTCGTAGCGATACATCTGTCTTCCGATCTTAAAAAACCATCTTGGCGGCCACGCCGGTCAGCGTGGTGGCGAGCAGGCCGCGGAGAATCTTTTCGGGCACCGCGCGAGCGGCGAAGGAACCCAGCGTGATGCCGGGGACGGAACCGATCAGCAAGGCGCCGAGCAGTTCCCAGTTGATGGAGCCGAGCCACCAGTGGCCGGCGGCGGCGATGGCGGTCAGCGGCACGGCATAGGCGATATCGGTCCCGGCGATCTCGGCCGGGGACAGGCGAGGGTACAGCATCACGAGGATCGTTGCACCGATGGCGCCAGCACCGATCGAGGACACTGTGACCAGCGTGCCGAGCACGGCGCCGACCAGCACGGTCGCAGCGTCCAGGCGGACGCCCTGCAGTTGGCGCTCCGGGTGGGCGCTGATCCAGGCGAGCAAGCGGCCACGGAACAGCAATGCCACAACGGTCAGCAACACCGAGGTTGCGATGGCGTAACGGATGACATGGGCAATAGCCTGGTCCAGCGCGCCGAAGGTCTTGAGCCCGAGCGTGGCAGCGAAGGCGGCCGGCAAGGCGCCGAGGCAGAGCAGGGCGACGATGCGCCAGCGGACGTTGCCGCTGACGCGATGCACCAGCGCGCCGGTCGTCTTGGTCGCGGACGCGAACGCCAGGTCGGTGCCGACTGCCACGGTCGGCGAAATCCCGAACAGCAAGGTCAGCAGCGGCGTCATGAGCGAGCCGCCGCCGACGCCGGTCAAGCCGACCAAGGCGCCTACCGCAAAACCGGAAACCACATAAGAAAGAGTCATTTCATCCCGCCAAAGTTAGCGGGAATCGTAATAAACTAATTCCTTATTCCAAACTACTTAGTCCTCATTTGCTTATATGCCGTATCGGTATATACAAACGCGAAAATTCGAGTAGTGCATTACTTCAGGGAAATATGAACCTCCATCAGCTGCGTTTCGTGCGGGAAGCCGTGCGCCAGAACTTCAACCTGACCGAGGCGGCGAAGGCCTTGTTCACATCCCAGCCGGGCGTGTCCAAGGCCATCATCGAACTGGAGGAAGAACTGGGCGTCGATATCTTCACCCGCCATGGCAAGCGTATTCGCGGCCTGACGGAGCCAGGCCGGGCGGTGCTGCGGTCGGTCGAGCTGATCATGCAAGAAATTGACGGGCTCAAGCGCATCGGCAAGGAATTCGCGGCTCAAGACAGCGGCAGTTTCACCATCGCGACAACGCACACCCAGGCGCGCTATTCGCTGCCGAAGATCGTGCAGGCCTTTACCCAGAAATACCCGAAGGTGCGCTTGTCATTGTTGCAAGGCAATCCCAAGCAGATTGCCGACATGGTCTTGCGCGACCAGGCCGATCTGGCGATCGCCACGGAAGCCATTGCCAGTGTCGACGGGCTGATCAGCCTGCCGTGCTACCAGTGGGAGCACGTCGTCGTGGTGCCGCCGGAGCATCCTTTGCTCAAAGCCAGAAACGTGACGCTTGAAGAAATTTCGGCATTTCCCCTTATCACGTACGACAGCGCATTTGCCGGCCGCGCCAAGATCGACCATGCGTTTGCCATTCGCGACCTGAAGCCCGACATTCTTCTCGAAGCCATCGACGCCGACGTCATCAAGACCTATGTCGAGCTCGGCATGGGCGTCGGCATCATCGCCGGCATGGCCTTCGACGAGGAGCGCGACAAGGGCTTGCGCTCGATTCCGGTCGGACACCTGTTCGGTACCAACGTCTCCCGCATCGCCTTGAAGCAGGGCGCTTACCTGCGCGGCTATGTATACAGTTTCATCGAATTGCTGACGCCTACGCTTAACCGCAAGCTGATCGAACAGGTGATGAGCGGCGAGAAAGACAGCTACGAGCTATGAAGCCGCTTGCCGACTGGCCGTTGCATGAGCGCAAGGCGCTGCGCGGCGTCCTGACCGACATCGACGACACGCTGACGACGCAGGGCCGCTTACTGCCCGCAGTGCTTTCCGCCATCGAGCAGTTGCGCGGCGGCGGCCTGCAGGTGCTCGCCGTCACGGGACGCCCGACTTACTGGGCCATGCCGCTCCTCCGTCTGTGCGGTTTCGACGCCGTCATCGGCGAGAACGGCGCGAGCGCCTTCTGGCTCGATGCCGCCGGCCGCATGCAGAGCTGGTTTTATGCCGATGCGGCCACTCGCCGGCAGCACCGGGCACAGCTCGACGCCTTCGTGCCGGTCCTGCAAGCCGCCTTTCCGGACCTGCAAGTCGCCGATGATGCGGCACAGCGCGTCGGCGATCTTGCGTTCGACATCGGCGAAAACGTTGCGCCTTGGCCGGCGCAACGGATTGCGGACTTGCTCGCCTTCATGCGCGAGCACGGCTTCCACGTCACCGCCAGCAGCATCCATGCGCACGCCTCGCTGGCGCAGTTCTCCAAGCAGGTCACGAGCGAGCGCGTCCTGCGCGACGTGTTCGGCGTGGACGACGCGACCGCCCGCGCGCATTACGCCTTCGTCGGCGACTCCGGCAACGATTCCGCCATGTTCGCGCATTATCCGCACGCCATCGGCGTGGCCAACGTCGCCCACCATCTCGCGCGACTGGCCGTGCCGCCGGCTTACGTTGCCATGCAGGCATGCGGCGCCGGCTTCGTCGAAGTCGCCGATGCCATTCTTGCAGCAAGGTAAGACTGCGACTCGACACTCGTCTCCCGAAGCGAGTAAAATCGTGCCCGTCATTGGGGAGTAGCCGCCCTCCGAACGCGAGAGGGGCTTGCGTCAACAGACTCGGTCCGCGGATCGTGGCGCAAGCGACACCAGGTTTGGCGAGACCTTTGACCATGTGCTCCGGATTGGGCCGGGCGGCGCATGGTCATCGGTTTTCCGGCCCTGGAGCATTTCATGGAAGCTTTCCTCGTCTCGACCGGCATCGTCGCCCTGGCAGAAATCGGCGACAAAACCCAACTCCTTTCTTTCCTGCTCGCTGCGAAGTTTCGTCGGCCCCTGCCGATCATCTTCGGCATCCTGGTTGCCACGCTCGTCAATCATGCGCTTGCAGGCGCGGTCGGCGGCTGGCTGACATCGCTGCTCGGGCCCGACGCCATGCGCTGGATTCTCGGCATCTCCTTCCTGGCCATGGCGGGCTGGATGCTCATCCCGGACAAGGTCGACGACCTCGGCAGCACCGACGGCCGCTTCGGCGTCTTCGGCGCCACGCTAATTTCCTTCTTCCTCGCTGAAATGGGCGACAAGACGCAGGTCGCCACCGTCGCGCTCGCGGCCAAGTACGCCAGCTTCTACGGCGTCGTGGCCGGCACGACCTTCGGCATGATGCTCGCCAACGTGCCCGCCGTCCTGCTCGGCAATCGCATCGCCGGACGCATTCCGATGAAGCTCGTGCACGGCATCGCGGCCGCCATCTTCGCCGTGCTCGGTGTGCTCACCCTGTTCAACGTCGGCAGCTTCTTCTGACGATTCATTCCATAATAGCCAGCTGCCCGCCGGCCAAGGCTGCATCTGCCGGCGGAAAACCAACAAGGAACAGGGATGAAACTCGCCACACTCAAAGACGGTACGCGCGACGGCCAGCTTGCCGTCGTCTCGCGTGATCTCAAGACCGCCCACATCGCCGACGGCATCGCCGGCACCCTGCAGCGCGCCCTCGACGACTGGGGCTTCATCGCGCCGCAGTTGGAAGACCTGTACGACCGGCTCAATACCGGCCGCACGCATCGTCACTTCGATTTTGACCCGTCGCGCTGCATGGCGCCGCTGCCGCGCGCCTTTCAGTGGGCGGACGGCTCGGCCTACGTGAACCATGTCGAGCTGGTGCGCAAGGCACGCAATGCGGAGATGCCGGAATCCTTCTGGCACGATCCGCTGATGTACCAGGGCGGGTCCGACGACTTCATCGGCCCGACCGACGACATCGTGCTGCTGTCGGAAGAGTGGGGCATCGACTTCGAGGGCGAGGTTGCAGTCGTGACCGACGACGTGCCCATGGGCGCGACGCCCGACCAGGCGGCGCCGCACATCAAGCTGCTCATGCTGGTCAACGACGTCTCGCTGCGCAATCTGATTCCCGCCGAGCTGGCGAAGGGCTTCGGCTTTTTCCAGTCCAAGCCCTCGACCAGTTTTTCTCCGGTGGCCGTCACGCCGGACGAACTCGGCGAGGCCTGGAAGGACGGCAAGGTGCACCTGCCGCTGCGCGCGACCTGGAACGGCGCGCTGGTCGGCCAGCCGAATGCCGGCGTCGACATGGTGTTCAGTTTCCCGCAGCTCATCGCGCATCTCGCCAAGACGCGCAACGCCCGCGCTGGCAGCATCATCGGTTCCGGGACCGTGTCGAACAAGGATGCCAAGAAGGGCTACACCTGCATCGCCGAGAAGCGTTGCCTGGAGATGATCGCCGACGGCGAGGCCAAGACGCCGTTCATGAAGTTCGACGATACCATTCGCATCGAGATGCTCGACGCGAACGGCAAATCGATCTTTGGCGCCATCAATCAGCAGGTGAAGCAAGGCGAAGCACCGAAAGGACGTTGACCATGACCCAGCTGAAAGACTTGTGCGACGCCTACCTCGCTGCAATGAACGCGGGTGATCTGCAAGCCGTACTTGCGCTGTTCGAACCGGATGCGCAGGTCGTGTCCCCGCTCTACGGCACGATGCCGGTCGACCGCTTCTATGCCGATCTGTTCGCCGACACCGGACGCTCCGAAACGCGTTTCATCAACCGCTTCGAAAGCGCCTCGCATGCCCCGGCCGTCGCACTTCAATTCCATTACCGCTGGACGCTGAAGGACGGCGAGATCGTGGAATTCGATTGTGTCGACGTATTTGCATTGAATGCGGACCGGTCGCGCTTCGCCGGCTTGACGATCGTCTACGACACCGCACCGCTGCGCAAAGCCTTCGAGGCGGTGCACGGCAGCTCGCACTGAACCGGCGCTAAAAAGAAAAATCCCGCCGGGCTTGCGCCGGGCGGGATTTTTTTGCGCTTGCGCGATCAGGCGGCGAGGCGCGTCGCCGTGATCTTGCAACCGTCGAGCAGGAAGGCCAGGCTCACCACAAGGACGAGTTCGCCTTCGGCCGAGCGCGCCGTACCGTTCACGCCCGGTACGGCAATCGCGGTCAGCGGCTTGATCACCAGATCGGCCGTGCCGTCCACCGCTTCGACGGCGACGATGTAAGGCTGCGGCGCGGCGATCACGATGCCCACCTTCTCCCGGCATGTTTCATAGCCAAGAATCTCGGCGAGCGAACGCACTGCCAGTGGACGACCCTGGTCGCGCAGCACCGGCGCACCGCCGACTTCGGCGAAGGTTTCCGGCAACTCCACCACGCGCTCCACCACCGCCATCGGCAGGGCTAGCGCAGCACCGGCTGTGCGTACCAGCATGGTCGGCACGATGGAGAGTTCGATGGGCAGGCGGATGGTGAAGCGCGTGCCTTCGCCCATCGTCGATTCGATCCGAATGGCCCCGCGATGCTTCTCTACCGCGGTCTTCACCACGTCCATGCCGACCCCGCGGCCGGACACGCTGGAAGCG
The DNA here is from genome assembly GCA_004570315.1 of Oxalobacteraceae bacterium OM1. Taxonomy (GTDB): domain Bacteria; phylum Pseudomonadota; class Gammaproteobacteria; order Burkholderiales; family Burkholderiaceae_D; genus Noviherbaspirillum. Next base: position 570 of record SPQI01000333.1, on the reverse strand, counting down.
ACTTCTTTCGTCGAGAATCCGGGCAGGAAAATCAGCTGCAATGCTTCTTCGGTGGTCTGCGCCTGATGCTCGGTAATCAGTCCCTTCGCCATGGCTTTGGAGCGCAGCCTCTGCGGGTCCATGCCCTTGCCGTCATCGGAGACCTGGATCATGACGCTGCTGCCTTCCTGCCAGGCCTTCAGCAGGATGGTGGCTTTGCCCGGCTTGGTGGTCTGGGCGCGCTCGTCGGCGGGTTCGATGCCGTGGTCGAGCGAATTGCGCAGCATGTGGACCAGCGGATCGTAGAGGCTGTCCACGACGACGCGATCGACTTCCGTCTCGGCACCCTCGATGACGAGTTCCACATCCTTGCCGAGATCCTTGGCCAGTTCGCGGACCAGGCGCGGGAATTTCTGGAACAGGCGGCCGACCGGCTGCATGCGGGTCGACAGCGTGGCGCGCTGCAGTTCGGTGGAGTAGCGCGAGGCCCGGCTCAGGGTTTCCTGCAGCGTCGCCATCAGGGCGGCGGCCTGTCCTTCGAACTTGAACTGCGTCAGTTTCTCGAGCAGTACGGCGGCCTGGTTCGCGGCC
>SPQI01000317.1 GCA_004570315.1 Oxalobacteraceae bacterium OM1 | reverse complement strand
GGCAAGCAGCACATCGAAGCCTTGCGCGCCGCCTACGAAAAAGCAGGCGTGCAGGCGGAAGTGGTCGACTTCATCGACGACATGCCGCGCCGCTACGCCGAGGCCGATCTGGTGATCTGCCGCGCCGGCGCCATCACCGTTTCGGAACTGACGGCTGCAGGCGTCGCCAGCGTGCTCGTGCCGCTGGTCGCCTCGACCACCTCGCACCAGCGCGACAACGCGCAATGGATGGCACAACAACACGCGGCGATTCATCTGCCGCAAACCGAATTGACCCCGGAACGCCTCGCGCTGCTGCTGCAGTCGCTGAGCCGCGAGCAGTGCGCCGCGATGGCGCAGGCTGCGCACGCACTCGGCCGCCGGCAGGCCAACGAGGCGATTGCCGAGGTGCTTGAAGAATTGGCAAAAACCGCATGAAACACAAAGTCAAAAACATTCACTTCGTCGGTATCGGCGGCTCGGGCATGAGCGGCATCGCCGAGGTTTTGCTGAACCTGGGCTACAACGTCTCCGGTTCCGACCTCGGCAGCAACGCCGCGACCCAGCGCCTGGTCGAACTCGGCGCGAAGGTGACACAGGGTCACGCGGCCGGCAACATCGCCGGCGCGGACGCCATCGTCACCTCGACGGCAGTGAAGGCCGACAACCCGGAAGTCATCGCCGCGCGCGCCAAGCGCATCCCCATCGTGCCGCGCGCCGTGATGCTGGCTGAGCTGATGCGCCTGAAGCAAGGCATCGCCATCGCCGGCACGCACGGCAAGACCACGACCACCAGCCTGGTGGCGAGCGTGCTCGCCGAAGGCGGGCTCGACCCGACCTTCGTCATCGGCGGCCGCCTGACCAAAGCGGGCGCCAACGCCAAGCTCGGCACTGGCGACTTCATCGTCGCCGAAGCCGACGAGTCGGACGCGTCCTTCCTGAACCTGTCGCCGGTGATCGAAGTCATCACGAACATCGACGCCGACCACATGGAGACCTACGACCACAGCTTCGCCAAGCTGAAGCAGGCCTTCGTGGAATTCACCCAGCGCCTGCCGTTCTACGGCGTGGCGATGCTGTGCGTGGACGATGCCAGCGTGCGCGAGATCATGCCCTTCATCTCCAAGCCGGTGCTGACCTACGGCTTCCGCGAAGATGCGCAGGTGCGCGCGGTGGATGCCAAGGCCGTCGACGGCAAGATGGAGTTCACCGTGATGCAGGACGGCTACACGCCGCTGACCGTCACGCTGAACCAGCCCGGCATGCACAACGTGCAGAACGCCTGCGCCGCCATCGCCATCGCCCGCGAACTGGGCGTGGACGACTGCGCGACGCAGAAGGCGCTCGCCGAATTCAACGGCGTCGGCCGCCGCTTCACCCGCTACGGCGAGATCCAGCTGCCGGCGGGCGGTTCCTTCACGCTGGTGGACGATTACGGCCACCACCCGGTGGAAACCGCCGCCACGCTGGCCGCCGCACGCGGCGCGTATCCGGGCCGCCGCATCGTGCTGGCCTTCCAGCCGCACCGTTACACCCGCACGCGCGACCTGTTCGAGGATTTCGTGAAGGTGTTGTCGAGCGCCGATGCGCTGGTGCTGGGCGAGGTCTACGCCGCGGGCGAGCAGCCCATCGTGGCCGCGGACGGCCGCTCTCTGTCGCACGCGCTGCGCGTGGTCGGCAAGGTGGAGCCGATCTTTGTGGAAGACATCAACGACATGCCTGACACGATCATGAGCATGGCGAAAGACGGCGACGTGGTGATCACCATGGGCGCCGGTTCGATCAGCGGCGTGCCGGGCAAGCTGGCCGCCGCCAATGAAGGAAAGCAATGAGCAACGAGGATTTGAAAAAGACGTTCGGCAAGGTAGGCGTGCTGTTCGGCGGGCGTTCCGCCGAGCGCGAGGTGTCGCTGATGTCGGGCAGCGGCGTGCTGAAGGCGCTGCAGAGCAAGGGTGTCGATGCGCATGGCTTCGACCCGGCCGAGCGCAGCATCGCCGAACTGGCAGCACAGAAGTTCGACCGCGTCTTCATCGCGCTGCACGGCCGCTACGGCGAAGACGGCACGCTGCAAGGCACGCTGGAGCAGTTGGGCATTCCGTACACCGGTTCCGGCGTGATGGCGTCCGCCATCGGCATGGACAAGGTCATGACCAAGCGCATCTGGCTCAACCATGGCCTGCCGACGCCGCGCTTCATCGTGCTGGATGCCAAGGGCGCCACGCCGGAAGAGTTGCGCACGGTGCCGGACGAGCTTGGCTTGCCGCTGATGCTGAAAGCACCGCACGAAGGTTCGACCATTGGCATCAGCAAGGTCGTCGGTTACTCCGACATGCAGACCGGCTTCGCGCTCTGCGCGAAATATGACGAGGTGGTGCTGGCCGAGGAGTTCATCACCGGCCGCGAGCTGACGGTGCCGGTGCTGGGCGAGGGCCGCAGCGCGCGCGCATTGCCGATCGTGGAAATCCGCGCGCCGCAGGGCAACTACGACTACCAGAACAAGTACTTCAGCGACGACACGCAGTATCTCTGCCCGGCGCCGCTGGACGAGGAACTCACCAAGCGCATCCAGTCGATCGCCGTGCGCGCATTCAATGCGATCGGCTGTTCCGGCTGGGGCCGTGTCGACTTCATGCTGCGGGCCTCGGACAACGAGCCCTTCCTGCTGGAGGTCAACACCTCGCCGGGCATGACGGGGCATTCTCTCGTGCCCATGGCCGCGAAAGCCGCAGGTGTGAGCTATGAAGATTTGTGCGTCGAGATCCTGCGTGGTGCGGACCTCGAAATGAAACCGTCGCAAGACTGGAAACCGGCGTAAGGGCAGCAGACCGATCATGTGGCACGACATCCGGATGCTCAATGCAAGCACGAACGCGCTGCTCGGCGTGTTCGTGTTGAGCCTTCTCGGTGCCGGTACGTGGTGGGTCACGCAGCGGCCGATGTTCACGCTGCGTGCGATCGAGATCGAAGCTGTCGGCGGGAAGGCGGTCCAGCACGTTAATGCCGCGACGGTGCGTGCGACGGCAGTGCCGCGTATCAAGGGCAACTTCTTCACGGCGAACCTCGACACGGTGCGCACGGCCTTCGAAGCGGTGCCGTGGGTGCGCAAGGCGGCCGTGCGGCGCGAATGGCCGAACAAGCTGATCGTCACGGTGGAAGAGCATGAGCCACTCGGCACCTGGGGCGACGACGGCAAGCTGCTGTCGGTGAAGGGCGATGTGTTCACCGCCAACCTCGCCGAAGCGGAAGAGGATGGCGAGCTGCCCGAGTTCTCCGGACCGGACGGCAGCGAGAAGGAAGTAGTGGCGCGCTACCGCGAGTTCGCCGAGTGGTTCAAGCCGGCGAAGCTGATGCCGGAAGGCGTGCAGCTGTCGAGCCGCTATGCGTGGACGGTGAAGCTGAGCAACGGCATGACGGTGGACCTCGGCCGGGAGCAGAACAAGGCGACGCTGAAGGATCGGGTCGATCGCTTGCTGACGGTGTATCCGCAGCTGGCGGCGCGATTGCAGGACAGGATTGAGAGTGTAGATATGCGGTACCCCAACGGGTTGGCTTTGAAAGCACAGGGATTGGCCTTCGGCCTGGACAAGAAGACGAAACGATAACCATGACTAAAGACGCGAAAAATCTGATCGTCGGCCTCGACATCGGGACTTCGAAAGTGGTCGCCGTGGTGGCGGAAGTGATGCCCAACGGGACCCATGAAGTCATCGGCCTGGGCCAGCATGAGTCCAAGGGCTTGAAGAAGGGCGTGGTGGTCAACATCGAGGCCACCGTCGAGTCCATCCAGCGCGCGCTCGAAGAAGCCGAACTGATGGCCGATTGCAAAATCAAGAACGTGTTCACCGGCATTGCCGGCAGCCACATCCGCAGCTTCAATTCGAGCGGCATGGTGGCGATCAAGGATCGCGAAGTGACGGCCGCCGACGTGGCGCGCGTGATCGAGACCGCCAAGGCGGTCAACATCCCGACCGACCAGCAGCTGCTGCACACGGTGCCGCAGGAATTCATCGTCGACAGCCAGGAAGACGTGCGCGAGCCGATCGGCATGAGCGGCATCCGCCTGGAAGTGAAGGTGCACATCGTCACCGGCGCGGTATCGGCGGTGCAGAACATCGTGAAGTGCGTGCGCCGCTGCGGCCTGGAAGTGTCCGACCTCATCCTGCAGCCGATGGCCTCGGCCGACGCGGTGCTGACGCCCGACGAGAAAGAACTCGGCGTCGTGCTGATCGACATCGGCGGCGGCACCACCGACGTGGCGATCTTCACCGAAGGCGCAATCCGCCACACGGCCGTGATTCCGATCGCGGGCGACCAGATCACCAACGACATCGCGATGGCCCTGCGCACGCCGACGTCGGAAGCGGAAGAGATCAAGCTGCGCTTCGGCGTGGCCAAGCAGGTGTTGGCCGACCCGAACGAATCGCTGGAAGTGCCGGGCCTCGGTGACCGCGGTCCGCGCACGCTGTCGCGCCAGGCGCTGGCAGCCGTGATCGAGCCGCGCGTGGAAGAACTGTTTGCGCTGGTGCATCAGGTGGTGCGCGAGTCCGGATACGAGGAAGTGCTCTCGTCCGGCATCGTGCTCACCGGCGGCACCGCGATGATGCCCGGGATGGTCGAACTGGCGGAAGACATCTTCCTCAAGCCGACGCGCCTGGGCGTGCCCGAGTACAGCGGCCAGCTGGCGGACGTGGTCCGCAGCCCGCGCTACTCGACGGTACTGGGTTTGTTGTTGGAAGCGAAGAAGCAGTATCTGCGCGGCCATATCGTCACCAAGCAGGATGGTTCGGTGAAGGCAATCTGGCAACGCATGAAGGAGTGGTTCCTCGGGAATTTCTGAGGACCGGAGAAGAAGTCGAAGATAGAAGCACAACGAGAAGCAAAACACTTTTTTATGTTCGCAGTACGGCAGTTAGCAGTCGCTAGTCGCCACATCGCGTGGTGACTATCGACTGGCAACTGCAATCTTGATAGGGAGTTCAACATGGAAATCGATATGATCGATCAGGCGACACTGGGCACCGTGATCAAGGTCGTCGGCGTCGGCGGCGCGGGCGGCAATGCGGTCCAGCACATGATCAACAAGGGCGTGGCCGGCGTGGAATTCATCGCGGCCAATACCGACGCGCAGGCACTGGCGCAGTCGAAGGCGCACAACGTCATCCAGATCGGCGAAACCGGCCTCGGCGCCGGCATGAAGCCGGACGTCGGCCGCAAGCTGGCCGAAGAGTCCCGCGCGCGCATCGAAGACGCGCTGCGCGGCGCGCACATGGTGTTCATCGCGGCCGGCATGGGCGGCGGCACGGGCACCGGCGCGGCGCCGATCGTCGCGGAAGTGGCGAAGGAACTCGGCGCGCTGACCGTCGCCGTGGTCTCCAAGCCGTTCTCGTACGAAGGCGCGAAGTGCATGGAAATCGCCGACGAAGGCCTGGAGGCGCTGAGCCAGCACGTCGACTCGCTGATCGTGATCCTCAACGAGAAGCTGGAAGAAATCTACGAAGACGACAGCATGATCGAATGGCTGCAGCACGCCGACGACGTGCTGAACAACGCCGTCGCCGGTATCGCGGAAATCATCAACGTGCCGGGCCACATCAACGTCGACTTCAACGACGTGAAGACCATCATGGGCGAGCAGGGCAAGGCCATGATGGGGACGGCGACCGCTTCCGGCGTCGACCGTGCGCGCATCGCGGCCGAACAGGCCGTGGCCTCGCCGCTGCTGGACGGCATCGACCTGTCGGGCGCGCGCGGCGTGCTGGTCAACGTCACCGCCAGCCGCAACCTCAAGGGCAAGGAAATCAAGGAAGTCATGGCCACGGTGCGCGCCTTCGCCGCGCCGGACGCCTCCATCGCGCAGGGCATCGCCTACGACGACGCCATGGGCGACGACATCCGCGTCACCGTGGTCGCCACCGGCCTCGGCCGTGCCCGCAAGACCGTGCAGCTGGTGCAGACCCCGGTCCTGCGCACCGGCACGCACAACGAGCCGATCATGGCCAACACCGGCATGATGCAGCAGGGCGCCGCCCAGCCGGCACCGTCCTTCGACGGCCTGAAGGCACCGGCCGTGTGGCGTCGCGAGTCCGCATCGGAGACGGTGCGCGCGCTCGAGAAGAACGGCATGGAGACGTACGACATCCCGGCCTTCCTGCGCAAGCAGGCGGACTGAGGTCCTGCAGGTCTGGTCCTGCAAGCCTGACAATAAGCAGGCATACTGCCGGCCATACGCCGCGCCTTTCCGGCGCGGCGTTTTTTTTGCCCATCAAGAACCTGAGGATCCGATCATGACCATCAAAGTTGGCGACCGCCTGCCGGAAGGCACCCTGTCCGAATACATCGAAGTCGAAACCGAAGGCTGTTCGCTCGGCCCGAATACGTTCCAGGTCGGCGATCTGGTGAAGGGCAAGAAGATCGCGATCTTCGGCCTGCCGGGCGCTTTCACGCCGACCTGCTCGGCGCAGCACGTGCCGGGTTACGTGGCGCTGGCCGACCAGTTCAAGGCCAAGGGCGTGAATGAAATCTGGTGCATCTCGGTGAACGACGCCTTCGTGATGGGCGCCTGGGGCCGCGATCAGAAAGCGACCGGCATCGTGCGCATGATGGGCGACGGCAGCGCTACCTTCACCAAGGCGCTCGGCCTGGAACTCGACCTCGTCGCGCGCGGCATGGGCATCCGTTCGCAGCGCTATTCGATGCTGGTGGAAGATGGCGTAGTGAAGCAGTTGAATGTCGAAGCGCCGGGCAAGTTTGAAGTGTCGAATGCCGAGACGCTGTTGAAGCAATTGGGCTGATTCTTTCTCCGCTTTCGGCTGACGCCGCTCTCTGTCATTCCCGTGTAGGCGGGAATCCAGTGTCCGGAGAGACGGCTGCCGCGACATCGCACGGTGAATCGATTCTCCGTAGCCCTGGGTCCCCGCCTGCGCGGGGACGACAGTGCGATGCGCAGCAACCTGTCACCGGTCATTCCCGCGAAGGCGGGAATCCAGTGTTCGAAGAAACGCGGCTAAGGGCCTTAGACGACGCTTAATCCGCCACCACAACCCTCACCTTCGCCTCCTTCAACAACCGCCCCATCTCGTCCGGCGGCTTCCCGTCCGTAAACAGCGCATCCACCTGCGCCAGCTCCGCCATCCGCACCAGCGCCTTCCGCCCGAACTTGCCGCGGTCCGCCACCAGCCAGACCTCGCGAGACTGTTCGATGATCGTCTGCGCGACCTTCACCTCGCGCGCATCGAAGTCCCTCAGCGTGCCGTCGGTATCGATGCTCGAGATCCCGATGATCCCGATATCCACCTTGAACTGACGGATGAAGTCGATCGTCGCCTCGCCCACGATGCCGCGGTCGCGCCCGCGCACCACGCCGCCCGCAACGATCACCTCGCACTGCGGGTTGTCCGCCAGGATGGCGGCCACGTTCAGGTTGTTCGTCACCACATGCAAGCCTTCATGCCGCAGCAGCGCCCGCGCCACTTCCTCCGTCGTCGTCCCGATGTTAATCAGCAGCGACGACCCCGGCGGCACTTCTCGGGCGACTGCCTGCGCGATGCGCCGCTTGGCCTCGCTGTGCAAGACCTGCCGCTCCCGGTAATCGATGTTCTCGACGGAAGAGGGCAGTCCGACGCCGCCGTGATAGCGCGCCAGCAGCTTCGCTTCCTCCATCAGGCGCACGTCGCGCCGCACCGTCTGCGGCGTCACGCCCAACTCCTGCGCCAGTTCCTCCACCGAAATCGTCATGCGATGCCGCACGGCATCCAGCAACTTCCGTTGACGTGGATTCAGGTTCACCCAAGCTCCCTTCGAAAAGCGCCCGAAAACGCGGTAAAAAACGAAAACGAACAAAAACGAACAATTTCGAATTGAAATGTTATTCGCTGACGCTCGTTTTTTGTTGAAACCTTGGCATCTTACACAATATCGAAACGCGGGTGCAGCGATGGAAGAGCATGACAAGCTGATCGAATGCGATGTGCTGGTGGTGGGCGGCGGCATCAACGGCGCGGGCATCGCACGCGACGCTGCCGGACGCGGCTGGTCGGTCGTCCTCTGCGAGAAAGACGATCTCGCCTCGCACACCTCTTCCGCGTCCACCAAGCTGATCCACGGCGGCCTGCGCTACCTGGAGCACTACGAATTCAACCTCGTGCGCAAGGCGCTGATCGAGCGCGAGGTGCTGCTGCGCTCGGCGCCGCACATCATGCATCCGCTGCGCTTCGTCATGCCGCACGACGCCGGCCAGCGTCCCGCCTGGATGATCCGCGCCGGCCTGTTCCTGTACGACCACCTCGCCAAACGCGAAATCCTGCCCGGCTCGCACGGCATCGACCTGCACGAACACGACGCCGGCGTGCCGCTGAAGGCGCAGTTCCGCCGCGGCTTCGTCTATTCCGACGGCTGGGTGGACGACGCCCGCCTTGTGGTGCTGAACGCCATGGACGCCGCCGAACGCGGCGCGCAGATCTTCACCCGCACCGCCTGCGAAGCCGTCGAGCGCCGCGGCGACCGCTGGCAGGCGACGCTGCGTCGCGCAGACGGCAGCACGCTGTCCGTGTCGGCCCGCGCACTGGTGAACGCTGCCGGCCCCTGGACCGCGAAGTTCCTGCAATCGGCCGCGCCGCAGACCGCGCGCAAATCGCTGCGCCTCATCAAGGGCAGCCATATCGTCGTGCGCAAGCTGTTCGACCATCCGTTCGCCTACATCTTCCAGAATCCGGACGGCCGCATCGTCTTCGCGATTCCCTATCAGCAGGACTTCACGCTGATCGGCACTACCGACGTCGATTACCAGGGCGACCCGAACAAGGTCGCGATCGACGACGGAGAAATCCGCTATCTCTGCCAGCTGGCCAACCGCTATTTCAAGCTGCCCATCGCGCCCGCCGACGTGGAGTGGTCGTACTCCGGTGTGCGTCCCCTGGTGGAAGACGAAAATGCTGACGCCTCGGCCGTGACGCGCGACTACCGCCTCGAACTCGACACCGCCGGCGCGCCGCTGCTGTCCGTCTTCGGCGGCAAGATCACCACGTTCCGCAAGCTCGCGGAGGAAGCCTCGGATCTTCTCGGCAATGTCCTGCCGGGCGCGGCGGGGGCATGGACGGAAACCGCCTGCCTGCCCGGCGGCGACGTCTTCGGCCCGCAGCCGGGGAATCGAGCCGTCATCGAGTTCGATGCCTTCGTGCATGCAATGCAGCAAAAGCACGCGTGGCTGCCTCCGGCGCTGGTGGCGCGCTATGCGCGGACCTACGGCACGCGCACGGAAGTGCTGCTGGCCCGACGCATGTCGCTGGCGGATTTGGGCGAGGAATTCGCGCCGCAGCTGTATGCCGCCGAAGTCGAATATCTCGTGCGGCACGAATGGGCGCGCAGTGCGAAGGACGTGCTCTGGCGCCGTACCAAGCTGGGTCTGCGGGTACCGCCGCATACCGAAGAGCGCATCGACGCCTGGATCGAACGGCATTGTGCGGCCATGCTGGACCCGGTTGCCGCCTAGCAGAAAGCCGTGGCGTTTTGCCAACGGCTTACATCTCCTAACAACTGACTCGCGGGTTAGTTGTTATACTTCAACGATGCTCAAACAACGCACCATCCAACAGGTCGTCAAGACTGTCGGCGTCGGACTGCACTCCGGCACCAAGGTCCAGTTGACCCTGCGTCCCGCCGCAGTCGACACCGGCATCATCTTCCGCCGCGTCGACATCGATCCGCCGGTGGAGCTGCCTGCCAGCGCCACGTCGGTCGGCGATACGCGCATGGCCTCGACGCTCGATCGCCACGGTGCGAAGGTGTCGACGGTTGAGCACCTGATGTCCGCCTGCGCCGGACTGGGCGTCGACAATCTCTATGTCGACGTGACTGCGGAAGAGATTCCCATCATGGACGGCTCGGCGTCGTCCTTCGTGTTCCTGCTGCAGCAGGCCGGTCTGCAGGAACAGGATGCGGCCAAGCGCTTCATCCGCGTGAAGAAGCCCGTGGAAATCCGCGAAGGGAAGGGCGCCAACGAGAAGTGGGCTCGCCTTGAACCGTACGACGGCTTCCGGCTCGACTTCTTCATCGAATTCAATCATCCCGCCGTGGATGCGACCGGCCAGGTCGCCACGGTGGACTTCAGCACCGACTCCTATATCAAGGAAATCGCGCGCGCCCGCACCTTCGGCTTCATGCAGGACGTGGAAACGCTGCGCGGGATGGGGCTGGCGCGCGGTGGATCGCTCGAGAACGCCATCGTCATGGACGAGTACCGCATCCTGAATCCGGACGGTCTGCGCTACGAAAACGAATTCGTCCGCCACAAGATCCTGGACGCCATCGGCGATTTGTACCTCGTCGGCCATCCGCTGCTGGCGAGCTACGTCGCCCACAAGTCCGGCCATACGTTGAACAACCTGCTGTTGCGGGCTCTGCTCGACCAGCCGGAATCCTACGAAATCGTTACCTTTGAGGCAGAAGCAGCGCCTCGCTCCTATGCAGCGCCGGTCGGCGCCGAGTGGGCTTTGGCCTAGTCTCGGCGGCCGCGCCGATGGCGCTGCAGCATATTCTCGACCGCCGTGCGCAGCGCGGCATTCGTAGGGGAGTCGTCCAACGATCCACGCAGTTCCTCGAACGCCGACAGCGCCTGTCCCGGCAACTCCAGGTCCTTCAAAGTCCTTGATTTTTCTGCAATCTTTCCAAGTTGCACTTTCAAACGGATTGCGTTAACCTGCCAGCCCCGCTGGGACAAGCCGTCTTGCAACTTGGGTAACTGCTGCTTGAGCTTCGTGGCCAAGGCCGCGTTGGGCGTAGCGAGTACTAATTGACCGGCGTCGTAATGGAGCACCATGCACGGCCCGAAGAGGTTGGGCAGGAGGTCGGAACAGTCCTTCTGCAGTGCGTTCAAGCGCGCGACCGCCGGCAAGAGCGCCGCCAGCTTGTCATGCAGGCGCAGGAAATCGCCGACGCCGGAAGCGCTCTTGGGCTTGGCGCGGGACGAAAAAGAACGGAATGAGGACGGGCGATTCATAGGCCCCGACCTTATCACACGTTTCCCATGCCGGGATGCGACTGGGAGGAGAGTTTCATGCAGGTCATCTTGCTGCACCCGCGCTTTAATGCGCGCACCATCACGCTCACGCATTGGCACATATTGCTCGCGATGCTGGCCTTCGCGCTCTGCGTGGCGCTGTTCTCATCCTTCCTCTATTACCTCACCTTCAAGCACGCGGCCGGACTGAAGCTTCCCTTCGTCCAGCAGTTCGTCGCCAGCGCCACCCAGGACGACGCCAGCCGCAAGGATAAGTACGTCAAGGAAAACCTCGCCGCCATGGCAGTAAAGCTTGGCGAAATGCAGGCCCAGCTCATGCGCCTGGACGCCCTCGGCGAGCGCGTGCAGGGGTTGGCCGGCGTGAAGCCGCAGGAATTCAATTTCCGCGAGTTGCCCGGCCGCGGCGGCGCCGAGCCGAGCAGTGTGGCGATGCGCCAGCTTGGCATGTCGGAATTTCAAATTGCGCTCGACGCCCTGGCGAAGGATGTCGAACATCGGGCCGATTACATGAACGTGGTGGAAACCACGCTCATGACCAACAAGATCAAATCGAAGCTGCTGCCCACCATTCATCCGGTGAACGTCAGCTACAACGCGTCGGGCTTCGGCTGGCGGATCGACCCGTTCACCGGGCGCAGCGCATTCCACGAAGGCATCGACTTCGCTGCCTCCACCGGCACACCCATCGTCGCGGCTGCAGGGGGCGTCGTGATCGCCGCCGAATACCATCACGAGTACGGCAACATGCTCGAAATCGACCACGGCAACGACATCGTCACGCGCTATGGTCACACCTCGCGCCTGCTGGTGAAGGTGGGCGACATCGTCAAGCGCGGCCAGCATGTCGCGGACATCGGCTCCACCGGGCGCTCGACCGGGCCGCACCTGCACTTCGAGGTGCTGGTGAAACGCGTGCAGCAGGATCCGCACAAATTCCTCTCCGCAGGCGCCGACCAGGCCAAGATCGCCGCGCTGTCGAAGCGATAATTTCTTTCTGCGCGGAAGTATTGTTTCCGCATCAAATGTCCCCATCTGCGCCGCAGCCGCCTGCGCAGGCTCAAGCATTTTGTTCCGCTCGTCCGGAGCAAGGAAGCCGCCGAGGGGCTGCATGATAAAATCCGGCCTTTAATCCGGACCGGCCCCGCGCCTGTGGATGCTTCGGCATCGCCGGCAGACCCATTCGAAAAAGTTGAGCATGTCCCTACTGACCCAGATTTTCGGCAGTCGCAACCAGCGGCTGATCAAGCAATATCAAAAGACCGTGCGCGAGATCAACGCGCTGGAACCGGCGATGGAAAAGCTCTCCGACGCCGAACTGCAAGCGAAAACGCCGGAGTTCAAGGACCGCGTCGCCAAGGGCGCGTCGCTCGACGATATTCTCGTGGAGGCCTTCGCCGTCTGCCGCGAAGCCAGCCGCCGCGTGCTCAGGATGCGCCACTTCGATGTGCAGCTGATCGGCGGCATGGTCCTCCACTACGGCAAGATCGCCGAGATGGGCACCGGCGAGGGCAAGACGCTGATGGCGACGCTCGCCGCCTATTTGAATGCGCTGTCCGGCAAGGGTGTTCACGTGGTGACGGTGAATGATTACCTCGCCCAGCGCGACGCCGAATGGATGGGCAAGCTCTACGGCTGGCTGGGCTTGACGACCGGCGTGAACCTGTCGCAGATGGACCATGCCTCCAAGCAGGTCGCCTATGCGTCCGACATCACCTACGGCACCAACAACGAATTCGGCTTCGACTACCTGCGCGACAACATGGTCTACGACGCATCCGACCGGGTGCAGCGCGGCCTGAACTTCGCCGTGGTCGACGAGGTGGACTCGATCCTGATCGACGAGGCGCGTACGCCGCTGATCATCTCGGGCCAGGCGGAAGACCACACCGAGATGTACGTCAAGATGAACCAGGTGCCGCCGCTGCTGACGCTGCAGATCGGCGAAGAGACACCGGACGGCAAGGGCAAGATCGAAGTGCCCGGCGACTACACCAAGGACGAGAAGACGCATCAGGTGCTGCTGACCGAAGCGGGCTACGAGAACGCCGAGAAGATCCTGAGCCGCCTCGGCCTGCTGCCCGAGGGCGCCTCGCTCTATGAGCCGGCCAACATCACGCTGATCCATCACCTGTACGCCGCACTGCGCGCACACACGCTGTACCACAAGGATCAGCATTATGTGGTGCAGAACAACGAGATCATCATCGTCGACGAGTTCACCGGCCGCCTGATGGTCGGCCGTCGCTGGTCCGAAGGTTTGCACCAGGCCGTCGAAGCGAAAGAGGGCGTGAAGATCCAGGCCGAGAACCAGACGCTCGCCTCCATCACCTTCCAGAACTACTTCCGCATGTACGCCAAGCTGGCCGGCATGACCGGCACGGCGGACACCGAAGCCTACGAGTTCCAGGAAATCTACGGTCTCGAAACGGTCGTGATTCCGCCGAACCGCCCGAGCCAGCGCAAGGACCGCCAGGACCAGGTCTACAAGACCGCGGACGAACGCTACAACGCCGTCGTCAACGACATCAAGGACTGCTTCGAGCGCGGCCAGCCGGTGCTGGTCGGCACGACTTCCATCGAGAACTCCGAGCTGATCTCGCGCATCCTCGACAAGCACAAGCTGCCGCACAACGTGCTCAACGCCAAGCAGCATGCCCGCGAGGCGGAGATCGTGGCGCAAGCCGGCCGTCCGAAGATGATCACCATCGCCACCAACATGGCAGGCCGCGGTACCGACATCGTCCTCGGCGGCAACGTCGAGAAGCAGATCCAGCTGATCGAGGCCGATGCCAACCTGGCCGACGAGCAGAAGCAGGCGCAGGCTGAGACGCTGCGCGACGAATGGCAATCGCTGCACGACCATGTGGTGGCAGTCGGCGGCTTGCATATCATCGGCACCGAGCGTCATGAATCGCGCCGCATCGACAACCAGTTGCGCGGCCGCGCCGGCCGCCAGGGCGACCCGGGCTCCTCGCGCTTCTACCTCTCGCTCGACGATCCGCTGCTGCGCATCTTCGCCGGTGACCGCGTACGCGCCATCATGGACCGCCTGAAGATGCCGGAAGGCGAGCCCATCGAGGCCGGCATAGTGACCCGTTCCATCGAATCCGCGCAGCGCAAGGTCGAGGCTCGCAACTTCGACATCCGCAAGCAGCTGCTCGAGTACGACGACGTCGCCAACGACCAGCGCAAGGTGATCTACCAGCAGCGCAACGAGCTGCTCGAGTCGGTCGACGTGTCGGAAATGATCGCCAACCTGCGCGAAGGCGTGTTTACGGATCTCGTACGCGAATACGTGCCGGCGGAATCGGTGGAAGAGCAGTGGGACATCAAGACGCTGCAGAGCGTGCTGGCCAATGAATGGCAGCTCGACGTGCCGCTGGCCCAGATGCTGGAAGCCGAACCGAACCTGACGGACGACGAGATCGTCGAGCGCGTCGTCGCGGCGGCGAGTGCGGCGTATGAGGCGAAGATCGCGATCGTCGGCAAGGAATCGTTCGCCGGCTTCGAGCGCAGCGTCATGCTGCAGAGCATCGACACCCACTGGCGCGAGCACCTGGCGGCGCTGGATCACCTGCGCCAGGGCATCCACCTGCGCGGCTATGCGCAGAAGAACCCGAAGCAGGAATACAAGCGCGAGGCCTTCGAGCTGTTCGGCCAGATGCTGGACATGATTCGCAACGAGGTCGTGCGCATCGTCATGACGGTTCGCATCCAGACCCGCGAGGAGATCGATGCGGCGGAAGAGCAGCTGGCGCAGCAGCACGTGGAAAACGTGCACTTCCAGCATGCCGACTTCAATCCGAACGCGGCGCCGGAAGAACTGCTCGCGCCGACCGCCGAGCCCGAAACCGCGCTCATGGACTTGCCCAAGGTCGGCCGCAACGATCCTTGCCCCTGCGGCAGCGGCAAGAAGTACAAGCAGTGCCACGGCCGCCTGGTATAAGGCGTTCAAGGCTGGCCGGAACGGGCGGGGCTTCCCGCCCGTTTTCGTTTGTGCGCCGCCGCAGCGATGGCGAGCAGGGTTTACAATAATTCGCTTTCTACCAATCCGATTTCTTCACCGATTCCGACTTTCATGGCCGTCAATCTTCTGCTCCCCGTTTCTGCCAATTTGAAACCCGTCGCCGGCATCGAGCTCGGCTATGCCGAAGCCGGCATCCGCAAGGCGAACCGCAAGGACCTGCTGGTCATGAAGCTTGCACCTGGTGCGACGGTGGCCGGCGTGTTCACCACCAACCGCTTCTGTGCGGCGCCGGTGCAGGTGTGCAAGATGCACCTGGAGGCGGGCAAAGGCATTCGCGCATTGGTCGTCAACACCGGCAATGCCAACGCCGGGACTGGCGAACCTGGCCTTGCGAACGCCAATGCCACCTGTGCCGCGCTGGGCGAACTGCTCGGCTGCGACGCCGCGCAAGTGCTTCCGTTTTCCACCGGCGTGATCCTGGAGCCGCTGCCGATCGATCGCCTGAAGGCGGGGCTGCCGGAGGCCATCGGCAATCTCAGGGTAGACAACTGGTACCACGCCGCCGAAAGCATCATGACGACCGACACGCAGCCGAAGGCCGCGTCCCGCACCGTCACGATCAACGGCAAGACCGTCATCCTTACCGGCATCAGCAAGGGCGCCGGCATGATCAAGCCCAACATGGCGACGATGCTCGGCTTCCTCGCGATGGACGCCAAGGTCACGCAGCCGGTGCTGGATCGGCTCGTGAAGGAAGCGGCGGACAAGTCCTTTAACTGCATCACGATCGACGGCGACACGTCGACCAATGATTCCTTCATGCTCATCGCTACCGGCGCAGGACAGCTGGAAGTGAACGACGCCGCGTCGCCGGAATATGCGGCGCTCGCGGCGGCAGTGATCGGCATCTCGCAGGAACTGGCGCAGATGATCGTGCGTGACGGCGAGGGCGCCACCAAGTTCATGACGATCACGGTCGAGGATGGCAAGGACGTGGAAGAGTGTCGCAAGATCGCCTACTCGATCGGCCACTCGCCGCTGGTGAAGACCGCGTTCTACGCTTCCGACCCCAACCTCGGCCGCATCCTCGCCGCCATCGGCTATGCGGGCGTGGGCGATCTGGACGTCAGCAAGCTAAATCTCTACCTCGACGACGTCTGGGTCGCGAAAGACGGCGGCCGCAACCCCGACTACAAGGAGGAGGACGGCCAGCGCGTGATGAAGCAGAGCGAGATCACCATTCGCGTGAAGCTTGCCCGCGGCGACGCCAGCGCCACCGTCTGGACCTGCGATTTCTCGCACGACTACGTCAGCATCAACGCCGATTACCGTTCCTGACATGAGCCAGCTCGACCAATTCCTCGCCCGGGCGGAGGCGCTGCTCGATCGCGTCGAAACCCTGTTGCCCCATGCGCATCGCGCGCCCGACTGGAACGCCGGCTTTGCCTATCGCTGGCGCAAGGACGGCGGCCGCAACGGCCGCGGCTATCTGCAAGGCGTTGCGCATGTCTCGAAAATTGCACTTTCGGATCTGCACAACATCGATATGCAGAAGCAGCAGATCGAGCAGAACACCCGGCAGTTCGTCGAGGGGCGACCGGCCAACAACGTCCTGCTCACCGGCGCGCGCGGCACGGGCAAATCCTCGCTGATTAAAGCCTGTCTGAACGAGTTCGCCGAGAAGGGCCTGCGCCTCATCGAAGTGGACAAGGAGGACTTGCATGATCTGCCGGATATCGTCGACCTCGTTGCGGGCCGCCCCGAACGCTTCGTCATCTTCTGCGACGACCTCTCCTTCGAGGAAGGCGAGGGCGGCTACAAGGCGCTGAAAGTTGCGCTCGACGGCAGCATCGCGGCGCAGTCGGATAACGTCCTGATTTACGCCACATCGAACCGCCGGCACCTGATGCCGGAGCGGATGTCCGACAACGCAAGCTATGTGCATACCGACGACGGCGACCTGCATCCGGGCGAGACGGTCGAGGAAAAGATTTCGCTGTCCGAGCGCTTTGGCCTGTGGGTGTCGTTCTATCCCTTTAAGCAGGACGACTATCTCGACATCGTGGCGCACTGGCTGAAGCATTACGGCTGCAACGACGCGCAGATCGAAGGCGCGCGCGCCGACGCATTGCGCTGGGCTCTGCAGCGCGGATCGCGTTCCGGCCGGGTGGCCTTGCAGTTCGCGCGCGACCACGCCGGCAAGGCTCAGGGGTGAGCATGCGCGATACCGAGGCGCGGCCGATCGACGTGGCCGTCGGGATCCTCATGAAGCCCAACGGCGACGTGCTGCTCGGCCAGCGTCCGGACGGCAAACCCTACGCTGGATATTGGGAATTCCCGGGCGGCAAAGTGGAGCCGGACGAGAGCATCTTTCATGCGCTGCAGCGTGAGTTCAAGGAAGAGCTCGGCATCGAGGTGGTGTCGGCGGAGCCTTGGTGCGGCGTCGAACACGTTTATCCGCATGCCCACGTGCGGCTGCATTTCTACATCAGCCGCGAGTGGAAGGGCGAACCGCAGAGCCTGGAAGGGCAGGCCTTTGCGTGGCAGGGCAGCGTCGGCGTGGAGCCGTTGCTACCGGCAACGATTCCGCTCATTGAATGGCTCGATCGGCTGCGTTACACGGATCGTACATAAAATCATACACCGTGCTGAAATCAATACACTGCCTCGTAAGTGACTGATCTGAAAAGATTTACTGCTTGGGCATACGCGCTTTGTATCGTTTTTAATACGCCACTGTATGGTGTCACTGCCTACGCTGAATGCCTAAGTCCTTGATTTAACAAGACATATCCTTTTGGCACGACCGTTGCTGAAGGTGTCCGAAAACCGTCCCGCACGGGACCGTGATCACGGAGACCTATGTACAGCCACGGCATCCACGCCGGCGCCATTCTGACGATCGACCTCGGCGCCATCCGCGACAACTACCTTGCCTTGCGCGAGCGCGTCGGCGCTGCCGCCTGTGCCGCTGTCCTGAAAGCGGATGCCTATGGCCTTGGCGCCGCGCAGGTCGCGCCCGTCCTCGCGGCAGCCGGCTGCCGCGACTTCTTCGTCGCCCATCTGGATGAGGCGCTGGCGCTGCGTCCGCTGCTGCAGGACGCCGACATATACGTTCTCCACGGACCGATGCCCGACACCGAACGCGAGTTCGTCGAGCACAATCTCATTCCGGTGCTGAACAGCCCGGCGCAACTGGCCGGCTGGCGTGCCGCTGCCCAGCGCGCGAAACGCCGCCTTCCCGCCATTGTGCAGATCGACAGCGGCATGTCGCGCCTCGGCTTGACCCCGGCCGAATTCACTGCGTGGATCGAAGAGGCCACCGCCACGCAGCGCATTGAGCTGCGCTACCTGATGAGCCATCTTGCCTGCGCCGAGAAGCAGGACCATCCGCTCAACTGTCAGCAGCTGGACGCCTTTAACGCGGCCCGCGCGCGCCTCCCCGGCTGCCGCGCAACGTTCGCCAATTCCTCCGGCACCTTCCTCGGTGAAGCCTATCGTTTCGACCTCGTGCGCCTCGGCGCCGCGTTGTACGGCATCACTCCGGTCGCCGGGCAGGCCAACCCCATGAAGCCGGTCGTGCGCCTGCAAGCACGCGTCCTGCAGACGCGCACCATCGAGCGCGGCGACCACGTCGGCTACGGCGCGACGTACTGCGCACTCGGCCACCGCCGTCTCGCGACGCTGGCCGTCGGTTATGCGGACGGCTGGATGCGCAGCTTCAGCAACCGCGGCTGCGCCATGCTTGACGGCGTGCGTCTGCCCGTCGTCGGCATCGTGTCGATGGACACCTGCACCATCGACATCTCCGCATTGCCGGCGGACCGGTTGCAGCCCGGCGACTGTGTCGATCTCATTTCGGCCGAGCAGCCGGTCGATGCAGTGGCGGCGCTGGCCGGCACCATCGGCTATGAAATCCTGACCAGTCTCGGCAATCGCTATCAACGCAACTATCTTGGCGCGCCCGCGGAAGAGCCCGTACGGCTCTCGCAGGCGGCCTAAGCATTCAACATCGGAAAAGGACTGCACGTGAAAATCATCGTACTCGGCAGCGGCGTCGTCGGCACCGCATCGGCCTACTAT
>SPQI01000520.1 GCA_004570315.1 Oxalobacteraceae bacterium OM1 | reverse complement strand
TTTTTTGCGCACTGCACAAAAAAGATGTTGACACCCCCGATCCGCCCGCTACAATTCGTTTTGTTGCGACGCACAATAAAGCTTCTCGATGACGTCGCGAAACCTTCAACCTTTTCCCATCAGGAGAAAACGATGTTCACGATTCCCGAGCAGTTTTCCAACGCCTCCAAAGCCAACCTCGAAGCGCAGCTGTCCCTGCTGTCGACCTTCGGTAGCACCGCCTTCCAGGGCGCCGAGCAAGTGCTGGGCCTGAACCTGACGACGTTCAAGAAGTCGCTGGACAAGTCCAACGCTGCCGCCAAGCAGTTCTTTGCCGTCAAGGACCCGCAAGAGTTCTTTACCCTGGCCACCGCTCAGGCGCAGCCGAACACCGAAGAGTTCGTCGACTACCTGCGCAACCTCGGTGCCATCACCACCGGCGTCAACAGCGAAATCGGCAAACTGGTCGAATCGCAAGTCTCTGAAACCAGCCGCAAGGTGCTGGAACTGGTGGAAGAGCTGAGCAAGAACGCCCCAGCCGGTTCCGAGAACGCCATCGCCGTTCTCAAAAACGCCATCGGCAACGCCAACGCCGGCTACGAGCAGTTCACCAAGACCGCCAAGCAAGCCGCCGAAACGCTGGAAGCCAACCTGAACGGCGCCGTCAGCCAGTTCACCCAGCCGGCTGCTGCAACGAAGGCCAGCCGCAAGAAGTAATCAAGTCGTCATTCCGCGCGCACCGGCCCGTCCGGCGCAACGCACGATGCCCCGCCCGCGCGGGGCATTTTTTTTGCGTATGCGTTTCGTGCCGAGATTTTGTGCCGAGCCGATTCAGCGCCCGAGTTCGTGCAGGAACGGCGCCTTGAGTTGATGCAGTCCTTCCAGCATGCGCAGGAATGCCGCCTCCACCTGCTCCGGATCGCCCTTCACGCCCAGTTCCACATGCCGCCGCGTCACGGCATCACCGACGCTGGGCAGGCTGAACACTTTCACCTGCGGGAATTCCGCTTCCAGCGCCTCCATCAGCGGTGTCAGCGTCGATTCGGCCGTCTCGAACACGAAGACTGCCTTCTCCAGCCGGGGCACCTGCCGGAACAGGTGAGCATGATGCGTATCGAGCGCCCATTCGATCATCGGCCACGCCATCACTGGAAAGCCTGGCACGAAATAGTGCACGCCGCTGCCGTGACGGATGGCAAATCCCGGAATCTTGTTGAAAGGATTCGGCACGATCTCCGCCCCCTCGGGAAACTCGCCCATCTTCAACCGGTGCAAGTTGTCCTTTGCATTGAAGTCCGGCTGCTGCCCTGCCTCGCGGGCGACGTCGGCGATGCGTTCCTCGATCTTGCGCTTCGCTTCGGGATGAAGGATGAGGTCCACGCCGAGCGCTGCGGCGGCACATTGCCGCGTGTGATCGTCCGGCGTGGCGCCGATGCCGCCGCAGGAAAACACGATGTCGTTGCTCGCGAAACTGCGCTTGAGAACGGCGGTGATGCGGTCGCGGTCGTCGCCGACGTATTCCGCCCACGCCAACTGCAGGCCGCGCGCCTTGAGCAGTTCAACGACCTTGGGGAAATGCTTGTCGGTCCGTTTGCCGGAGAGAATCTCGTCGCCGATGATGATGAGTCCGAACGCCATGGCAGCCCTGCGATGAACAAAAGTTCATTATGCCGCAGGGCCGAAACCGCTTCAGTTGACGTCCTTGAGCCGCGGCGCCGCCGCCGTCGTGCCGCGCAATTGCGCCAGGGCTTCGAGGCAGTAGTGCTGGAACCACAGGCCGGTAAAGATGAAGACCAGCACGTAGAGCCAGATGGCGCCGGCGGCGAGCAGCGGGAAGAAGATGACGGACAGAGCGCCGCCCAGCCAGAGCAGCGTCGGCGCTGCACCCATGGCGCCGGTGATGGCGCCGATCAGCAGCAGCGGCCAGCGATGGCGGCGCAGGATGGTGTGCAATTCGTCCCGATCGGCGTGATCGGAAAGCGCGTCGTACGCCATCACGTGGTACGTCAGCCAGCCCCACAGCAGCGGTTGCACGATGAAGGTCAGCGGGGGAAACAGCGACAGCGGCAGCGTCGCGATCCACACCACCGCGAAGACGGCGAAGGTCCACAACGCGGTCCAGAGGCTGCCGAGCAGACTGCCGCCGCGGCGCTTTTCCAGATCCGGATACTGACGGCCACCGACGTGGCGCACGATGATGGGCATGGCCAGCGTGCCCACGAACACCAGCGCGGTGAGGATCATCAGCGGCAGCAGGACCCACATCGCGATTAGCGGCACGATGACGGTTTTAAGCGCGCCGAATCCCATCCACGCTAACAAATTCCCGCTGATGCGAAAGCCGTCGTTGTCGGTGAAGTAGGCTTGCAGCCAGTCGATCATCGGTTGCAGGCCCACATACAGCAGAATGCCCCACAACACGACGGACAACAGAAACGGCATGACTGTCAGCAGCAGCATGCGGAAATGCAGCTGCGACAGGAGCGCGCGCCCGAAGGCGATCAGCACGCCCTGCATCAGCCGGGCTTCCTGCGGGTGAATTCGACCATGCGCTTCAGGCCCAGCCACTGCTGTTCCCAAAAACCTCGCCCGTAGTTGCGGCCCTCGCCGAGCGGCGCCGGCAACTGATCACGCACGCCGACGGTCTCGAATTTGCTGCTGAACAGCGCCGTCCCGAACACGATGTCCCAGATGGGGAACAGCACCGCGAAATTGTGACCGCCGAGCGTGCCGGCGCCATCGGTCTCATGGCCGACGCCAATTGCATGATGCGTGCGGTGATAGCGCGGCGACACCAGCAGGCGTTCGCCGATGCGGCCAAAGTGCAGGCGCACGTTTGCATGTTGCAGGCTTTGCAGCATGCGCGAGGCCACGATCAGCAGCACGTATTGCGCGGGCTCGACACCGATCACCATGGCGACGACGGCCAGATAGACGTCGCGCAGCAGGTCATCCAGCAAATGGTTGCGGTTGTCCGACCACAAGTTCATGTCGGTCTGGCTGTGATGCAGGCTGTGCAGCCCCCACCACCAGTCGAACTGATGGCTGGCGCGGTGATACCAGTAATCGAAGAAATCCAGCACGACGAGGTAGATGCCGAAGCTCACCAGCGGCATGTCGGTCACACCCGGCCAGAGGTGCTCGACGTCGAAATGCGTGATGCCCGACATGTGCAGCTGCGAAGCCACCGCATCGAACAGGGGATCCAGCAGGAAGAACACCGCCACGGTGAACGCGCCGAGCCGATGGATGCAGGTGTAGAGGAAATCGATGCGGCGCGCCTTGGGGTCGATGTCCGGCTTGGCGGGAATCCACGCCTCCAGCGGACGCAGCAGCAGGTAGAGCATGGCCAGTTCGACCACGCCGAGCAGGAACCATTCGGTGCCGGTGAACGCTTCCTCGGTCACGTCGCCGAGACCGGTGGCGTAGAGGAACGGCAGGATGGCCGACTGGAACAGCCATCCCTGCACGACGGAAAACCATTCGACTAGGGTTTGGATCATCGTTGCATCAGCCAAGCGGCCGTCAGTTGGTCTTGCGATAGGCGGGATGCTCGCGCAGCGTCGCGAAGCAGAAGCCTTTCTGCTCCAGGCCGCTGATCAGCGGCTCGAGCACGGCCGGCGCCCATGGGTCCTTGCGCGACCAGATGCCGAGGTGCGCCATAACGATGTCGCCATCCTTCAGTCCGTTCAGCGCGCGCTTGAGCAGCAATTCGTTGGGCCATTTGTCGCTCGGCAGTTCGTCGCCGGAGAACCCGGCGTCCGACCAGGCCACATGCCGATAACCGCAGGCGGTGCCGGCCGCACGCAGGTTCGGCGTCAGCTTGCCGCCGGGGGCGCGCCAGAATGTGTCGAGCCGCGCGCCGGTGAGTTCCGTGAAGCGCGTCGCGACGCGGTTGAGCTCGTCGCAGTATTGCTGCGCCGTCCATGCCTGCTTCTTGCCGGCGTGGGCACCGAACTGCGGCTTCATTTCCATGCGTCCGTCCGGCAGGTCGCGTTGGATGTAGACATGGTCGAAGGTGTGCGTACCGAAGGCATGTCCTTCCGCGACGCGTGCTTTCCAGTACGGCGCCCACGACGGGTCGAGCGAATAGTCGCCATTGACCGTCTTTTCATTTGCAAGAAAAAAGGTGGCCTTGATCTTGTGCCGCGCCAGCACCTGAGCGACGGTGTCGGCCTGCGACTGGCTGCCGGTATCGAACGTCAGGTAGATCGTGCCCGTGCAGGTGGCGGCAGCGGCCTGGCCCACAGCCGCCCCCAGCATGAAGAAGGCAACCGCGCGCTTCATGCTCATCACATTGCCGGAGCGCGATTGAAGAAATAGACACCGTGCGGCGAACGGCCGACCGGAATGGTCTTGATAACCTTGCGCGACGGCACGTCGATGACGGCGACCTTCTTCACCCAGCGCAGCGTTGCCCACAGGGTCTTGCCGTCGTCGCTCAGCTCCATGCAGTCGGGACCGCCGGGCACGTCGATGGTGCCGACGTTCTCCAGCGTCTGCTGGTCGATGATGTTGATGGTGCTCGAAACGCGGTTGGAGACAAAGATGTGGCGCTTGTCGCCGACCGGGCGGAAGTTGTGCGTGCCCTCGCCTGCCTTGATCTTCTTCACCGTCTTCTGCGTGCGCCAGTCGATCACCTCGACGTAGTCGCTGCCCATGATGCCGATGAGGAGATATTTGTCATCAGGCGTCATCGCAATCCCTGCCGGCAGCTTGCCGACCGGGATGGTCCACTTGACCTTTTGCGTGGCGAGGTCGATGGCGCTGATCTGGTCGCTGCCCTGCTGCGTGATGAACACGGTCGAGCTGTCGGCGCTGAACGCCATGTGGCTCGGCAGGCGTGCCAGCGGCAGGCGCTTGGCGAGCTTCATGTCTTTGCCGTCGTATTGGTAGATGTCGACATGATCCAGACGCAGCGCGTTCACCACGAACCATTTCTGGTCGGGCGAGAAGCCGATCTGGTACGGGTCGATGATGTCCTTGACGCGGTTCTGCACGGTGCCGGTCTTCGGGTCGAGCATGAACAGCTCGTTGCTCATCGCACTAGCGACGACGAGCGATTTGTTGTCCGGCGTAGCCATCAAGTGGTGCGGCTCCTTGCCGACCGGAACAACGCCGATTTCCTTGTACGTCGATTGATCGAGCAAGGTGACGCTGGCGTCGCGCGAATTCAGGACGACCACGACATTCGCTTGGGCAGCCGGCACAGCAGCGGCCGCAAGCAGGAAAGACAACAAGGAAAGGAGACGACGTGACATGAATGACCGGGTGGAAAGGGCAAGCGAATATTTTACCGTGGTGCAAGCGCCTGACAGACGGAAATCGCGGCATTTTCCCCACGGTGCGACAACTGAATTTTCTGCGGTTTTGCCTAACTAACACGGACTGCCGCGCACTCTTGCGCGTCTGGCAATTCGGCAGCCGGCACCGCCACGCCCTTAACGCGCGGCAGGAGCGGACGTTGACGGCGTCACCGCATTTTCATGGAGACTGCATTGGAATTGATCCAGCTATTCCTGCCCCTGCGCCGAAACGACGGTGCGCCGGTGGATCGCGCGGCGTTCGACCGCACCCGCGCCGAACTGGTCGAGCGCTTCGGCGGACTGACTGCCTACAGCCGCGCGCCGGCCGACGGACTGTGGGACAAGGATGAAGGCGAACCGGTGAAGGACACGCTCGTCGTCTATGAAGTGCTATGCGAGCCCTTCGACAAGGCATGGTGGCAGGACTATCGCGGCACGCTCGAACGGCGCTTCGATCAGGAACGCATCCTGGCCTTCGTGCAGCACGTGGAGGTGCTGTAAAACGCGCAGGCATGCCTTCCTATAGAATCGACCGCTTTGATCAACCGACAACAAGGAGCCAGAATGACTACGACTACCGCCTCCGGGCTGCAATATGAAGACATCCAGGTCGGCACCGGCGAAGAAGCGCAGGCCGGCCAGCATGTGACGGTGCACTACACCGGCTGGCTGCAGAACCAGGACGGCAGCGCCGGCCGCAAGTTCGATTCGAGCAAGGACCGCAACGACCCATTCGACTTTCCGCTCGGCGCCGGCCATGTGATCCGCGGCTGGGATGAAGGCGTGCAAGGCATGAAGGTGGGCGGCGTGCGCAAGCTGATCATTCCGGCATCGCTCGGCTATGGCGCGCGCGGCGCAGGCGGCGTCATTCCGCCGAATGCCACGCTGATCTTCGAAGTGGAACTGCTGGGCGTGTAAGCAGCAGCGTGGCGCGCATCGCACGGATTGCGGCGCGCCTTTGTAACAGCGCTTGAAAGTTGTGGCGCGGCGGGACGCCGGCCGGCATGATGGCCGTCAGGCTTTCTCCGGCGCAAAGTGCGCCACGTCTTTCATGCGCCCTTCCCTGTTCCTGAAATTCTCGATATGGCTTGCCGTGCCCGCGTGCCTGGCAAGCTGCACTGTCGTCTCGGTCGCAACCACGGCGGTGTCCGTCGCCGGAACGGCAGTCAGCGTCGGCGTCACGGCAGGTTCGGCTGCAGTCGGCGCCGCCACGACGGTGGCCAAGGGTGCGGTCAGCGTGGGTTCCGCAGTCGTCGAGAAAGCGGTCGACTAGGCGGTTTGCCACTCCGACATCAACGCGATCATCACCAGCTTTTCGAATTCCGGCTGGAAGCGGCCGATGATGTCGTGCGGGTCCGAGGCGATGGCATTGTCGAGCACCAGTCCGAACTGCACGCCGCCGTTGTAGCTCAGGATCGAGACGCCGACGCCGATGTCGCCCGACTGCGGCACCCAGAACATGATCTGGTCCAGTGTGCTTCCCGCCATGTAGAGCGGCTGCTGCGGCCCCGGCACGTTGCTCATGACGGCCGTCGCCTTGCGCGCGAAGAAGTTCTGGATTTCGTTCTGCATCTGGCGCGGCGTAGCGCCGAGCACACCCAGTACCGCCATCGCCACCAGCGCCTGGTAGCCCCCTTTCAATTCATCCATCCGGCGCCGCACTTCAGCCAGCCGTTCCAACGGATCTTCGATACCGATCGGCAGGACCAGCGGCACGAGGCCGAAGGCGTTACCGAGCTTCTGCGCGCCGCCCGGCTTGCGCAGATTGACCGGCACCATCGCCCGCAGCTCGGTCTTCTCCGGCACGTCGTCGCCCTGGCTGCGCAGGTAGTCGCCAATCGCGCCGGCCACGCAGGACAGCAGCACGTCGTTGATCGAACCGCCCAGCGCCTTGCCGATTGCCTTGATCTCGTCCAGCGGGACCGGCTCGCTCCAGGCGGCACGCTTGACGCCTTCGGGCTTGCCCTTCAACCGGGTGCGGGAGTCGTCCGACATCGCCACCAGCTTCACCGCGTCTGTAGTGAAGCGCCCGGCCACCATCCCCATGTCCGTCATGCGCTCGGCGAATTTGTCGGCATCGGCAATCATCCACAGGTAGCGACTCCAGATGTTCGTGGAGAGCTTGATCGCGGTGATCGTCGCCTTGGTGACTGGGTTCATCAGATCCAGCCACGGGTTGTCGTCTTCGACCGCAGCCGCCGATGCAACCGAGCGGTCGCCGCCATCAGGCGTGTGGTCGAACATCGACAACAGCACGCCGACCAGCGCCATGCCGTCAGCGATGCAGTGGTGGATGCGCACGACGATGGCCTGCCGTACCTTGCCGTCGGTGCCGATGCAGTTGTCGACCAGGTGCATCTGCCACAGCGGATGCCGGTGATCGAGCTGCGTGGCGGAGAGCTCGCCCACAAGCTGCTCGAGTGCAGCCTTGTTGTCGGGCTGTGCGTCTTCGAGACGCGTGCGGACGAGATGGTAGTCGAGATCGGCTTCCTGCTCCTGCCACCAGGCGCCGCCGGTGAGGTCGTAGACCACGCGGCTGCGGAAGCGCTTGTAGGTGAGCAGCCGCGTGGTCAGAATGTCCTTGAAACGCTCCACGTCGAGCGGCTTGTCGAACATGAGCACGGCGACGATCATCATTAGATTGCCGTTCGAGTCCATGCGTAGCCAGGCGGTGTCGACGGTGGACATGCGCTCACGGCGGCCGGATGTCGCTGGGAGGATCGGCATGGAGGGTCTCCTCTAAAGCTTTAGTTTTGTCGTTTTTTTATCCGTGCTATGGTGTGCGGCAGCAAAGCATTGCCGACACTAACACAGCCATTTGTTTTCATCCACAGGAGGAACCATGAGCCTGCAAGCCCAATTCGACCAGGCGGTCGCCGATTCCAAAAACCTGCCCGAACGTCCGGACAACATGGCGCTGCTGAAGATTTATGCACTCTTCAAGCAAGCCAGCACCGGCGACGTCGACGGCAAGCGTCCGGGCTTCACGGACATGGTCGGCCGCGCCAAGTACGACGCCTGGGATGCGCTCAAGGGGACGTCCAAGGAAGAGGCGATGCAGCAGTACGTCGACCTGATCAACGACCTCAAGGGTTGAGCTGCAGCGGCACACGCGCCGCGCAAACGAAAAAGGACATCCTGGCGATGTCCTTTTTTCATTGCGGAAGCCGCTTCAGGCCTTCGTTCAGGCCTTCGTATGGAAGACCTTCTTCATCTTTGCGCTCACCTTGTCGTGGATCGTCGGCGCGAAGGCCTTGAACAAAAAGCCGAGGCTGATCTCGAGATGGGCGCTGTTGTCCGCCAGCGTCAGGCGTCCGGACACACCGCTGCGTTTGAAGTGCAGCACGTCGCCGTCCCACTCGGATTCCATGTCGTATTCGTCGGCCATCTGGTCGGCCACTTTCTGTGCCGCGGCCTTGGCCTTCTTGTGCGTGAGCGTATGTGCTTGCGTGATGCTGATGTCCGCCATCCCTATCCCCGTGCGAGAACCTGGGGATTGAGGATATTCGGCGGCGTGCCACCCGTCAACGCGGCGATTAGATTGTCCGCGGCGAGATTCGCCATTGCGCGGCGCGTCGCCTCGGTCGCACTTCCGATATGCGGCGTCAGCACGACGTTCGACAGCGCGAGGAAGCCCGGATGCAGCGCGGGCTCGTTCTCGAAGACGTCGAGGCCGGCTGCCGCAATGCGACGGGCCTGCAACGCGTCGACCAACGCAGCATCGTCGACGATGCCGCCGCGCGCAATGTTCACCAGCGTTGCGGTCGGCTTCATCAGCGCCAGCTCGGCGGCGCCGATGCTGTGGTGCGACTGCGGAGAGTACGGCAGCGTAAGCACGACATGATCCGCTTCACGCAAGAGCGCGGCCTTGTCGCGGTATTCGGCCCGATGGGATTCCGCCTCCAGTTCCGGCGCGAGGCGAGAACGGTTGTGATAGATCACCCGCATGTTGAACCCCATCGCACGCCGAGCGATCGCCTGTCCGATGCGGCCCATGCCGATGATGCCCAGGGTCGTGCCGTGGACGTCCACGCCGAGCAGCGTGTCGTAACGCCACTTCTGCCATTTGCCGGCGCGCAGCCAGTGTTCGGATTCGGTGACGCGGCGGGCCGTTGCCAGCATCAGTGCCCATGCGAAGTCGGCGGTCGTCTCCGTCAGAACGTCGGGCGTGTTGGTGACGATGATGCCGGCACGCGTGGCCGCGTCCACATCGATGTTGTTGTAGCCGACCGCCATGTTGCAGACCGCCTTCAGCGACGGTGCGGCCCCGATCAACGCAGCACTGACGCGCTCGCTCGGCGTCGTGAACAGCGCAGCCTTGCCTTGGGCCGCGGCAATCAGCTCGCTCTCGGTCCAACTGCGGTCGTCCTGGTTGGACTGCACATCGAAGTGCTGCTCGAGGCGGGCGATGACATCGGGAAAGACGGCGCGCGTCGCCAGCACGGCAGGTTTATTCATGGCATCTCAGCGGAAGAAGAGGAATGTCATGAGTATAAACAGCGGAACGAGGACCGCGCAGGACCAGCCCATGTAGCCGAAGAACGACGGCATTTTGATGCCCCGCTCCTCGGCGATGGCCTTGACCATCATGTTCGGCGCATTGCCGATGTAGCTGTTGGCGCCCATGAATACGGAGCCGCACGAGATTGCCGCCAGCGTCGCGCCGAGCTTGGTCATGAGGACCGCGGCATCGCCGCCGGCTGTATTGAAGAAGACCAGATAGGTCGGCGCATTGTCGAGGAAGGACGAAAGAATGCCCGAGGCCCAGAAGTACATCGCATTGACAGGCTGGCCATGGTTGTCGGTGACGGCGCGGATCACGCCCGCGAATGCGCCCTGCTCGCCGGCGCGCAGCATGGCGATCACGGGAATGATGGTGATGAAGATGCCGGCGAAGAGCTTGCCCACTTCCTGGATCGGCCCCCAGGAAAACTCGTTGCCTTCCCGCGCGCGCTTCGGCGTGATCGCGAGCGAGATGAAGATCACCCCGATCAAGAGCAGATCACGGACGAGATTCTGCAGTTCGACTTCCGCGCCGAAGACCGGCAAGTGAATGCCTGGCTTCCACACGCCGCTCATCAGCACGAGGCCGACAATGACCCCCAGCAGCGCGAAATTGGCCTTGCCTTCGAAGGCGATCGGCGAATCAGGCGTCGGGTCCTGGGCGGCCGGTCGCATGTCTTCCTTGTTGTGATAGTAGTGCCGGTCCAGCAAATAGAAGATCGCGAGCAGGCAGGCGCACAGGAACAGGGTTTCCGGGAAAACGTTCTTCATCGTCCAGAAGAAGTCCACGCCCTGCAGGAAGCCGAGGAAGAGCGGCGGATCGCCGAGCGGCGTCAGGGAGCCACCGGCATTCGCCACCAAAAAGATGAAGAACACCACGATGTGTGCCGCGTGCTTGCGATTGTCGTTCGCGCGAATCAGCGGCCGGATCATGAGCATCGATGCGCCGGTGGTGCCGGTGATGCTTGCCAGTGCCGTGCCGATCGCGAGCAGGCCGGTATTGAGCGCAGGCGTCCCGTGCAGGTTGCCGCGCACGCAGATGCCGCCCGCGACGACAAACAGTGAGGTGATCAGGATGATGAAAGGAATGTATTCCTCGACCATGGCATGCACCGCCCCGCCGGCCGCGACAGCCGGACCAAACAGCGCCGCGCACGGCAACAGGAAAGCGAGCGCCCAACCGAGAGCGATCTTGCCGAAGTGGTGATGCCAGACCTGCGGCAGCACCAGCGGCAGCACGGCAATCGAGAGCAGCAGGCCGGCAAAGGGAATTGCCCACGCCGCGCCGAGGGCGCTGCCATCGAGGGACGCGGCGTACGATACGGCCGGAGACAAGGCAAGACCGCCAATGAACACAGACAACAGCGAGGACGGCAGGCGGGTATGCAAGACGAGTCTCCTTCGATTTTGTTTGGCGGCCATTGTAGCCTGCATGACTTGCCATCCCGATCAGTAAAGCTACGTAGTGCCGCCCGATGGCTTACCACAATGGCAACAACCCAATCAGGTCTTTGACCCGGTCGCATTTGCTTATGCGGAATCTGTCTAAGTCTGGTTTGTGGGGGCAATTGAATTGCCTTAAAATACAAGGCTTTGCAGCGGCTTGTCTTCACGCGAAGCACGCATGCCGCGACCAGGCGCATACTTGCGCCCTTTCGCGTTCCGCTTTTGCGCTCTCTTTGCGTTCTGATTTTCGCGTATTGAATCTCGCCGCCGGACATCGATCCACCCCATTCAAACAATCATCAGATAGGACAGTTATGACCCACGTTGTGACCGAATCCTGCATCCGCTGCCGTTATACCGACTGCGTCGATGTATGCCCGGTTGACTGCTTCAGGGAAGGCCCGAATTTCCTCGCGATCGATCCCGACGAGTGCATCGATTGCGCCGTCTGCGTCGCCGAGTGCCCGGTGAACGCGATCTACGCCGAGGAAGACGTGCCGGCCGATCAGCAGCAGTTCATCAAACTCAACGTGGATCTCGCGCGCAAGTGGCCGTCGATCACCAAGACGAAAGACCCGCTGCCCGACGCGGAAGAATGGAAAGACGTCAAGGACAAGCTCGACCAGCTCGCCAAGTAATGCACAGGCCGCGCGCAGACGCAGCCGCCACACAACAAGGGGACACGCCAGCTGCCGTCATCGGCGCGCCGTCGGCAAGGAGCGTCGGCACTTTCTGGAAACCTTGAAATGAAACAGGAACTCAACAGTCGTATGGATACCAGCGCACCCCAGGCCCCCGTCACCGCGGCGGCAGCCGGCCAAGGCCCGATCGAAACCGATGCCGTCATCGTCGGCGCCGGTCCGGTCGGCCTGTTCCAGGTCTTCGAACTCGGCCTGCTGGAAATCAAAGCCCACGTCATCGATTCGCTGCCGGTCGTCGGCGGCCAGTGCGTGGAGCTCTATCCCGACAAGCCGATCTACGACATTCCCGCCGTGCCGGTCTGCACCGGCCAGGAACTGACCGACAACCTGCTCAAGCAGATCGAGCCGTTCGAGCCGACCTTCCACCTTGGACAGGAAGTCACTCTCGTACAAAAGCGCGAGGACGGCCGTTTCGATCTGGAAACCTCGGCCGGCAAGCGCTTCATTACCAAGACCATCTTCATCGCCGCCGGAGTGGGCTCGTTCCAGCCGCGCACGCTGAAAGTGGACGGCATCGAAGCCTTCGATAACAAGCAGCTGTTCTACCGCGTCAAGGACCCGAGCCAGTTCCACGGCAAGAACCTCGTGATCTGCGGCGGCGGCGACTCGGCGCTCGACTGGGCGCTGAACCTGGTCGGCAAGGCCGAATCCATCGTGCTCGTGCACCGTCGCGAAGAGTTCCGCGCCGCTCCCGCTTCCGTCGCGAAGATGAAAGAGCTGTGCGAAAACTTCGAGATGCAATTCCTCGTGGGCCAGGTGACCGGCTTCGAATCCAAGGATGAGTTGCTCTCCGAAATCAAGGTGACCGGCGCCGACGGCGTGACCCGCCGCCTGCCGCTCGACAACCTGCTGGTGTTCTTCGGCCTCTCGCCGAAGCTGGGTCCGATCGCTGAATGGGGTCTGGACATCGAGCGCAAGCAGCTCAAGGTCGACACTGAGAAATTTGAAACCAATATTCCGGGCATCTTCGCGGTCGGCGATATCAACACCTATCCGGGCAAGAAGAAGCTGATCCTGTCCGGTTTCCATGAGGCCGCACTCGCTGCCTTTGGTGCCGCGCCGTATATCTTCCCGGAGAAGAAGATCCACATGCAGTACACGACCACATCGCCGAAACTTCACAAGATCCTCGGTGTGGAAACGCCAGTGTTCGACTGAACCCGACACTTTGCCGTCTCGAAACGCCCCGCACTGCGAAGTGCGGGGCGTTTTCTTTTGTCCGGCCGCCATGGCCTTTCAGTCAAAGATTTTCAAAGTTGCGCCGGCAGCGAACCCATTTCACGTAAATGTTACAAAGCATGTAGGCCATAGCGTGCATCGGGACACGCTCCAAGCCAAGGGCTTAGAGCGTTATGGCGCACTGCGGCATCTGCGCAGACGCCACTATCAGTGGCACACTTTATGCTGCGGTAACGCTCAACAACAATAGTGTCGTCATGACGCAACGTATCGATCCATTCGACTCGTTCCTACGTTCCCGGACGCATATTGTGACTCTAGAGCGGCGTATTTCCTTGGAAGTACGCCACGGAAGCGGCTTTATGCTATGTTTCTGAACGACAATGCCTTTTTTTTTTGTGCAATAGAAAGCTGGTGTCTTAATGGCATCGGCAAGATTTTTAGACGGAAATCTTTCGTTTATTGCATATGATGCATTGCAGCAAGATTTGATTGATTGCAGAATCGGCGCTACCGGTACCACTTGAAAGAGGCTCTCATGCTTTATCAATTTCACGAGTTGAACCGTACCTTCCTGAACCCGCTCATCCAATGGGCGGAAGCTTCCGCCAAGCTGTTCACGAATCCGGTTTCGCCTCTCGCTCATACGCCGTTTGCCCAGCGCATCGCTGCCGGCTATGAACTGATGTACCGTCTCGGCAAGGATTACGAAAAACCCGAGTTCGGCATCAAGACTGTTCCCGTCAACGGCAAGGCCGTTGGCGTCTTTGAAGAAGTCGCCGAGCAGAAGCCTTTCTGCCGCCTGATCCACTTCAAGAAAGATCTGAGCGACAAGCAGTTCGCAAGTCTGAAGCAGCCGACCGTGCTGCTCGTGGCGCCGCTGTCCGGCCACCATTCCACGCTGCTGCGCGACACCGTGCGCAGCCTGCTGTCGAATCACGACGTCTACGTCACGGACTGGACCGACGCGCGCATGGTGCCGCTGTCCGAAGGCCCGTTCCACCTGCACGACTACATTTACTACGTGCAGGACTTCATGCGCCGCCTCGGCCCGGACTTGCACGTCATCTCCGTCTGCCAGCCGACCGTGCCGGTGCTCGCCGCGATTTCGCTGATGGCCAGCGCCAACGATCCCATGCTGCCCAAGAGCATGACAATGATGGGCGGCCCGATCGATCCGCGCAAATCGCCGACGTCGGTCAACAACCTCGCCACCGAGAAGCCGTATTCCTGGTTCGAGACCAAGGTGATCTACAGCGTTCCGGCCAACTATCCTGGCTTCGGCCGCAAGGTGTACCCCGGCTTCCTGCAGCATGCCGGATTCATCGCGATGAACCCGGGCCGCCATGCGCAAAGCCATTGGGACTTCTACATGCACCTGCGCGAAGGCGACAACGAGTCGGCGGAAGAGCATCGCAAGTTCTACGATGAGTACAACGCCGTGCTCGACATGGCGGCCGAGTACTACCTCGAAACCATCAAGACGGTGTTCCAGGAATTCCGCCTGCCGATGGGCACGTGGGAAGTCGAAGGCAAGCTAGTGCGCCCGCAGGACATCAAGGGCGTCGCCCTGTTCACCATCGAAGGCGAACTCGACGACATCTCCGGGTCCGGCCAGACTTATGCTGCGCACGACCTGTGCAGCAGCATTCCGAAATCGAAGAAGCAGCATTTCACCGTACCGAAGGCCGGCCACTACGGCATCTTCTCCGGCCGCCGCTGGCGCGAAATGGTGTGCCCGAAGATTACGGAATTCATCAAGGCGCACGCCTGAACCAGTTTTCATCCATACCGGTAAAAGCCGCCCTCTCCCGGGCGGCTTTTTTCTTTGGCGCTTGAACGTTTGAAGCGGCGTCCGTTTGCCGGGATAATGGATCTTTTACGCTGCACCTCCTACCGTGACCGCGCCCAAGACGCTCGCCGACCAGATCGAAGACCTGCTGCCGCAGACGCAATGTACCAAGTGCGGCTATGCAGCCTGCCGCCCTTACGCCGAGGCGGTGGCCGACGGCTCGGCCGATTACAACCAATGCCCGCCCGGCGGCATGGAAGGCGTCGCGCGTCTCGCGCACCTGCTCGGCAAGCCAGTGATTCCGCTGAATCCGGTGAACGGCATGGAGCGCCCGCGCCCGGTGGCCGTCATCGACGAAAGCCTGTGCATTGGCTGCACACTCTGTATCCAGGCCTGCCCGGTCGATGCCATCGTTGGCGCAGCCAAGCAGATGCACACCGTCGTACCGGAGCTGTGCACGGGATGCGATCTCTGTGTTGCGCCCTGCCCTGTCGACTGCATCGACATGGTGGACGTGACGCCCGGCCAAACCGGCTGGGACGCCTGGTCGCAGGGGCAAGCCGATGCAGCACGTGCGCGGCATGACTTTCATGTTTTCCGCCTGCGTCGCGACAAGGAAGAGAATGACGCGCGCCTTGCAGCGAAGGCCGCCGCCAAACTGAAAGCGGTGGAAGCGGAAGCCGCAATGTCGACGGAAGAAAAAGCCGCGCAGGAACGCAAGCGCGCCATCATCCAGGCGGCGATGGAACGTGCGCGCCTCAAGAAGGAACAACTGGCTACACAGGCGCCGACGGAAGCCGCCGGCATGGACGACCTCTCCCGCGGCGTGCGCCGCCAGGTCGAAGCGACCCAGGAAAACATGCAGCACGCCAAAGAAGAACAATGAATCCCGAAAAACGTCTTGAGATCTTTCGCCGCTTTCGCCAGGCCAATCCGCATCCGACCACCGAACTCGAATACACGACGCCGTTCGAGCTGCTCATCGCCGTCATTCTGTCGGCGCAGGCGACCGATGTCTCGGTGAACAAGGCCACGCGCCGGCTCTATCCGGTGGCGAACACGCCGGCCGCGCTGTACGGGCTTGGGGTCGAAGGGCTGACGGAATACATCCGCACCATCGGCCTCTACCGCACGAAGGCGAAGA
This sequence comes from Oxalobacteraceae bacterium OM1, assembly GCA_004570315.1. GTDB lineage: Bacteria > Pseudomonadota > Gammaproteobacteria > Burkholderiales > Burkholderiaceae_D > Noviherbaspirillum. Next base: position 3,010 of record SPQI01000520.1, on the reverse strand, counting down.
ACGTCATCGAGACCTGCCGCATCATCCTCAAGCAGCACGGCGGCGAAGTGCCGCGCTCGCGCGAAGCACTGGAAGCCCTGCCCGGTGTGGGCCGAAAGACGGCCAACGTGGTGCTCAACACGGCGTTCGGCGAACCGACCATCGCCGTGGACACGCACATCTTCCGCGTCGCCAACCGGACCAACATCGCGCCCGGCAAGAATGTCGACGAGGTCGAGCGCAAGCTGCTCAAGTTCGTGCCGCAGGAATTCCAGCACGACGCGCACCACTGGCTCATCCTGCACGGCCGCTACACCTGCGTCGCACGCAAGCCGCAGTGCTGGAATTGCATCATCGCCGACCTCTGCGAGTACAAGGACAAGACGCCGCTGCCCGAGAAGGCCGTCTGAACGCGTCCGCCGGGCGCGCTACAATGAGCGCCCTTCCCTGCACTCGCCATTCTCATGTTCACGCCCTCGCAGCATGACGTCCGCCGCTTCTTTTGCGAAACCTTCCGCAAGGTGCGCAACAAGGAAGTGCTCACGCCGCTTGAGGCGATCGCGCGCGACTGGATTGTGCAGCATCCGGAATACGAGGACGCGCTGCAGGACGTCGATGCGGCGCTCGCCGCCGACTACTCGGTGGAGCGCGCGCAAAGCAATCCCTTCCTGCATCTTGCGATGCATCTGTCGATTGCCGAGCAGCTCTCCATCGACCAGCCGCCCGGCATCCGCGCCGCATTTCTCTCGCTTGCCCAGCGCATCGGCGAACACGAGGCGCACCACGAGATGATGGAATGTCTCGGCGAGATGATCTGGAATTCGCAGCGCAGCGGACTGCCGCCCGACGGCCAGGCCTATCTGGAGTGCGTGCGGCGACGCTGAATCAGGCCCGGGCCTCCGCGCTGGTCGGATCGATGACGGCCCGCACCTGCGCGACGTGGTCGATCGGAAATTCGCCCCTGCTGGCGTGCTCGCGGATCAGCTTGTCGTCCGGCGCGATGTAGACGCAATAAATCTTGTCGTCGGTCACGAAGCTTTCCTGCCACTGGATGGATGGCCCCAGCCGCTCTAGCACATCGCAGGATTTCGCCGAAATGGCTTGCAAGTCCTGCGGGCTCAGTTTCCCTGCGCCGGGCAAAGTCCGTTCAATGACGAATCGGGGCATGACGATCTCCTTCGGCCAACAGGCCTTCAGTGGGGCTTGGCGTAGCGCTCGGCGCCGGTGAAGTCATACATCACGCAGGTTTCGTTTCCCACGACCCAGGCATCGTGCCCCGGCTGCATGTAGAAAACGTCGCCTTCCTCGTATGTCACTTCTTCGCCGCTATCCATGCGCACGCACATCTTGCCGGCCAGGACGACGCCGGTATGGGATGCCTGGCAGGAGTCGGTGCCGGCAATCGGCTTCACATGCTGGCTCCAGCGCCAGCCGGGCTTGAATTCCGCGCGTCCGAGCATCGAGCCGCCGAGTTCATAGACCGACAACTGCCCCATGCCGTCGCGGAACGGACGTACCTCGTCCGGAGTGGACAAGCGCTTCTGAACCAGACCATGCCGTTCAAGTGTCGCAACCATGATGTCCTCCGTTGGAATGCATGCATGACACTGCGTGCGAGAACAGTATTGGGCGCGCGGACGGGGAAGGACAGGGTTGGCAGGAAAGGCGGTTTGAGGCGGCGCAAGCGTTCCGCGAACGCCTGCGGCCATCCCGCCGTGGCATTTTCTGGACCCATAACAAAAAACCCTGTGGCCGCAAGGCGCACAGGGTTTTTCGATGAGAACGGCGGCGCTTTACTTGCGCAGCACCAGCGAGCCCGAGAGGCTGTGCAGGTAGGCGGCGATGTTGGCGATGTCGTCGCGGGACAGCGGCTTGGCCTGCGCGCCCATGATGGCATTGCCGCGACCATTCGGGCCGCCAACGCCGCGCTGGTATTCCACCAGCGCATGCTCGAGGTAGTCTTGGTGCTGGCCGGCCAGCTTCGGATACGTCGGGTCGATCGGGGAATTGAAATCCTTGCCGTGGCAGGATGCGCAGTTGTACTTCTCGGCGGCGGCCTTGCCGGCGTCGATGTTGCCGCCGGCGAAGGCGTTGGCCGACAGTGCGGCCAGCACGAGTGCGGATGCGAAAAGCTTGTTCATGCCCGATGTCCCTTATTTTTGCTGTGCGTAGTAGGCGGCGACGTCGGCGATGTCCTGGTCGGACAGGCCGCCAGCGATGCCGCGCATGCTCGGATTCTTGCGATCGCCCTTCTTGTAGGCGTTCAGGGCGCTCTCGATATATTTCGCCGACTGGCCGCCGATCATGGGCACCTGGTAGACCTCGGGGAAGCTGGCCTTGTAGCCGGGAATGCCGTGGCAGCCGATGCACATCGCCACTTTGGTGGATCCTGCTTGCGGATTGCCGACGATATCCGCAGCCGAGGCGGCGTAGGCAACACTCGCGAGCGCGAGAAGCGCAAAGAGTTTTTTCATGGTAGCTGGGTAATAAGCGAAAGGGCGAATCGGGCACATCGATGCGGCAGGAGCAGAAATGTTGCTCTGCTGCACCAAAAAAACATTTAATTCTAACCCAACAGTATCAACCCGTCCATGCCGGCGCTACCGGCGTCCGCCGCCGGCACGACGCTCTTCGCCGGCACGCGTGACCGCCGCTTCCGGGACCGGCAAGGGCTTGTCGGTTGCGCCGTCACGCTCGGGCAACAGGAAATATCGCGGCCGCCCGCACAGGCCGCGGGCCAGGACGAGGTAGACCCGGCTGCGGATGCGCGCCGGCATGCCGCGCACGCGCAGGGCGAGCACCACGGTGCAGATCAGGCTGGTGGCAATGTTGACGGCCGTGGCGCCTGCCACGCCGGCGAACGCGAGCCAGAATGCAGGGTCGCGCCAGATTTCGCCGTCGGCAACCGCCGCCGCGGTCAGCTTGCCGGCGGCCAGCGGACCATAGCGGATCTCGACCGGGATGCCGAAGAATTGCGTCAGCACCGGGATCAGTCCGAACAGCGTGCCAAGCACAAGGCTTGCCGCAAGGA
>SPQI01000064.1 GCA_004570315.1 Oxalobacteraceae bacterium OM1 | reverse complement strand
GCGCCAGTGCGCGCGCCAGCGCCACGCGCTGCTGCTGGCCGCCGGACAGCGTGGCGGGCAGACGGTCCTCGAGTTCGCCGAGGCCGGTGAGGGCGATCAGTTCGTCGATCCAGGCCCGCTCGGCGCGTGCCGCCGCATACGCAATGTTTCCGCGCACGCTCAAATTGGGAAACAAGGCGTAGTCCTGGAACACGAAGCCGATCGAACGCCGCTGCGGCGGCAGGTCGATGCCGTGCGCCGCGTCGAACCACGTCGCGCCGTTCACTACGATGCGTCCGTTTTCCGGCTGCGCGAGGCCGGCGAGCATGCGCAGCAGCGTGGTCTTGCCGGCGCCGGACGGGCCGAAGAGCGCGGTGAATCCCGGTTCGACGGCGCCCTTTGCTTCCAGCGGCAGCGGGCCATGCGGCGTGTGCAGCGCCTTGCGCAGATCGAACTCGATCATGCCGGCACCTTCACCCGTGTGCGGTTCGCGACATACACCGTGAGCAGCACCGCAAACGACACCGCGAACAGCACCAGCGCATAGAAGTTCGCGGCCGCATAGTTGAGGCTTTCGACCTCGTCGTAGATCGCGATCGAGGCGACCTTGGTCACGCCCGGGATGTTCCCGCCGATCATGAGGATCACGCCGAATTCACCGATGGTATGTGCGAAGCTCAGCACCACGCCAGAGAGCAGCGCCGGCCTGATGTTGGGCAGCAGCACCCGGAACAGCGTCACGCGGTCCGGCTGGCCCAGCGTGCGCGAGGCCTCCAGCAGCGACACGGGCAGCGCCTGCAGCCCGGCCTGGACCGGGTGCACCATGAACGGCAGGCTGAACAGCACCGACCCGACCACCAGGCCCGGGAAGCTGAACACCAGCCGCACCTGCAGCACCTGCTCCAGCCAATGGCCGAACGCGTGCTGCGGACTGAAGGCCAGCAACAGGTAAAAGCCGAGCACGGACGGCGGCAGCACCAGCGGCATGCTGACCAGCGTCTCGACCACCGGCTTGATGCGGCGCGGCGTGAAGGCGACCCAATAGGCGAGGGGAATGCCGAGCACGAGCAGGATCGCCGTGGTGAGCGCGGCCAGCTCGAAGGTCAGCAGCAGGGGCTGCCAGTCAGCCGGCATCACGGATCACCGTCATTTCATTGGCTTTCACCAGGGCTTCCACCGCATCGCCGGGCGCCAGCGCGAGCGCGTCGGCAGCGCGCGTGGTGATGATGGATTCGATGCGCCGGCCGTCGAAGTCGAGCACGGTGCGGGTCAGCAGCCGGCCCTTGTCGATGTCCACGATCCGGCACGGCATGCGGTTGCGCATGCTGATCAGGCCGCGCAGGTCCTTGGCGAGCGAGACCTCGGTTTCCTTGAACAGCAGCGTGACCGGCTGGCCGGCTTCCCAGCCCTGCAGGGCGTCGCCCACGCCGACCAGCATCGCCGTGAAGCGGCGTTCGCCGATGGCCGCCTGCAGCAGCGCGATGCTGCCTTCGGTCTCGATGGCGGTCAGCATGGCCGGCAGGCGATTCATGGCAGCACGTAGCCGTAGCGCTCGAGGATCGTACGCGCCGGCGGAGAGAACAGGAAGTCCTGGAACTGGCGCGACACCACCGGCTCGTTCTGTTCGCCATGCTTGAGCACCACGACGCCCTGCGCGATCGGCTGGTAGGCTGTCTTCGGCAGTTCCACCCACTTGCCCTGGCCCTTGATGCCCGGCGCAAGCACCACGGATTTGGCGGTGAAACCGGCATCGGCAACGGCCGATTGGATGTACTGATTCGTCTGCGCGATGCTTTCGCCAAACACCAGCTTCGGACGCACAGCATCGTCGAGCTTCAGTGCAGCGAGCGCCTTCATGGCCTCCGCGCCGTAGGGCGCGGTCTTGGGATTGGCGACCGCGATCTTCGCGACGGCGGGGCTGCGCAGCGTCGCCTGCCAGTCGGCCAGGTCGAGCGGCTTCATGGTCCACAGCACGAGCGCGCCGTAGGCGTAGACGCGCGGCTTCGCGATGGCATGGCCGCTGCGATACAGCGCCTCGGGATAGTCCATGTCTGCAGAGAGGAAGACGTCGAACGGCGCGCCGTTCATGATCTGCGCGGCGAACTTGCCGGAGGAATTGATCACCGGCTTGATCTCGTGGCCGGTCGCCCGCGTGAATTCGCTGCGCAGTTCCTCGAAGGCGAATTGCACGTTGGCCGCGACGGCGACGGTGATCGTGGCGGCATGCACGGCCCCGTGCAGGGCCAGCGCGCCGGCGAGCAGAAAGCGGAGAGCGTTCTTCATGGCATCACGGACGAGTTCGTTGTACGCGAAGTATGCCGCAAGCCGTGCCGGCGCACGTTACATCAAGATGATGTCGTACTGTTCCTGGTGATACAGGTTCTCCACCTGCAGCGAAATCGGCTTGCCGATGAAGTCGCCGAGCATCGCCAGATGCTGCGACTCTTCCTCGAGGAACATGTCGATGACGACTTGCGAGGCAAGGATGCGGAACTCGCGCGGGTTGAACTGCTTCGCTTCGCGCAGCAGTTCGCGCAGGATTTCGTAGCACACCGTGCGCGCCGTCTTCACCTGCCCCTTGCCGTGGCAGGCGGGGCAGACTTCGCACAGGATGTGCGCCAGCGATTCGCGCGTGCGCTTGCGGGTCATCTCCACCAGCCCGAGCGCCGAGAAGCCCGAGACCGACACCTTGGTCCGGTCGCGCGCCAGCGCCTTGTTCAGCTCGGCGAGGACGGCGTTGCGGTGCTCGCTGCTGTCCATGTCGATGAAGTCGAGGATGATGATGCCACCGAGATTGCGCAGACGCAGCTGGCGCGCGATCGCATGCGCGGCCTCGAGGTTGGTCTTGAAGATCGTGTCGTCGAAATTGCGGCCGTTGACGTAGCTGCCGGTGTTGACGTCGATCGTGGTCATCGCCTCGGTCTGGTCGATGATCAGGTAGCCGCCGGATTTGAGGTCGACGCGACGCCCGAGCGCGCGCTCGATTTCCTCTTCCACGCCGTAGAGATCGAACAGCGGGCGTTCGCCGGTGTAGTGCACCAGCTTGGCCAGCACCGACGGCGTGTAGAGCGCGCCGAACTGCTGCAGCTTCTGGTAGTTCTCGCGCGAATCGACCTGGATGGTCGAGGTGTCGTCGTTGACGAAGTCGCGCAGCACGCGCTGCGCCAGGCTCAGGTCCTGGTAGAGCAGGGTGGGCGCCGGCTTGCTGCGCATCTGCTGCGAGATCGTCGCCCAGGTCTTGCGCAGGTAGTCGATGTCCATCTGCAAATCGGCTTCGGACGCGTCCTCGGCCATGGTGCGGATGATGAAGCCGCCTTTCTCGTCGGCCGGCAGGAGCTTCTGCACGCGCGCACGCAAGGCTTCGCGCTCGGATTCCTTTTCGATGCGCTGCGAGATGCCGATGTGCGAATCCTGCGGCAGGTAAACCAGCATGCGGCCGGCAATCGAAATCTGGGTGGACAGGCGTGCGCCCTTGGTGCCGATCGGGTCCTTGATCACCTGCACCATGATCGATTGCCCGTCGTAGAGCAGCTTCTCGATCGGCGTTTGCGCGCCGTTGCCGTTCCCATTGCCGTTGCCATGTTCATGCGGCCGCGCTTCCCAGATGTCCGCGACGTGCAGGAAGGCCGCGCGCTCCAGCCCGATATCGATGAAGGCCGATTGCATGCCGGGCAGCACGCGCACCACCTTGCCGAGATAGATGTTGCCCGCCATGCCGCGCGACAGCGTGCGCTCGACGTGCAATTCCTGCACTGCGCCTTGCACGATGAGCGCCACGCGGGTTTCCTGCGGCGTGATGTTGATCAGGATGTCTTCGCTCATGGCACTTGCACACCGACGTTGCGCAGCAGCTGCGCGGTTTCGAACAGCGGCAAGCCCATGATGCCGGTGTAGCTGCCGGCGATGTGCTCGATGAAGACGGCCGCCAGTCCCTGCACGCCGTAGGCGCCCGCCTTGTCGAAGGGCTCCGGCGTCGCGCAGTAGGCACGCAGCATGTCGTCGCTGACCTTGGCGAAGGTCACCTTGGAGACCTGCGTCGCCTGCCACACGTTTTCGTCATGCCAGAGCGCGATGCTGGTCAGGACCTCGTGCGTGCGGCCGGACAGCGACTTCAGCATGTCGAAGGCCTCGTCCGCATTGGCCGGCTTGCCGAGGATCCGGCCGTCGATGGTGACCGTGGTGTCGGCGGCCAGAATCGGCCGCATCGGCAGCCGGCGCCAGAGCATGGTCTTGGCGGCGTATTCCGCCTTGTCGCGCGTGACGCGGGCCACGTAGACGTCCGGCGCCTCGTCCGGCAGTGCGTCCTCGTTGACGTCCGGTCCGCGCGGAGATTCCCCGCGCAGCAGCAACAGTTCGAATTCCACGCCGATCTGGCGCAGCAGTTCGCGTCGACGCGGGCTCTTGGACGCGAGGTAGATTTTGGTATCGGCCGGTTTCATTATTGAAAACGTTCCAGGACATGCCGTCCGCGATGTTCACGCTGCCGGCAAGGCATGGACCGCTCGTCTCCTGTTCAGGCCCGATGGTACGGGTGGTTCTGGGTGATGGACCAGGCGCGGTACAGCTGTTCGGCCAGCAGCACGCGCACCATGCCATGTGGCAAGGTCAGACTGGACAGGCGCACCAGCATGTCGGCCGAAGCCTTCAAGCCGGGATCGAGTCCGTCAGCCCCACCGATGACGAATGTAACATCCCGCCCGTCCTGTTGCCACTGCGTCAGAAGTTGGGCCAGCTGGGCGCTGGTGAGGTCCTTGCCCCGCTCGTCCAGCGCCACGATGCGGGAACCCTTGGGAATGGCCGCCTCGATCTTGCCGCGCTCCAGCGCCATGACGGTCTCGGCGGTCTTGCTGCCGGAGCGTTCGACCGGCTTGATTTCCTTGAGCTGGAGCCGGCATTCCGGCGGCATGCGCTTGGCATACTCGCCGAAACCGTCCTCGATCCAGGCGGGCATCTTGTGCCCGACGGCGGCGATGACCAGCTGCACTTATTCGGCGGCCTTGCTGCGCGGCGCGCGCTTGACGGCCGGCTTGGCGGCGGCGGTCTTGGCGGCGGTTTTCTTGGCCGCCGGCTTGCGGGCGGCCGACTTGGGCGCGGCGACCTTCACCTTGCCGCCGCTCGGGATGGCGGTCTTGGATGCCGTCTTGGTGGCGGTTTTCTTTGCGGCGGTCTTGCGTGCCGGTTTCTTCGGCTCGTCGTCGTCCAGCGTGGTCTGCGTGGCGCGGCTCGACGCCTGGGCGCGGGTGCGTTTCTTCGGCGCTTCTTCTTCCTCTTCCATCGCGGTGCGGACCGACTTGCGCTTGGCGGCGCCGAATTTCACTTCCTTGTCGCCCCAGATTTCCTCGAGGCGGTAATAGTCGCGGATGGCGGGTTGCATGATGTGGACGACCATGTCGCCCAAGTCGACCAGGACCCATTCGCCGGTCTCTTCGCCCTCGATGCTGACGATGTCGCCGCCTTTCTCCTTCACCTTGTCGCGCACGGACGCGGCCAGGGCCTTGGTCTGGCGGTTGGAGGTGCCGGACGCAATCGCGAGGCGGTCGAACATGCTGGTGAGATGGACGGTGTCATAGACGCGGATGTCCTGGGCTTTCACGTCTTCCAGTGCATCGATGACGGTGGCTTGCAGTTTTTTGATGTCCATTAGGGAGTGTTCTCGTAGAGATGATGTTGTTTTATATAGTCTAGCACTGCGCTTGGCACGAGGTCGTTGACGCGCTCCCCATGGGCGAGCGCGCGCCGGATTTCCGTCGCGGCAATGTCGATGTGCAGGTTGGTCGCGATGGTGACCAAGCCGTGCGGGGTGGTGCGAATCTGTTCCGGCGTCGCTTGCCGCCGTGCGACCTCGCGCGCCACTTCCGGCGGCAAGTGCATCATGTCGAAACCGGGCCGCGAGGCGACGCAGACATGCGCGTAATCGAACAGCGCCTGCCAGTTCTTCCACGTATGCAGCCTGACCAGCTGGTCGGCGCCCATCAGCAGGGCCAGCGACACGGCCGGCCCCTGCGTCTCGCGCAGCTGCCGCAAGGTCTCGACGGTGTAGGTCGGCCCGGTACGGCGGATTTCCTGTTCGTCGATGACGAGCGGCACGTTGAAGCCGCGAAAGGCCAGCCGGACCATCTCGACGCGCTGCTCGGCGGTCGCTTGCAGCGGCGGCTTCTGCCACGGATTGCCGGTCGGGATGATGCGCAGTTCGTCCGGAAAGATCAGCTTCGCGAAGTAATTGGCCAGTGCGACATGGGCGTTGTGGACGGGATCGAAGCTGCCGCCCAGGAGCGCAATGCAGCACGTCGCCCTCACGCCCAGTCCCGATGCACGAGGAAGTCGCTATACAGCTTGGCCTCGGCGCTGCCCAGCTCCGGCGCCCAGTCGTAGCGCCACTTCACGACGGGCGGCAGCGACATGAGGATGGATTCGGTGCGGCCGCCGGACTGCAGGCCGAACAGCGTGCCGCGGTCGAGCACGAGGTTGAACTCGACGTAGCGGCCGCGGCGGTAGGCCTGGAAGTCACGCTCGCGTTCGCCGTAGGACAGGTCCTTGCGGCTGCGCAAGATCGGCAGGTAGGCGTCGAGGAAGCCGTTGCCGACGTGCTGCATCATGCTGAAGCTCTGGTCGAAGCCGAGCGCGTTGAAATCGTCGAAGAAGATGCCGCCGACGCCGCGCGGCTCCTTGCGGTGCTTGAGGTAAAAGTAGTCGTCGCACCATTTCTTGAAGCGCGGATGCAGTTCGTCGCCGAAGGGCGCCAGCGCGCTCTTGCAGGTCTGATGGAAATGCACCGCATCTTCCTCGAAGCCGTAATAGGGCGTGAGGTCCATGCCGCCGCCAAACCACCAGACCGGCTCCTTGCCTTCCTCGATGGCGGTGAAGAAGCGCACGTTCATGTGCACCGTGGGGGCGTACGGATTACGCGGATGCAGCACCAGGGACACGCCCATCGCTTCCCAGGAACGGCCGGCGATCTCGGGACGGTTCGCAGCGGCGGACGGCGGCAGGCTTTCGCCGTAGACGTGCGAGAACGCGACGCCGCCGCGTTCGAGAACATTGCCTTCCTCGATGATGCAGGAGAGGCCGCCGCCGTGGATCGGGCTCGTGCCTTCAGGACGTTGCCATTCGTCGCGGAGGAAGGGCTTGCCGTCGATGTCTTCGAGGGCGCCGACGATGCGGGATTGCAGGTCGAGCAGGAAAGCCTTGACGGCTTGGGCGGTGGGGGTGGTCATGGTGGAGTGCGGGTGATGTTGTTGTTATAGCTTACCGCGGGGCGGGGTGGTTTTCTTGTATGTGTGCCGGTGGCTTGGCGGCGTGCAAGCCTAGTGCCGTCACTGGCTCTCCGCACACTGGGTTCCCGCCTTCGCGGGAACGACAGGGAGTTTAGGGGGCGGGCGGGTGTGCACTGATTACCTGTCTAAGTTCAAGTGCCCATGTGCGCGCCTAACCTGGCTGTCGTTCCCGCGAAGGCGGGAACCCAGAGATGCTTAGACGCGCTCGGTCAACACCTCAAATGCCACGACACCAGGCACTCAAGCACCCAGCCAGCCGCAAGCAACTCACCCCGGCCGCTTCAACGCCCGCCAGCCGATATCCCGGCGGAACTGCGCGCCGTCAAACCGAATCTGGTCCACCACGTCATACGCATGCTTCTGCGCGATCCGCACGCTGTCGCCCAGACCCACCACGCACAGCACGCGGCCGCCGGAGGTCTTGAGCTGCTCGCCCGCCAGCGTGGTGCCGGCATGGAAGGTGATGCAGTCGGCCGTCTCCGCCGGGATGCCGGTGATGGTGTCGCCCTTGCGCGGCGCATCCGGATAACCGGCCGCAGCCATCACCACGCCGAGCGCAGTGCGGCGATCCCACTCCAGGTCGACCTGGTCCAGCGTGCCGTTGACCGCATGCTCCATCACGTCGACCAAGTCCGTCTTCAGGCGCGCCATGATCGGCTGCGTCTCCGGATCGCCCATGCGGCAGTTGAACTCCAGCGTCTTCGGATTGCCCTTGGCGTCGATCATCACGCCGGCATAGAGGAAGCCGGTGTAGGGAATGCCGTCCTTGGTCATGCCGAGCACGGTCGGGTTGATGATCTCGCGCATGATGCGCGCATGCAGCGAGGGCGTGACGATGGGCGCGGGCGAGTAGGCGCCCATGCCGCCGGTGTTCGGGCCTTCGTCGTTGTCCTTCAGGCGCTTGTGGTCCTGGCTGGTGGCCAGCGGCAGCACGTGGCGGCCATCGACCATCACGATGAAGCTGGCTTCCTCGCCGGCGAGGAATTCCTCGATCACGACGCGGGCGCCGGCGCTGCCGAGCTTGTTATCGGCCAGCATCATCTCGACGGCGGCATTCGCCTCGTCCACCGTCATGGCGACGACCACGCCCTTGCCCGCGGCCAGGCCGTCGGCCTTGATTACGATGGGCGCGCCCTTCTGGAGGATGTACTTGCGCGCCGCGGCGACGTCGGTGAAGGTCTGGTAATCGGCCGTCGGAATGCGGTGGCGCTTCATGAAGGCCTTCGCGAAGTCCTTCGAGCTTTCGAGTTGCGCAGCTTCCTTCGTCGGGCCGAAGACCTTCAGGCCGTGCTCGCGGAAGATGTTGACGATGCCCGCGGCCAGCGGCGCTTCCGGGCCGACGACGGTGAGGGCGATGTTTTCCTTGATGGCGAACTGGGCCAGCCAGTTCGGGTCGGAAATGTCGACGTTCTGCAGGCGCGGGTCGAGCGCCGTGCCGCCGTTGCCGGGCGCGACGTAGACCATCTGGATGCGCTCGGATTGGGCGAGCTTCCATGCCAGTGCGTGTTCGCGGCCACCGGAACCGACTACGAGGATTTTCATGTTGGATATCGAGACTGAAAGTGTGGCGACGCGGGCCCGCTTCGCCGAAACTGCATGGCCGTCTTACTCTTCGATGACGGCGTTGGTGTACACCTCCTGCACGTCGTCCAGGTTTTCCAGGGCGTCGAGCAGTTTCTGCATCTTGAGGGCGTCGTCGCCGGTGAAGACGGTTTCGGTGGCGGGCTTCATGATGACTTCGGCCACTTCGGCCTTGAAGCCGGCTTTCTCCAGCGCGTCTTTCACGGCGGAGAACTGGTGCGGATCGGTCAGCACTTCGATGCCGCCTTCGTCATCGGTCACCACGTCGTCGGCGCCGGCTTCGAGCGCGGCTTCCATCAGCGCGTCTTCGCTCGTGCCCGGTGCGAAGAGCAGCTGGCCGCAATGCTTGAACAGGAAAGCCACCGAGCCCTCGGTGCCCATGTTGCCGCCGAATTTGCTGAAGGCGTGGCGGACTTCCGCCACGGTGCGCACGCGGTTGTCGGTCATGCAATCGACGATGATGGCGGCGCCGTTGATGCCGTAGCCTTCGTAGCGGATCTCTTCGTAGTTCGCGCCTTCGAGGCCGCCGGTGCCGCGCTGGATCGCGCGCTGCACGTTGTCCTTCGGCATGTTGGCGTCGGCCGCCTTGTCCACGGCCAGGCGCAGGCGTGGGTTGCTGTTCATGTCGCCGCCGCCGAGGCGGGCCGCCACGGTGATTTCCTTGATCAGGCGCGTCCAGATCTTGCCGCGCTTGGCGTCGGTTGCGGCTTTCTTATGCTTGATGTTGGCCCATTTACTGTGTCCAGCCATGGCGAGTCTTTCTTGGATTTGGGATGGAGGGTGCTGCGGCCGGAGCTGATCCGGTGCAGAATTGACCGGAAAACAAGAAATACCGACCGAAATACGATCTAAGATTTTACCATACGGCCCCACCCCAAAATCCCCTCAGGAATCCTGCCCATGCCCAAGACTTTACTGATCGGCAAGAACGCGGAACGCGACCTCGAACTGCTGTCCAACCTCGCCAACCGCCACGGCTGCATCACCGGCGCCACCGGCACCGGCAAGACCGTCACCCTGCAGACCATGGCGCAGGCGCTGTCGACTATCGGCGTGCCGGTGTTCATGGCCGACGTGAAGGGCGATCTTTCCGGTTTGGCAAAACCCGGCGCGCCGACGCCGCGCGTGCAGGAGCGGCTCGATCTGCTGAAGCTGGACGCGCCGGCGTGGGCCGCCTGTCCGGTCACGTTCTGGGACGTGTTCGGCGAGAAGGGTCATCCGGTGCGGGCGACGATCTCCGACCTCGGTCCCATGCTGCTGGCCCGCATGCTGAATCTCAACGAGGTGCAGGAAGGCGTGCTGCAACTGGTGTTCAAGGTGGCCGACGACAACGGCCTGCTGCTGCTCGACATCAAGGACCTGCGCGCCATGCTGCAGCACGTCGGCGAGCATGCGTCCGAACTGCAAACCGAATACGGCAACATCTCGGCAGCCTCGATCGGCGCCATCCAGCGTGGCCTGATCGCCATCGACGAGCAGGGCGGCGACCGCTTCTTCGGCGAGCCCATGCTCAACATCGACGACTTCATGCAGACCGACGCCAGCGGTCATGGCGTCGTCAACATCCTCGCCGCCGACAAGCTGCTCAACTCCCCGCGCCTCTACGCCATCTTCCTGCTGTGGATGCTGTCCGAACTGTTCGAGCACCTGCCCGAAGTCGGCGACCTCGACCAGCCCAAGCTGGTGTTCTTCTTCGACGAGGCGCACCTCTTGTTCAACGAAGCGCCGAAGGCCTTGCTGCAGAAGATCGAGCAGGTGGTGCGCCTGATCCGCTCCAAGGGAGTCGGCGTGTACTTCGTCACGCAGAATCCGCTCGACATTCCCGATACCGTACTCGGCCAGCTCGGCAACCGCGTGCAGCACGCGCTGCGCGCGTACACGCCGCGTGACCAGAAGGCGGTCCAGGCGGCGGCGCAGACCTTCCGCCCGAATCCCGGCCTCGACACGGCGCAGGCGATCACCGAACTCGGCGTGGGCGAAGCGCTGATTTCCTTCCTCGACGACAAGGGCCGTCCGAACCCGGTCGAGCGCGCCTTCATCGTGCCGCCGGCCTCGCAGATCGGTCCGGTGTCGGATGCGGAGCGCAGCGAGATCATCGCCAACTCCATCGTGGCCGGCGTGTACGAGAAGGTCGTGGACCGCGAGTCGGCCTACGAGAAGTTGAGCGGTCGCGTCGTGAGCAAGATGCCGGACAAGAAGGAAGTCGAGGCCACGCGCCCGAACGAGCAATACCAGCCGCCGACCGGCACCGCCACTACTCAACATACGCAGCCAACTCAGCCAACTCAACCGCCCCAGCCGAGCGGCCCGTCGCTCGGCGACCAGGTGCGCGACATGATGGGCGGCCTGTTCGGCGGCAGCGGCATCGGCCGCCGCAAGGACACCATGGTGGAAGCGATGGTGAAGTCGGCCGCGCGCTCCATCGGCTCGCAGGTCGGCCGCGAGATCATCCGCGGCGTGCTCGGGTCGATCATGAAGCGCTGAACGCTCGCTCGGCTAGCCTGCCTCGGGCGCCTTCTCCAGCAGGGGAGGCGCCCGATACACTTTGGGAATGTGCGTGTTCATGCCGATGTCGGGCCGCGCGCTGATGGTCCAGATGTCGGCGACCGGCGGTATCCAAGTGGCGTCGCGCAGCGTGGCGGCGCGGACCAGGCGCACGTCGGGATTCGCCTCGCTGTCGGCGAAGAGCGGCGTGCCGCATGCCGGGCAGAAACCGCTCGTCAGGTGATCGCTGGCATCGCCCACGCCGCTGGTATAGAGCGCCGGCTTGCCGTCGACCATGAAGGCTTCCACTGGAAAGATCGCCAAGGTGGAGAAGGGCGCGCCGCAGGCGTCCTGGCAGCTGCGGCAATGGCAGTTGTACACCGCCAGGGGTGCCGCATGGCAGCGATAGCGTACGGCGCCGCAGGCACAGGCGCCGGAAAACATGCTGGCCATCATCGTCTCCTCGAGATTCGATATCCAAGAGACCACGGAACGCCGGCGCAGTGCCCGCCATGCTGCCTGGGTGCAAAGTGCAATTGACCGGAGCGGCGTAGAATTCTTGCATGGCATCTCCTTCCGCACTCCCTCTCACGCGTCAGCATTTCCTCGCCGGTCTGGCGATCGCCATCGTCGGCGCCGTGCTGTTTTCCACCAAGGCCATCGTCGCCAAGCTGATCTACCGCTACGACGTCGATGCCGTCACTCTCATCGCCTTCCGCATGCTGTTCTCGCTGCCGTTCTTCGCGGCGATAGGCCTGTGGAAGGCACGCACGTCTCCACCGCTCACGAACGGCGAGCGCGGGCGCATCGTGTTGCTCGGGCTGATCGGTTATTACCTGTCGAGTTTCCTCGATTTCCTCGGCCTGCAGTACATCACCGCAGGCCTCGAGCGGCTCATCCTCTTCCTCACGCCCTCGTTCGTGCTGCTGATTTCGGTGTTCGGGCTGAAGAAGAAGATCACGGCCCTGGAATGGATCGCGCTGCTCACCGCGTACTCCGGCACGGTGCTGGTCTTCCTGCACGATGTGCGGCTCGGCGGCGCCAACGTCTGGCTCGGCGGCGCCTTCGTGCTCGGCAGCGCGATGTCGTATGCAATGTACCTGCTGCTGTCGGGGCAGCTCGTCAACCGCATCGGATCGCTGCGGCTGGTGGCCTATGCGATGTGCGTGTCGAGCATCGCCTGCATCACGCAGTTCTTCCTGCTGCGGCCGCCGTCCCTGCTGGTGCAGCCGATGGCGGTGTACGGGCTGTCGCTGGTGAATGCGGTGCTCTGCACGGTGTTCCCGGTGTATCTCACCATGCTCGCCGTCGAGCGCATCGGCGCGCCGACCGCCTCCCAGGCGGGAATGATCGGGCCGGTATCGACGCTGTTTTTGGGCGCGCTGGTGCTCGGCGAACCGATCACCGGGATTCAGCTGGCGGGAACGGCCTTGGTGCTGCTGGGGATTTACCTCGTATCGCGCAAGAAGGCCTGAGCGGCTGGTGGTTCAGACGCTGTGCCGTAGGGCGCCTCCTCCTGCAACGTCACCTGGAGAATTCATGGCGAACTCGATGCCTCATTCTCCAGGGATGTAAGTGCTGCGATCGTGCGTGTAGGTCCGCACGCCCGCGCCAATCAGCATCAATGTTCCCAATGAACCGATGCCGTAGCCGGCGTACAGCATCGGCTTGTATTGCCCGTTCAGCGCGGGGTGCGCAGATGCCAGTCGTTGCGCATAGAAACCGAGCCAAAGGCCGGTGACCGCCGCCACGGCGGCTGTAGCGCGTAGCATTGCCCGCGGCGAAGGGACGTGCGGCACGCCGCATCCTCGCGCCGCCGGATGCGCGGTCACGACGCTCGCCGACTGCTCCCCGGGCTCGATCTGGATGGCGACGGCCGGGGGCGGCGAATACGGCGGCGGCTCGTCATGCTGAAGTTCAATGCCGAGATCGGCAAGGTCGGTATGGAGGATGTCGTCATACGACGGCGGTGCGGCAAGACTGGTCTGGAGCATGTAAGCGGTGTGATGAGTATTCGAGCGGAAGAGCCAACGCGGAGCGGCCATGCCGGCATGCACCTCGCTTGAATCGAGGCGGCAAAAAGATCGAGGCCCCAAAAAGTTCGAGGCGCCAAAATATCGAGGTCCCAATAGATCGAGGCCCCAAAAGAGCGCCCGGTGAGTGGCGTGAAATCGAAAGCAGTTCCATGATGCAGCGGCACGCTAATGCGCCGCCTGCGCATTTCCGGAATGTCTACTATCCTTTCCCTTTCACGGTCAATCACACAACGACAAGGAGCAGGCATGGATCTCGGCATTCGCGGCAGGAAAGCGCTGGTCTGCGGCGCCAGCAAGGGCCTGGGGCACGGCTGCGCGGAGGCGCTGGCGGCGGAAGGCGTGGACGTGACCATCGTGGCGCGCGGTGCGGAGGCGCTGGAAGCGGCCGCTGCCGACATGCGCCAGCGGTACGGCGTGAACGTGACCGCGGTGGCCTGCGACATCACCACGCCGGAAGGCCGCGCCCAGGCACTGGCCGCCTGCCCGCAGCCGGACATCCTCGTCAACAACGCCGGCGGACCGCCGCCGGGCGACTTCCGCAACTGGACGCGCGACGACTGGATCGCCGCCCTCGATGCCAACATGCTTACGCCGATCGAGCTAATCAAGGCGACGGTGGACGGCATGATGGCGCGCAAGTTCGGCCGCATCGTGAACATCACGTCGAGTTCGGTGAAGGCGCCGATCGACATCCTCGGCCTGTCCAATGGCGCGCGCTCCGGCCTGACCGGCTTCGTCGCCGGCCTCGCGCGCAAGACCGTGGCGCAGGGCGTGACGATCAACAACCTGCTGCCCGGCCAGTTCGATACCGACCGCCTGAAGAAAACCATGGGCGCCTCCGCCTCGGCGAGCGGCAAGTCGCTGGAGGAAGTGTTCGATGCCCGGCGCGTCCAGATCCCGGCGCAGCGCTTCGGCACGGCGGCCGAGTTCGGCGCGGTTTGTGCTTTCCTGTGCAGCGTGCACGCCGGCTACATGACAGGCCAGAATGTGCTGCTGGACGGCGGCAACTATCCGGGGACGTATTGAGGCGTTCGCCGGTCCACTCGACGGAAAGCATCATGCAAAAGAAACGCATCGCCCTCATCGCCCACGATCGCAAGAAAGACGACATGGTCGAGCTTGCCTCGGTCCACGCCGACCTCTTGCGCCAGTGCATCCTCGTGGCCACCGGCACGACCGGCAAGCGGCTGTCGGAAGAAGTCGGCCTGATCGTCGAGCGCAAGCTCTCCGGACCCTACGGCGGCGACCTGCAGATCGGCGCGGAACTTGCGGAAGGCAAGATCGACGCCGTGATCTTCCTGCGCGATCCGATGACCCCGCAGCCGCACGAGCCCGACATCAATGCGCTGGTGCGCGCCTGCGATGTGCACGACATCCCCTGCGCCACCAACGTCAACACCGCCACGCTGCTGCTGCAGCAGCTGGTCCACCATCACCACAATCACCATTCTTGAGGAGAAGAACATGGCCAAGGCAATCCGGATCAACCGCGTCGGCGGACCCGAGGTGCTGGAGTATGTCGATGTCGAAGTCGGCGCGCCGGGCGCCGGCGAAATTCAGGTGCGGCAGGCGGCCTGCGGCCTGAACTTCATCGACGTGTATTTCCGTACCGGCCTCTATCCGCAGCCCCTGCCCGCCGGCATTGGCATGGAAGGCGCGGGCACGGTGGAAGCAGTGGGCGAAGGCGTGACCAACTTCAAGCCCGGCGACCGCGTGGCCTATGCGTGCCGGCCGACCGGTGCCTACGCCGAGCTGCGCAACATGCCGGCCGCCGGTGTGGTGAAACTGCCGGAAGGGATCGACTTCGAAACCGGCGCCGCGATGATGCTGCAGGGCCTGACGGTGCAATACCTGTTCCGCCGCACCTTCCCGCTCAAGGGCGGCGAGACCATCCTGTTCCACGCAGCGGCCGGCGGTGTGGGCCTGATCGCCTGCCAGTGGGCGCGCGCCATCGGCGTGACCGTGATCGGCACCGTCGGCTCCGACGAGAAGGCCGAGCTGGCGAAGGCGCACGGCTGCACCCACACCATCAACTACAAGACGGAAAACTTCGTCGAGCGCGTGAAGGAAATCACCAACGGCAAGGGTGTGCCGGTGGTCTACGACTCGATCGGTCAGGACACCTTCACCGGCTCGCTCGACTGCCTCTCACCGCTGGGCATGATGGTCAGCTTCGGCAGCTCGTCCGGTCCGGTGCCGGCCTTCACGCTGAACGAACTGGCGTCGCGCGGCTCGCTGTTCATCACGCGGCCGTCGCTGTTCAACTACAGCGCCAAGCGCAACGACCTCGAAGACATGGCGGCCGACTTGTTCGGCATGGTGCTGTCGAAGAAGGTGAAAATCGAAATTCATCAGCGGTATGCATTGAAGGATGCGGCGCAGGCGCACGTCGATCTCGAAGCGCGCAAGACGACCGGCTCCTCCATCCTGATTCCCTGAGGCCGCCATGGACGAACCGCTTCCCAATCCGATGAACCATCCCGAGGAACAGCCGGTCGGCGAGGAGGGCAGTCCGCGCTTCGGCCGGCTGCTGCTGGTGCTGATCGGCGTCGTGCTGATGATCGTCGCCATCACCTTCGCCTCGGAGGCGTTCTACTCCTGACGCCCGGTCACGGCCCGGGCAGATTCTCGCCCTGCAGTTCGATCACGCGCGGCACGCCGCTCGGGCCGGGAAATTCGGCGAAGGCGCTGCGCACCAGGTAGGGCATGACGTAGGCGAGCGAGGGATTCTGGCCCTCGCTCACCACCGTCGTGTCGTAGAGCTTGCGCCCGCCTGGCATGTCGGCGAGCGTGACGTGGAAGCGGCGCGTGTAGAGCTCGAAGTTCGCCTCGCGCTGCTCGACGACCGGCGGGCCGTACCAGAACGGGTCGTAGAAGGGGCCGCGGTAGCGCCGCCAGTACGGCCAGGGGCTGCTCCAGTACGGATCGCTCGCCACCGGATACACCACGCGCACATCCCGCACGCTGATCCCGTAATCGAAATTGGCCTTGAGCGCCGGCGTGCCGCCGGGCGGCGTCTCGGTAAAGCCGAGGCGGTTCAGCTCGTTGCGCACCAGGTTCTCGTAGCTCCGGTATTCCAGGTTGTTGTCCTGTTCCTTCGTCCGCTCGAATACGTAGTTCTTGCTCGGCAGGGTCGCCGGCCATTCATGGAAGGTCGTCACCTGGCTGCGGATGATGGGCGGGGGCGAGGCGCAGCCGGACAGAAGGGCGCCGGCAAGGACGGCGCAGGCGGGCAGCCAGGATCTCATTCTTGTTCTCCAGTGGGGACGCTTATTAGAGAGCATTGTGCCAGGGGAATTCACGGCGGCATGGTGCGGTTTGTCGGAACGCAAGGCGCGTTTAAAGCGAGCGTGCATGCGGGCCCGGCGGTTGGTATCTCGTACCTCGCTACCCCGTCGTCCCGGCGCACCCCGGGACCCGGTGTCTTTTTACGTCCGTCGCGGCGCGTCAAAAGTCGCTAGGTTCCGGCGTGCGCCGGAACGACGGGGTGAGGGTGGACGGTCTGCGGGATGCGAGCCCGCCGCCGGACTGTGGCAGCTGCGAGAACCAACGCTTTACCTCGGATTCCTGTTCTGTTGCTCCCGCAACCACGCGCCGAGCACCTGACCGGCACCGACCACGAACAGCGCAAATGACGGTTGCATCTTCGCGGACTCCTCACGAATCAGGTTGGTAAAATGGCAGATTGCGATCCCGTTCGCGCCATTATCTCTTGATCAAGATTCCGCTATGCGTACCGATACTCCGCAGACGATTTACCGCAAGGACTACACCCCGCCGAGCGACTGGGTCGACACCGTCGAGATGGGCTTCGACCTCGATCCCGAAGTCACCCGCGTCGCCACGCGGCTGACCATGAGGCGCAACGCGGAGAGCCGGAACAAGAGCCTGGTGCTCTACGGCGAAGCGCTCGAACTGGTGGCCCTGCGCATGAACGGCAAGCCGGTCAGCAAGCGCGGCTACACGCTGGGCAACGGCACGCTGGAAATCTTCAACGCGCCGGACAAGGTCACGCTGGAAATCGAGACGGCGCTGCGTCCCGCGCAAAACACCTCGCTGATGGGCCTGTACGTGTCCAACGGCAATTTCTTTACGCAGTGCGAGGCCGAAGGCTTCCGCAAGATCACTTTCTTCCCGGACCGTCCCGACGTCATGGCCAAGTACACAGTCATGCTGCGCGCCGACAAGCAGACATACCCGGTGCTGCTCTCCAACGGCAACCTCATCGAGGAAGGCGATCTCGGCGACGGCCGCCACTATGCCGTCTGGGAAGACCCGTTCAAGAAGCCGTCCTACCTGTTCGCGCTGGTCGCGGGCAATCTGGTGTGCCAGGAAGAAACCTATCGCCTGCGCTCCGGCCGCGAAGTGCTGCTGCAGGTCTGGGTGGAAGACGGCAACCTCGACAAGACCCAGCACGCGATGGAATCGCTCAAGAACAGCATCGCCTGGGACGTCGATCGCTGGGGCCTGGAGCTGGATCTCGACCGCTTCATGATCGTTGCCGTCGGCGACTTCAACATGGGCGCGATGGAGAACAAGGGCCTCAACATCTTCAACACCAAGTACGTACTCGCCAATCCGCGCATCGCGACCGACACTGACTACGCCGGCATTGAATCCGTGGTCGGCCACGAATACTTCCACAACTGGACCGGCAACCGCGTCACCTGCCGCGACTGGTTCCAGCTCTCGCTTAAGGAAGGCCTCACGGTGTTCCGCGACCAGGAATTCTCGGCCGACATGATCGGCACGGCGAGCGGCCGCGCGGTCAAGCGCATCGAGGACGTGCGCGTGCTGCGCCAGGCGCAGTTCCCGGAAGACGCGGGCCCGATGGCGCACCCGGTGCGCCCCGACTCCTACGTGGAGATCAACAACTTCTATACCGTGACGGTGTACGAGAAGGGCTCCGAAGTCGTGCGCATGTACCAGACCCTGCTCGGCCGCGACGGCTTCCGCAAGGGCATGGACCTGTACTTCGAACGCCATGACGGCCAGGCCGTGGCCTGCGACGATTTCCGCGCCGCGATGGCCGACGCCAACGGCCGCGACCTCACGCAGTTCGAGCTTTGGTACAGCCAGGCCGGCACGCCGCGCGTGAAGGTCGACACGCACTACAACGAAAGCCTGCAGAGCTACGAGATCACGCTGTCGCAGTCCTGTCCGCCCACGCCGGGCCAGGCCAAGAAGCTGCCCTTCCACATTCCGGTCGCGGTCGGCCTGCTCGATTCCAGCGGCCGCGACATGCCGCTGCATCTCGACGGTCCGGGCCAGCATGCCGAAGGCGCGACCACCGTCGTGCTCGAACTGACGCAAGACCAGCAGACCTTCTGCTTTTCGCACGTGCTCGAGAAGCCGGTGCCCTCGGTGCTGCGCGACTTCTCCGCGCCGGTGGTCCTGGAAATCGAGTACAGCGACGCCGAACTCGCCTTCCTGATGGCCAACGACAGCGACCCGTTCAACCGCTGGGAAGCCGGTCAGCGTCTCGCCACTCGCCGCATGCTGCAGCTCGTGCAGGCCGTGCAGCAAGGTCAGGCACTGGACGAAGACGCTCTCGGCGACAACATCCTCATCGAAAGCTTCCGCGCCACGCTCAACGACACCGCGCTCGACCCGGCCTTCCGCGAGTTTGAGCTGACGCTGCCGACCGAAACAGTGATATCAAAGAAGATGGACGTCATCCATCCGCAATCCAAACACGCCCTGCGGCAGATCCT
>SPQI01000172.1 GCA_004570315.1 Oxalobacteraceae bacterium OM1 | reverse complement strand
CGGTCTGGCGGGTGGCGCCGGCCGGCGGACGGCGCCCGTAGCGCACGCCCTGCCGACGCATTGCGCGCCCCGCGGCCGGCTGCGTTCCTGAAGAACAAAACGGCGATGAAACGTTCATATCAAGCATGCATTGACGCCTCATTGCCCATGACGCCCGACAACCCGCCTCGCCACCGCAACACCGCGCACGCCGGCATGATTGCATGCCGGCATTGCGACCTGCTGCAGCGGACCGTGCCGCTCACCCGTCACACCACCGCCGTCTGCGCGCGCTGCGGCAGCCGGTTGTACCGCGGCGAACGAACAAGCCTCGACGCCATGCTGGCCCTTGCGCTGGCGAGCGCCGTGCTCATCATCGTGTCGAACCTGTTCCCGATTGCCGATCTGTCGGCCCAGGGCATCCAAAGCTCCACCACGCTGTTTGGCACCGCCCTCGCCCTCTACGACCAGGGTCGGGCGCTGGTGGCCGCGATGGTCCTGGTGACGACGATCCTCGTCCCGGCCGCCGAGATCGCCATCCTGCTCTACCTGCTGCTGCCTTTGCGCGCCGGCATCGTCCCGCCCGGCCTGCGCGCCGCATTCCGCGCCCTCATGGCGGTCCATCCATGGAGCATGATGGAAGTCTTCATGCTCGGCATTGCCGTCACGCTGGTCAAGCTGGCCGACCTTGCCACCGTCGTGCCGGGCATTGCGATGTGGTCCTACGTCGCGCTGATCGGAACCTTCACCGGCATCACCGCCTCATTCAGCACGCAGGCATTCTGGAGCTGGGTGGACCTCGCGCGTGCGGACCGCCGGCATGCCCGCCTGGCCGAGGCAGCATGAGGACGCACGATGCCGTCTCTGCCGCTGCGCGCGGCCTGGGAACCTGCGAAGCCTGCGGCCTGCTCGCCCGGCTGCCGCAACGCGCCCATGCAGATCCGTTGCACTGTCCGCGCTGCCATGCGCGCCTGCATGTGCGCAAACCCGCGAGCCTGACGCGCACCTGGGTCCTGCTCATCCTGTCCTACCTCCTCTACATCCCTGCCAACGCGTTGCCGATTCTTGCCACGCGCTCGGTGCTCGAAGACCAGTCGCAGGAAAGCACCATCCTGCAAGGCGTGGTCCTGTTCTGGAACAGCGGCTCCTGGTTCATTGCGGCGCTCATCCTGTTCGCAAGCGTCGTCGTGCCGCTGACCAAACTGTTCGCCCTCACCTTGCTCGCCATCTCGGTCCAGCGCCACTGGACCTGGGACCTGCGCCAGCGCACGCGGCTGTATCGGCTCGTCGAAGGCATCGGGCGCTGGTCCATGCTCGACATCTACGTCGTGGCGCTGTCGGTCGCGCTGGTGCAGCTGGGCCGCTTCGCCTCGATGCAGGCCGGGCTTGGCGCGGTGTGCTTCGGCACCGTGGTGGTGTTGACGATGATGGCGGCACATTCCTTCGACCCTCGACTGATGTGGGACAACGTAAAGAGCGAGCGTGGCTGAACCCTTACCTCCCGATACTCCCGACACTCCCGACACCTCCGACATTCCCGAGGCCGTGACGGTGCGGCGCTCGCGCTGGGCGATCTCGCTCGTCTGGCTGATCCCGCTGCTCGCCATCCTCATCGCCGGCTGGGTCGCGGTGCACTACGTGCTCTCGCAAGGACCGACCATCACCATCCGCTTCAACAACGCCGAAGGACTCGAAGCGGGCAAGACGAAGATCCGCTTCAAGAACGTGGACATCGGCACGGTCAAGGACATCGCCATCGGAAGCGACCGCACGCATGTCATCGTGACGGCGGACATCGCCAAGAGCGCGGAAGGCCTGATGGTTGCGGGCACCCGCTTCTGGGTCGTGCGCCCGCGCATCACCTTCGGCAGCATCTCCGGACTCGGCACGCTGCTGTCGGGCGCCTACATCGGGGCCGACGCCGGCAAGTCGCAGGAGAAGCAGACCGTCTTCACCGGCCTCGACACGCCGCCCGCCGTCACTTCCGAGTACCCCGGCCGCGCCTTCAGACTGCATGCCGAGGACATCGGCTCGCTCTACGTCGGCGCGCCGGTCTACTTCCGCCGCGTGGCCGTCGGCGAAGTGACCGGCTACACCCTCGATCCAGACGGCAAGGGCGTGACGATCGACGTCTTCGTCACCGCGCCGAACGACAAGCTCGTGACCGCCAACAGCCGCTTCTGGCAAGCCAGCGGCATCGACCTGTCGCTGCAGGGCGCAGGCATCAAGCTCAACACCACCTCGCTGATCTCCATCATCGTCGGCGGCATTTCCTTCCAGCCCGCGCCCGATACGGAGCCCGGCCCGCCCGCTCCCGCCAATGCCACCTTCACGCTGTTCGGCGACCAGACCACCGCGATGCGGCACGTCGAGCAGGAGGTGCAGCATTACCTGCTCTACTTCACCGAATCGCTCTCCGGCGTCGCGCCCGGCACGCCGGTCGATTTCCGGGGCATCACGATCGGCGAAGTGAAGAACGTCAGCGTGGAGTACGACCGCGGCGGCCGCGTGTTCCGCTTCCCGGTGGAGATCAACATCTACCCCGCGCGCCTGCGCTCGCGCTACCGGCCCGGTTCACCGCAGCCGTCGCCCATGGAACTCGACCCGCACGTCATCCTCGATTACTGGGTCTCGATCGGCTTCCGCGCGCAGCTGCGCACGGCCAACCTGATCACCGGCCAGCGGGTCGTCGCGCTCGACTTCCTGCCGCATGCGTCGCCGGCCAAGGTCGACTGGTCCTTGAATCCGCCGGCGATCCCCACAGCGCCCGGTGCCATCGAAAACATCCAGGAAAGTCTCGCCAGCATCGCTGCCAAGCTCGACAAGGTGCCCTTCGACGCCATCGGCAACAACCTGAACCGCACGCTGAAGAGCCTCGATACGACGCTGCAGGGCGCCGACAAGCTCGTGCGGCAGCTGGATACCTCAGTCATGCCGGAAGTGCGCGAAACGCTCGGCACGGCGCGCAAGGCGCTGGGCAATGCGCAGAATGCCTTGGCAACCGACGCGCCGGTGCAGCAGGATTTGCGCGAGACGCTGAACGAGGTTGGACGCACCGCACGGTCGCTGCGGGAGCTCGCCGATTACCTGAACCGACATCCCGAGGCGCTCATCCGCGGCAGAAAAGGAGAACCATGACGACACGTGGCGCATTCCGGCTGATGGCCTGCTGCATGCTGCTGGCGCTGGCCGGCTGCGCCTCCGCGCCGGCCACGGTCTACACCTTGAATCCGGCCGCGCAGCCGGTGGCGAAGAGTCCGGCGGCGGACCGGGCGACGTTCAGCGTCGCGGTCGGTCCGGTGCGTGTGCCGGAAGCAGTCGACCGGCCGGAGCTGGTGCTTCGCGAAGGCACGAACCGCATTCAGATCCTCGAACTGCACCGCTGGTCGCAGCCTCTGGCCGCGGAGATCGCGCAGGCGCTGGTGACGGACCTTGCGGCCCGGCTGCCGCAGGCTCGCGTGATGCCCAACCCCTCCAGCGTGGCGCAAGGCGCCGACTACCGCATCACGGTCGACGTCGGCCGCTTCGACGCGATCGCGGGCGAGGCGGTGGAGGTGTGGGCGGCGTGGCGAATCAATCCGACGCAAGGCAAGCCGGTGATCGGGCAAAGCCGCATACGAGAAGCGGTCGAAGGCGCAGGCAACGATGCCGTCGTGGCAGCATTCGCACGCGCCGTCGCGCGCATCGGCGACGACCTCGCGGCGAGCTTGTCGTCGCTCAGCGCATCGGGGCGCGCATCCAAGAGGTAGGTTACGCTGCGCGCACCGCATCGACATGGCTTCAGCCGTACGGAATCGAACGTTCCCTGCGGCACGTGCGGTGGGTAAAGCGCACCCTACGCTTGCTGCACGACGCCGAGCAGACCGATTTCGCGCATCGACATGAACACCTGCGCCGGCCGGTACTGCTTCAAGCTTTCGATCTCTCCATATCCCCAAGCCACGGCGCCGAAGTCGATACCCGCCGCGCGTGCCGCCTCCGGGTCTGCCGCTTGATCACCGATGTACAGGGCGCGATTGCCATCGATACCGCTCTTGCGCAGTACCCGAGCAAGCCGCGACGTCTTGCCGAAGAGGGAAGCACCGCACTCGAAATATGCAATGCGCGCCATGTTCTCCGCCCCGAGTACGGCTTTGACATTCGCAAAGGAATTCGACGTCACGACCGCCAATTGCGCGCCCCGTTGCGCGAGATCCTGAAGCATGGCATCGACGCCATGGAACAAAGGAATATCGCCGGCTGCCTCCCGCATCATCGCCCGGAAGCGTCGCGCGACGAGTGGCAGTTTCCAGCCCGGCAGCCCGACATAAACCAGGATCTCGCGCGTGCTGCACGCACGCAGTCGCTGCACGTCATGCGGCTCGATAGTCCGGAAACGATAACGCCGCGCGAATTCGTTGAACACGGAGGTAAAGAACGGAAAGGAGTCGGCCAGCGTGCCGTCGAAATCGAACATGACGATGTCGTATTTCATCGCTTCTTTTTGTTGGTAGTGAATGTCAGGGGCCGTACGCCGTAGAGCTGCAGCCTTCACGAGCGCCCGTCGTTGCAGAGTCGGCCATTGTAGATCGTAGGGTGCGCACTGCGCACCGCTTTGGGCAGACGTCAATGACGAACTAAATCAGCAGCCTTTGACGCACGGTGGGTGCGCCCCCTACAGCCGGTTTGATTCAACAACGGAGGGTGCGCTTTGCGCGCGGCATCGGCAGATCGCTGGTTGCTCGCAACCGGATGGCGGCGGATTCAAGAAGTGTGCACAAGCGCACCCTACGCGTGCTGATCCTGTCAGATGACATGCACCTTCCGTATCGCTATCATTCCGCGCTTGGCATTATCATTTTTACATCATCAAGGACTTCGCCATGTCGCCCGCCACTCTACCGCCCGCTGGTTCAGTTGTCTTCAACCCCTTTGTCTCCAATGGGGACAACGCATGAGACTTATCGGATTCATTCGCATGGGAGACCGTGCCGCTTGCGGTGGAGTCGTATGCGAAGGCTCGCCCAACGACGTAAGCCATGGCCGCCCATTGAGCTTCCAGGGCGCCCACATGGCTTGCCGCAATCCCGGCTGCGTGATCATCGAAGCGCATCCTTTCTTCACAGCCTCCAACGGCAGGAACGTGCCGCTCCATGGTCACATCACCACAGCCGGATGCCCGCTCATCTCTACGTTGAACGATGTCCATGGATGGACCAACGAGAGCGGCGAGCCGATTCCCCTTAGCTTCGTGCAGGATGACGATGGCGAATGGGTTGCCGCATCTTTCGCTGAGCAGACCGGACACCGGTTTCTCGTCAAGGACAGCGAGACCGGCAGGCCCTTGGCGAACAGGAGATTTGTTGCGCTTGTTGATGATGCCCAGGTCGAAGGCTTGACGGACAAACAGGGCTACGCACACGTCGAAGCCGAAGCGGGTCAATCCGTTCGTATTCATTTGCCCTACGAAGCCCCGACCGGGGCGAATGACCAAGGAGGGATTTGACGATGTCGTCCACGTCACGTCACCCAATCGAGCGCTGGACCTCGGCAACTGCAGTCGAGAACTACAAGAACCAACCGGCGACCGAAATTACTGTGAACGACCGGGCGGCGACGCGCCACGCAATCATTGCCCGCGTTCGTCAACACGAATTGGAATTCATTGAGCGCTCACACTGGGCAGCGCACAGGAATCGCTCCGCAAACATGCGAGACGACTGGAATTACGAGGCGATCGCCGTCCATACTGCCGGCCGAAGCCATGCGTGCGGACCGGCTGCCCTACAACTGCAAGCGATACAGGATATGCAGATGGGCACCAAGGATTCGCCCAAGGATGACATTGCGTACCACTACGCTTTGGATTGCTTCGGCAACGTCTACGAAGGACGCGATATCAGGTTCAAAGGCGAGCACTTATACCAGTTCAATACAGGCGCGATCGGC
Source organism: Oxalobacteraceae bacterium OM1 (assembly GCA_004570315.1). Taxonomy (GTDB): domain Bacteria; phylum Pseudomonadota; class Gammaproteobacteria; order Burkholderiales; family Burkholderiaceae_D; genus Noviherbaspirillum. Next base: position 13,202 of record SPQI01000172.1, on the reverse strand, counting down.
ATCGTTCTGCTCGAAAATCTAATCGAATCGAGTGAGACCGACGACGTGGTCGGAAAGGCCTTGCGTTTTCTTGGCAAGCTCGGTTATCGCAGGCAGCCCATGGCACCCGAGGCACAGCAGCACGCACTGCTTCACCTGATAAGCATCCTTCGTGAAGTGTTTCCGATCAAGACACTTGGTGGACACCGCGAATTTCCCAGACAAGCCAAGGGAGACGGACGCGTATGTCCGGGAAATGTCGGCATTGCGCTTGTCGAGCGAGTTCGTATCGCGACTGGCTTGGCAATGCCAGAGACGGATTGATACGACTCAGACATGATAAAGAAAATAAAACATATTGCCGGGGCGGTGCTGACTCCCGCCGTTCTGCTAGGCTGGCTATTTATCGGAGTTGTCACCTATAGCGATTATGAGGAGGGCGAATCGCGCCGCTTCTTCATCAAGGCAAAGCCAACACTGCAGATCTTCTTCGCAAACCCCTATGCCGATGACTGGCTCGGCACCAGCACTTCCGGCGAGCGGAAATTTGACGGTCACGGAAACTTGCTTCTTGGTACTGAAGAGTTTTCTCGCTACCTAAACTATTGCGAGTTCCGATATGGCATCGATGAGACCGACAAGCGCGCCGCCCACGACAGGTGCCGAGCGCATTCGCGCGCCCCATAATGAGGTCATTCTCAAAACGATTCATTATTCTCCTGACGCTCATGATGAGCTCCCTCTTCGCGTGGCTGTTCATTGGTGTCCTTGACGTCGAACGCATGGAAGACGAGGGATATTATGAATTCTTCATGAAGAAGCACCCGACGACCCGGGTCGTGTTCTCCGACCCTTATGCATCCGATGCAGTCGGAGAAGAGTCAGAAAATAAAAAACGGCAAGACGCGAATGGCGATTGGACGCTGGGCACACTGGAAATGGATGAGTACCTGGAGTACTGCAAATATCGATTTGGTATTGAGAAAACCAACTCGATAAGCTCGCGTGATCTTTGCAAGAAGCAATCAGCAGTGCAATAAACGCAGAATCTTCCCGGGCGCAATAAGGTGTCATCCGGCCATGCCCCCAGCAAATTCCGATTACTTCACCAACGCATTGGAGGCTCGAATTTGAGGAGCAGAGTGACGCGCACTGCGCACCGACGCTTGCAGCACAACAAACAAAAAACCCGCATCAACAAACGCTGATGCGGGTTTTCACTTTGCTGGCGGAGAGGGGGGGATTCGAACCCCCGATAGGCTATTAACCTATTCTCTTATTTAGGGAAACCGCCTTGAAATCAACAAGATAATTAGGGATCTGTTCGCTATCGAAGTATTGAACGTAGCAGTTGGTCACCTTTGGCCGCCAATGAAACTCTTCGTGAATAGCGCGCTGGTTTACCCTTTCGGCTTGGGGCCGTGGAATGCCGCTTCGATCTCCTTTAGAAGTGTGTCTAGCGCTTTTTTTGAAACCACTACATGCCGGTGATCTCGAGTCTCCACTGGAAGCTTCTCAATACGTTTGAGGACGTCTTCTGCGAAAGTTCGAACTCGTTTTATTTGATCTCCGGATAGCTGCGCTCCATGCTCCCGGAAGAAATCAAGCACATTTTTTGCAACTCTGTACGGGTAGTGCTTCTGCTCGCGGAGAATTTGCCGCTGGATAATTTGTTGGGCCTGGTCGAAGAAGACGAATGCATCCGAAGCGTTTTTAGATTTTTGCGCCTTTGCAAGCAGTAGTCGTGCGTAGTGATTATCAATCTGATAGGTATCGTAACCAACTTCCTTCGCGTACGAATATGCTGATTTAAAGTAGTTCTCTACAACCTCTAAATCGTCTTCAAGCGAGAGCCGTGCAATTGCATATTGCAACCAATAATGTGGATTTTTTTGGGCGATCCGAAGTGTCTGTATTTCTTCGTAAAAATCGATTGTCGCAGCTCGCAGCCCCTGCTTAGGCAGAAGACGTTGCAACGCCGAATAGCTCATCACGCCCCGCATGAAATACGTATAGTCGGCCGTTATGTTTTGCAGAGCATGCGCGTTTGCAAACATTTCTTTTAAAACACCGATTACTTCGGATGCGTCAGCTAGATGGGTTAGATAGTATTCAGCCATCACGGACGACTTTAGCCGAATCTCGCCTGGCGAGTCTTGCCACAGCACTTTCAGGCTGCTTTTATCTGCGTTACTTATGTGGAATATTGACTGTCCTTTTAGCAAGTCATTCAGATATGACTTGTCCACTCTAATGCCCACTCCCTTCAGGATAAACGTGGCTATTACAATTCTTTTTACGTTAGGCCCTATTTCCTTAAAGAGTTCGTTGACCTTCGCAGAAATTTGCGGTGCTGCATATAGCTTTAGGAGGAACTGATGGAATTGAGCTTCCGATTCTCTGAGGACAATTTTGACTTTTTCGCTGTCTGACGATCCTGAAAAGTCTGCCCACAAACCGAACGAATCAGTTAGGCCAATCAGCGCGGTCGCGTCTTGTGATGACAGACGGTTTAGATCGATTTCGGTAAATACCGTTGTGCGCAGAGCGTTTTCTAATCGGTCGATAAAGGCGTCGTGAATATTTGTTCGCGCAGTTAACGCAAATCGAATTTCTTTCCCTTGTCGACGTATAGAAACAAAGTCGATCACATCAAGGAGCGGGATGTAGGGGTCAGCAATAATTAGAATGCGGCTTCCGGTCCGCACTAAGCGCTCAAGCTCTTTCCGAGTTTCTTTGTTATCTGAAAGAAGCCGAAAAACTTCCCAGCCCTTCGAGGCCATGCGAACTGCTAGCTGCTCGAGAAGCACTGTCTTGCCGTTTCCCAGCTCAGACGTGAGAACCACATCTCTTTCCTTGAGCGCATCTTCGGCCTGTTGCAATGCCGCCCTATCTACCACGTAATATCGACCTGTGTCCCTCTCCGGACTACTTGAGCCGAGGGGAACCAATTCCGCTGAAAGATCGCCGTAAAGAAATAGCTGTTCGATATCACTATTTCGGATTTGCCGAAGCGGCGCTACAGCCTCAACCTTTTGCAAGGCCAGATATCCTTCCGGTTCCTTTCGAGGCGTGTAGTTCGCTTTAACGTTAGTCAGACGCTCAGCAAAGCCACCCACGCCAATTGGTGCAAGCTGTCCAAATTTTGGAAGCACCTTCGCGTCCACACTGGTCGGCTTCAAATCAGGTGCAGCAACGAATAGTGTTTTACTTTGAATGTCCTCAGCGAATACGATCCTACGAATATCTTGATCGTACATTGAGTAACCGATAAAGATTACCGCACGTGCTAAGGCAAGGTCATTTCTAAATACTGTGCTCCACTTTGACGGCGTAAAGTCATCTTTCAAATAACTCTCGAATGTAAGCTTAAATTCGTTGTTAAGTGAAGTTGCACCTAATCTGTCAATAAATCCATTTATATGGACGCATACGTTGGCGTCACTTATGTATTTTTCCGGTGCATCGTTAAGATCTACAGGCGTCAGTACCCTGCCACTCTTTACCGCAGCAATTTCTAATAGGTTGTCGTAGTTTGTAGTGTAGATGCGTCGCCACCGTACAGCTGCTAAGTCCACATGCCACTGCGCCGGCTCATTTATGGTGTACATCTCGCGAATTAGTCTGTTCAACGCCGATGCACCATGCGCGTCAACATACATTTGCGACGCCAGCTCCAGATTATCATCCTCAGCTTCGACGCCAGCGAGTTCGTACAGGTGTTTTGCAATTGATCGCCCTGACAAGGGCAGTGTTCCCTTTGCGTTTTTTGCACCAAATGAGAACCCGGACCCGACAAAAAGGATCGCGTTTCCATCAAGTGCATGTTGGATTGCTTCTGAAATATCCATAACAGGTCCCTGCGCAATGCAATGCTAGCGGATTGCCAATAGTGAGGTTCGTTTACGACCAGGCGAATAGTGTTTAATTGCTTCTCCACTCAAATGACATCAGGAAGCCGTAATTTCCGTCACCGAAAGCACCTGCTCGTAAAGGAATTGTAACCTGCTGAGCAACTACACCGAATTGATGTGATCCAGCGATAGGCAATGCTCGACCCTCCGAATCAGGAGCACATATCCACAGCCCCTCGGCAACGGCGCCCTTCGCCAGGGCTTGCCGAGGGGCTGTGGGTATGTGCGGCACACGGAGAAAGGTTGCCCAATACCCCTCTCTTTACTATGCTACGGATATCGACATGGAGCTAAGTAATGAGCCGAAGCAAAAAGTATCCGACACCAGATGTAAATTTGGTACATCCCAGTATCCGTGCGGAGGAACTGACGCGCGTCGCCAATGATGCATTAGATCGTTTTTCTGGACAGTTCGATGATTTAGAAAAAGCGATTGGCATGCTAATGCTTGGTGATTATGTGGGATGGAAAGTCCTTATCATGGTCCATAACAAGCGCACTATTCGCAAATATGAGGAGATTTTAGGCATCAAAGTTCGGGAGTTCTTTCCCGAGGAAGGTCCAGTAGCAATGCGCTCCGTCGGATATGAAATGGCCATCAAGCTCGGTAATTTTTGGAAAGCAGTAAGCGGAGACATCGCAATCGAAAATCGGCGAGATCTCAGTCAATAAAGGGTATTCAACACCCTTGACAAAGGGTTTTCATAACCCCTAAGCTAAGGGTTATGAATACCCCTCATCTTAGAACTGCCGAAGAAACTAATGCCGAACCATGGAACGGATCGCCGCCTTCGGCGGCGACCGATCCTGGTACGGCATCTGTTCCCCCCACTGGTAATACGGGGGGAAAGTTATGGACACATACAGATCCGGATACGGGGGAAAGGTTTTTAATCCGCCCCAAAGGTCATCGTCTAGCTGAATTTGACCTTATTCCCTTGCCGGCCCAAGGCGTTCACGCCTACTCCGCGATTACGGACTATCTCAACTGTACGTTTCGCTTCGATGAGTCCAACGGCGCGTTGCAGCGCCTCTTCCACGAACTCTTCGATCTTCTAGGACCGAAGTTCGCACCTGCGGTAGACCGCAAAAAAACATTCCACTTTTATGCCCGGTCTTTCCGTCTAGGAGATTCCGGTGCAATTCTCGGTATCGGCGGTCAGGAGAGCACTGTGCTTGTTAGCCTGCCCGGCGAAGCCTGCACTCTCGTTTGCGACTGGGCACCGATCGTTCAGTACTTCCGCGATTATCGGAACGCACGAATCACCCGTTGGGACGGAGCGGTCGATGACTATCTTGGAATCCACTCAGTTGATTCCTGCCTCGATCTTTACAAAGCCAACGCCTTCACGACCGGAGGAAACCGCCCGAAATGCAGTCAGAAAGGAAACTGGTTCGAGCCAGACGGTAGTGGCCGGTCCTTTTACGTTGGGGTCCGTGAGAACGGCAAAATGCTGCGCGTATATGAAAAAGGTATGGAACTTGGCGCACGCTGGCATCCATGGGTTCGCTGGGAGATCGAGCTGCACAATAAGAGCCGAGTGGTCCCATGGGAGGTGTTACTCAATCCAGGCGGCTACTTCGTCGGAGCCTACCCAAGAGCGCTGAAGTGGGTACAAGACGAAATGTCACGCATTGCCACGATTCAGAAGCAAAGAACGCTCACATACCTGCATTTGACCGGCTGCCTAACTCACGCCTATGGAAGGCTCGTGGATATGATGCTACAGGTCGAAGGCAGCGCAGATGCAGTAGTCGAGAGAATCCGTAAGCCAGGAATTCCCAAGAGGCTTCAGCACGCGTTCGCACAATCTCCAGCGGATTACATCGCGCCTGAGGGCGAATCGTGACCTATCCATTTTCTTCACCAATGTTCCTGACTCGCGACGAACTTATGGCGCTCACTGCTCAGGTCCAACACTCAGCGCAAAGAAAAGTGCTGAACATGATGGGTATTGAACATCGCACTCGGCCCGACGGGAGCATTGTTGTCTTGCGAACGCATGTCGAACAGATGTTCGGCTGCATGCCGGTCGCCCGCATTAACAATTCATCTGAGCCTAATTGGGGAGTTCTAAATGCCTCGTGTCCGAAGACCTGAGAATCGCGGCTTGCCTCTCCGCTGGCGGTTCGACCATGGCGCCTATTACTACCAAGTGCCTCTTGGGTGTGAATCCGCGTGGGACGGTAAGCGAACTTTCCGACTTGGGAAGTCGCTCCCCGAGGCCTATCGAACATGGGCGGATCGACTAGGCTCTATCGAAAATGCCAAGACTATTGGATCACTTTTGGACAGGTACCTGCTGGAGGTTCTGCCAACTAAAGAGGTAACTACTCAGGCGCATAACCGCTCTGCGATTAAGCCGTTACGGGCGGTCTTCGCAGACGTTGGACTATTCGATCTAAGACCCAGGCATGTGTACCAATACATCGAAAAGCGAATGGCAAAAACCTCGGCACGCAGGGAGATCGAAGTTCTCTCCCACGCCTTCACCAAAGCCATCGAGTGGGGTTACATTGATCGACACCCTTTCAAAGGGCAGATCCGCTTGACCGGGGAAAAGCCACGCACAAGATACGTCGAAGATTGGGAAATCATCGAGTGCCTATCCTTACCGTCGAAGCGCGCTCGAGGTAGCGTAAAAGCGGTTCAAGCATACATCCGGGTAAAGCTGCTCACAGGAATGCGGCGTGGTGACCTACTGCGACTAACCCTGGCAGACCTTAAGGAAGACGGCATTCATGTGACACCCCATAAGACGGCGAACAGCACCGGTAAACGGCTAATCATCCAATGGTCAGATGAATTACGGGAGGCAGTAGAGGTAGCCAAAACAGTTCGGCCTATGCGCTTCTCCCAATATCTTTTCTGTAACCGCAAGGGCGAATGCTACTACGATGACAAAGCTGGCCGTGCAGGAGGATGGGACTCGATGTGGCGCGGGTTCATAAACCGGGTTTTGAAAGAGACAAACATCGAGAACCGCTTTACGGAGCATGATTTACGTGCCAAGTGCGCAAGCGATGCGACAACTCTGGAGCATGCCCGCGCAGTCCTCGCTCACGCCGATGGGAGGATTACCGACCGTGTGTACCGGCGAAGGCCCGAACTTGTGAAACCGTTGCGATAGAGCGCAAGCCGCAGGCATTCGTCGAAGCGTGCTTTAATAACGCGGCCTATCGTTCAAGGCTAATCCTAGACTAACTGCTTGGGATGTCCCAGTCCGAACGCTTAGCCTTATCGGTTTGGTGAAATTCCTTTACCAGCTCAACAAAGTGGCGGAAGTCGCGATTCTCTTCAATCAGTCGATTTGCGGAATCCCAGTCGACCTCAGGCCGCTCCTTTGCGGGAATCAGTATTTCACTTTCGGACGGATCTGCCTTGTTCAGGCGGATGACGCCGATACCATGCGCTGCTGCGAGCATTCGAAGCTCTTTCATGCAATTGGTCGCAATTTCTGGAGCAACCAAATACCCGAAATTGGCCCACGAGGAGTTTGAAACCGCCTGAAACCAAGCCTCTCGGACATTGGATCGGTTCAGCAGTCGTTTCACCTCGAAGGACCAAAGATTGATCCGCCGGTCTCCATAGTGTTTTACACATAACCGTAACTCCGGATCCCATTCAGCCCCGAAATCTTCCATACCAACTAGATCCGGGTAAAGCCACTTGTTTCCATTAGGCCCTAGCTTGTTAAGCGACTTCTTCTCGTCGATTCGTTTTGGGAAGACGTTTAGCTGGGTGTGCAGGTAACTAGCCAACTTTGGATAGAGATCCACCTCGAGGGAACTGCCTGTGCTCGTGATAACTGGCTGCGATTCGGGATCTCTCGTTACGCCTTCCGATTCAAGAACCTCGGCTGCGTCTGATTCGGTGCTGTAGTAGTAGAGACGCGGACGGGTCTCAGTTGTCTTTACGTTTCGGTTTCGGCGTTCGATTGCCGGCCGATCGGCTCCAATCTCCGCGATGATTTGCTCTAGCAGGTCCGCATCGTTCGATAGGTCTTGCTTGCTCCGGTTGCGTTTCTCTTCACAAAACGCTCGGTGGTTCTTGAATATCCACTCCCCGATATTCCTGGCCGTCAAACGTTGATTCCCGTTCGATTGCAAACACAGTATCACTAAGTCTTTGATATTTTCTGCCATCTATCCCTCTGCATCCACCTAGCGATTAGGCAACACTTGCGCCGTTCGCGACACTCCATTGTCGCTCGATAGCAGCAGGCGACGGTTGATTTGCTGGCGCTTTCGGTTGAAATGGCTCTTTGCCGTTTAGTGACTGGTAATAAGGATCCACGACGGTTGGACTGACCCAGACCTTGTGAGACTGCGGATTTATCGCAAGAAGCCCGAGATCCCAAAGCGTATGCAGATCCGCACGTAGCAACATTCCATTGCATACCAAATTTGTTTGCGGACCCAGATAGAGAGTTAAGTGTGCAGCTTCCAGGATTCCTAAAAAATCGCATCCTGTGATTGCGCACCGCCCTTCGTACGCTTGGATAAGGAGCTTTCGAAATTTCGGCTGTCCTTGCCGCTTAACGACCTCGCGAAGAACCCTGTTGCGCGCATCTTCCAAGTTTTTTAGATTAAACGGCACAGCGTCCTCAGCAACCTCCAAATGCATTAGTTCACGCGCAAATGGATACAGAGCTTGCTGTCGATGCTTCGAAACTTGCCCGAGGAGGAACTCGTGATATCGCTCGAGAGCGGCACCATACATGCCGTGTCCCTTTTTATTCCGCTCAATGAACTCAGGCTTCTTTCGAAGTTGGGACGCAATGCCAAGGAATTCTTCTGAATTCGATATTAAAGGCAGGGATTGGCTGGATATGCCGTGGGAGGTCGCCCAATCAGACAACGGCCCATGGAGCGCCGATACGTATTTTTCTATGGTCGACTCGGACCAGCGCCTGCTCTCTTCAAGCCAAGCACGAAAGTCGTTGCGCATCATTGTCTCTGCGGCTAGTTGCCAGAAGGATATGATGACACCAAAAGACTCGTCCGCGTGCGCTTTAATAGCGCAAAGGCGATCTATAGCGCAAATAAAAAGGCCTCCGGTCTGGAGGCCTTGGTACAGCTTGGCGGAGAGGGGGGGATTCGAACCCCCGATAGGCTATTAACCTATACACGCTTTCCAGGCGTGCGACTTAAACCACTCATCCACCTCTCCTGGATTCGTGTTCGCTCGGTGCGAAGCCGCAGATTATAGCAAAACTTTTCGGGGAAATTGCAGCTCTTCATTTGCGCTGCGGCAAATTCCATAAAAAAGCCGGCGCAGCTTGTGGCCGCGCCGGCGTTTTCTTTTGTCTCCACCACTCCGGTGTGTTGTCGTGCGGCGTGTGCCCGCCGCTCTGTGATTGCGCTTATTGCGCTTGTTTCAATTGATCCAGGATGGCCGGGTTTTCCAGCGTGGACACGTCCTGCGTAATCTCTTCGCCCTTGGCCAGCACGCGCAGCAGGCGGCGCATGATCTTGCCGGAACGGGTCTTGGGCAGGTTGTCGCCGAAACGCAATTCCTTCGGCTTGGCGATCGGGCCGATTTCCTTGGCCACCCAGTCACGCAATTCCTTGGCAATTTGCTTCGCTTCGTCGCCAGTCGGGCGGGCGCGCTTCAATACCACGAACGCGCAGATGGCTTCGCCCGTCGTTTCATCCGGCTTGCCGACCACGGCGGCTTCCGCCACCAGCGGGTTGGCCACCAGCGCCGATTCGATTTCCATCGTGCCCATGCGGTGACCCGAGACATTCAGCACGTCGTCGATGCGGCCGGTGATCGTGAAGTAGCCGGTCTTCTCGTTGCGCACCGCGCCGTCGCCGGCGAGGTAGAGCTTGCCGCCCAGTTCGTCGGGAAAATAGCTCTTCTTGAAGCGCTCCGGATCGCCCCAGATGGTGCGGATCATCGACGGCCACGGACGCTTCACGACGAGAATGCCGCCCTGCCCGTTCGGCATGTCGTTGCCGGTCTCGTCCACCACCGCGGCCATGATGCCCGGCAGCGGCAGCGTGCACGAACCCGGCACCATCGGCGTCGCGCCCGGCAGCGGCGTGATCATGTGGCCGCCGGTCTCGGTCTGCCAGAAGGTATCGGCGATCGGGCACTTCTCGTTGCCGATGTTCCGGTAGTACCACATCCAGGCTTCCGGATTGATCGGTTCGCCCACCGAGCCGAGGATGCGCAAGCTGGAGAGGTCGTACTTCTTCGGATGCACGTTCGCGTCGGCTTCCGCAGCCTTGATCAGCGAACGGATTGCCGTCGGCGCGGTGTAGAAAATCGTTGCCTTGTGGCGTTGGATCATTTCCCAGAAGCGACCGGCGTTCGGATACGTCGGCACGCCCTCGAACACGATCTGCGTCGCACCGACGGCGAGCGGGCCGTAGGTGATGTAGGTGTGGCCCGTCACCCAGCCGATGTCGGCGGTGCACCAGAAGACATCGGACGGCTTGATGTCGAAGGTCCACTTCATCGTCAACGCCGCCCACAGCAGGTAACCGCCCGAGGAATGCTGCACGCCCTTGGGCTTGCCGGTGGAGCCGGAGGTGTAGAGGATGAAGAGCGGATGCTCGGCATCGACCGGTTCGACCGGGCACTCCGCCGACTGCTTGGCGACAAGGTCGTGCAGCCAGAGATCGCGGCCTTCGTTGAAGGCGATGTTGCCGCCGGTGCGCTTGTAGATCACCACGTTTTTCAGGTGCTCGCACCCGCCCATCGCAATGGCTTCATCGACGATGGTCTTCAGCGGCAGCTGCTTGCCGCCACGCATCTGCTCGTCGGCGGTGATGAGCGCGACGGCGCCGGCGTCGATGATGCGTTCCTGCAGTGACTTGGCAGAGAAGCCGCCGAACACCACCGAATGGGTCGCGCCGATGCGGGCGCAGGCCTGCATGGCGGCGATGCCTTCGACCGACATCGGCATGTAGATTACGACACGGTCGCCCTTCTTGATGCCGAGCGACTTCAAGCCGTTGGCCAGCTTGCTCACGCGCTCGAGCATGTCCTTGTAGGTGACGTTGGTGACCTTGCCGTCGTCGGCCTCGAAGATGATGGCGGTCTTGTCGCCATTGCCTTGCTCGACGTTGCGATCGAGGCAGTTGTAGGAGACATTCAGCTGGCCGTCCGGAAACCACTTGTAGAACGGCGCCTGGGATTCGTCGAGCGTCTGCGTGAAGGGCGTGTGCCAGTGCAGATTCTCGCGTGCAAGCCTGGCCCAGAATCCTTCGTAGTCGCGAGCCGCCTCGGCGCACATCGCCTGGTAGTTTTCCATGCCCGAAATCGCCGCGTTCTTCACCAGTTCGGCGGGCGGGTTGAACACACGGTCTTCCTGCTTGGCTGCTTCGGACATGTCTCTCTCCAAGGGCGAATTCATAGAATGCAGTGTTGAATACCTAGCAAGGTAAGGGCTGCGCCTTACGAAACCCTTACATTGCGCAGAGCCATGGTTATACGCCCGCGGCCTCTCCGGCACTTGAGGCAGCTCACGGAAATTAGCTTTGTTGCATTGCAAAGCGCGCCGGAAAGGCCGGCGCGGGACGTGTAAAATGCCGAGGTTTTCTGTGCGGCAGCGCGACCTCGTCATGGTGCGTTTCGCCATCGGACGGGCTGCTCCGAGCGCAGTCCCGCCGACGCGCCGCACGACCAACACCAACCCTGCCCTGTCGACATCATGACCATCATCAAGCAAGAAGACCTGATCGAATCGGTGGCTGCCGCCCTGCAGTACATCAGCTACTACCATCCGGTCGATTACATCCAGCACCTCGCACGCGCCTACCAGTCCGAGCAGAGCCCGGCCGCGAAGGACGCGATCGCGCAGATCCTCACCAATTCGCGCATGTGCGCCGAGGGCAAGCGCCCGCTGTGCCAGGACACCGGCATCGTGAACGTCTTCCTGAAGATCGGCATGGACGTGCGCTTCGAAGGCTTCAAGGGCTCCATCGCCGACGCCGTCAACGAAGGCGTGCGCCGCGGCTACGCCAATCCGGACAACGTGCTGCGCGCCTCGGTCGTGGCCGATCCGCAGTTCGACCGCAAGAACACCAAGGACAACACGCCGGCCGTCATCCACATGGAGCTCGTGCCGGGCAACACCGTGGACGTGCAGGTCGCGGCCAAGGGCGGCGGCTCCGAGAACAAATCGAAGTTCGTGATGCTGAACCCCTCCGATTCGCTCGTCGACTGGGTGCTCAAGACCGTGCCGACCATGGGCGCCGGCTGGTGCCCGCCGGGCATGCTGGGCATCGGCATCGGCGGCACCGCCGAGAAGGCGATGCTGATGGCGAAAGAATCGCTGATGGATCACATCGACATGTACGAGCTGCTGCAGCGCGGCCCGCAGAACAAGCTGGAAGAGCTGCGCATCGAGCTGTATGAAAAAGTGAATGCGCTGGGCATCGGCGCGCAGGGCCTGGGCGGCCTGACCACCGTGCTCGACGTGAAGATCCAGATGTATCCGACGCATGCCGCATCCAAGCCGGTCGCCATGATTCCGAACTGCGCGGCCACCCGCCATGCGCACTTCGTGCTCGACGGCTCCGGCCCGGCCTACATCGACCCGCCGTCCCTCTCCGAGTGGCCGGACGTGAACTGGGTGCCGGACACCGAGAAGTCCAAGCGCGTGGACCTGAACACGCTGACCAAGGAAGAAGTCGCGTCGTGGAAGCCGGGCCAGACCCTGCTCCTCAACGGCAAGATGCTGACCGGCCGCGATGCCGCGCACAAGCGCATCCAGGACATGCTGGCCAAGGGCGAACAACTGCCGGTGGACTTCACCAACCGCGTCATCTACTACGTCGGCCCGGTCGATCCGGTGCGCGACGAAGTCGTGGGCCCGGCGGGCCCGACCACCGCGACGCGCATGGACAAGTTCACCGACATGATGCTGGCCAAGACCGGCCTCATCGCGATGGTCGGCAAGGCCGAGCGCGGCCCGGCGGCCATCGAGGCGATCAAGAACCACAAGTCGGCTTACCTGATGGCCGTAGGCGGTTCCGCTTACCTCGTCTCGAAGGCGATCAAGCAGGCGAAGGTCGTCGGCTTCGAAGACCTCGGCATGGAAGCGATCTACGAGTTCGACGTGAAGGACATGCCGGTCACCGTCGCGGTCGATTCCAATGGCGTCTCGGTGCACAACACCGGGCCGAAGGAATGGCAGGAGCGCATCGCGACGGGCAGCATCGCGAAGATTCCGGTCACGACCATCTGATCGCTTGAGTCCGCAGCAACAACACGCAACGCCGGCGGGGCCGCAAGGTCCCGTCGGCGTTTTCGATTCCGGCGTCGGCGGATTGTCGGTGCTGCGCCACGTGCGG
>SPQI01000507.1 GCA_004570315.1 Oxalobacteraceae bacterium OM1 | reverse complement strand
TTGAAGCTGGCGCCGCCGTCGCTGAAGACGTCGTAGACGGTGACGATGTGCGGATGCGCGAGACGGCCGGCGGCGCGTGCTTCGTTGACGAAGTGCTCCTCGTGCTTCTGGCGGTCGAGCACCGAGAGCCGCGGGCTAAATGTTTTGATGGCGACGTCGCGTCCGATCACCGGGTCGTGCGCGAGGTAGACGCAGCCGAGCGTGCCGCGGCCAAGTTCGCGCGTGATGCAGAAGCGCCCGATGCGTCCATTACGGACGTGAGGCGGATTGTCGGCGGCGATGGAAGCGGCGGCGGCAGGATTCATCGTGCGCTGAGCATGCCGTGAAGTGTTGCTTTTGGCAAGCGATGCGCGCGACTACCGACAAGCGGTTACGGCTCGCGGAAGGGATTGCGTTCGTTCAGTTCATCGATGTACGCGTCGATGCCGCCGCGTTCCTGCCGCAGGAAATCCTCGACCGCGTCCGCGAAGCCTGGATGCGAGAGCCAGTGGGCCGACCAGGTGCGTTGTGGCAGGAAACCGCGCGCCATCTTGTGTTCGCCTTGTGCGCCGCCTTCGAAGGCCGCGATCCGGTTCGCGATGCAGAACTCGAGCGGCTGGTAATACGCCGTCTCGAAGTGCAGGCACGGCACCGTCTCGATGGCGCCCCAGTAGCGGCCGTAGAGCGCCTGCGCGGTGTAGAACACAAGCGACGAGGCGATCGGCTTGCCGTTGCGTTCCGCGATCACCAGCAGGACGTTACGCGGCATGTCGCGGCCGATGCGCTGGAAAAAATCGAGGTTGAGATAGGGCGTCGAGTAGTGCGAGGCATAGGTGCTGTCGTAGCAGCGTTTGAAGAAGCGCCAGTCCTTGTCGGTGGCATCCTCGCCGCGCACCTGACGGAAGGTCACGCCGGCTTCCTGCACCTTGCGGCGCTCGGCGCGGATGTTCTTGCGCTTTTTCTGCTCCAGCGTCGCGAGAAATTCATCGAAGTCCGCGTAGCCCTGGTTTAGCCAATGGAACTGCACGCCGCTGCGCAGCAGAAAGCCGGCATCGCGCAACGCCGCCGCCTCGTCTTCGCTGGGGAAGAGCACGTGCGTGGAGGAGAGGCCGTTATCCTCCTGCAGCCGGCACAAGGCCTCGACCAGTACGCGGCGCGCATCCGCGTCCGTCGCGAGCAGGCGGTTGCCGGCCACCGGCGTGAACGGGATCGCCGAGAGCAGCTTCGGGTAATAGTCCATGCCGCTGCGCCGGTAGGCGTCGGCCCAGGCCCAATCGAAGACGTATTCGCCGTAGGAGTGGTCCTTGACGTAGAGCGGCATGGCGGCGGCCAGGCGTTCGCCCTGCCAGACGGTCAGGTACTGCGGCTGCCAGCCGGTGCGCGCGGACGCGCTGCCCGAGGCGTGCAGGGCATGCAGGAAAGCGTAGGAAAGAAAGGGCGTGGACTCTTCTTGCGTTGCGACAAGGGCATCCCAGGCAGCAGGGCCGACTTCATCCAGAGTGGAAACGATTCGCGTGCGATAATTCACTATCGATAACTCGTCTTGGCAAGCCCGGTCATTCTACGCAAAAGGCCGCCGGCGCGTCGGCGCAGTCCACCGGCTTGCCATCAGTCAAGCAGAAGATGACCGAACGCTTCTTCAACCTCTATTCCCACGACTTCGCCCGCGTCGCCGTCGGCGTCCCGCGCTGCCGCATTGCCGACCCGAAAGCGAACGCCGCGGAGACCATTGCGCTCGCGCAGCAGGCAGCCGATAACGGCGCGCTGCTCATCGCGTTCCCGGAACTGGGCTTGTCCGCCTACACCTGCGACGACCTGTTCCACCAGCGCGCCTTGCTCGACGCCACGCGGGATGCCATCGCGCAGGTGGTCGAGGCCTCGACGCAATTGTCGATCGCCATGATCGTCGGTGCACCGCTTCGCGTGGAGCACCAGCTGTTCAACTGCGCGATCGTCATTGCCGGCGGACGCATTCACGGTGTGGTGCCGAAGACCTATCTGCCGAACTACGGCGAGTTCTACGAAGCGCGCCAGTTCAGCTCCGCGGACTCCGTCACGGTGAACGCCATCGAACTGCTCGGCCAGACCGTGCCGTTCGGTCCGGCTCAACTATTCCAGATCGAAAACCTGCCGCTGTTCCGCTTCCATGCCGAGATCTGCGAAGACCTCTGGGTGCCGATTCCGCCGTCGTCCTTCGCTGCGCTGGCGGGTGCGACCGTGTTGGTCAACCTGTCGGCCTCGAACATCGTCGTCGGCAAATCCGGGTACCGCCATCAGCTGGTTGGACAGCAATCGGCCCGTTGCTTGTCCGCCTACTTGTATTCCTCGGCCGGCAAGGGCGAATCGTCGACCGACCTGGCCTGGGATGGTCAAGCGCTGATCTACGAGAACGGCGAGAAGCTGGCCGAATCCGAGCGCTTCCTCGATACCTCGCACATCGTCTACGCCGACGTCGATCTCGAACGCCTTTCGCGCGAACGCATGCGTGCGACCACCTTCGGCAAATCGGTGCATCGCCATGCCGACGAGGTGGCGAAATTCCGCATCGCCTCCTTCCCGCTGCAGCTGCCGCTGGATCGCGTCGTGCGGCTGAACCGCAACGTCGAACGCTTCCCTTACGTGCCGTCCGATGCGCGCCGCCGCGACGAGCGCTGCGCCGAGGTCTACAACATCCAGGTGCAGGCGCTGGTCCAGCGGCTGTCGGCGACGGGTATCCAGAAGGTGGTGATCGGCGTCTCCGGCGGTCTCGACTCCACGCATGCCTTGCTGGTCTGCGCGAAGGTGATGGATCGCCTCGGGCTGCCGCGCACCAATATCCTTGGCTATACGATGCCCGGTTTCGCCACTAGCGGCCGCACGCTGCAGCAGGCGCGCCAGCTGATGGAAGTGATCGGCTGCACGGCGCACGAGATCGACATCCGGCCCAGCTGCATGCAGATGCTCAAGGACCTCGGCCACCCGTTCGCGGAAGGCAAGGAGGTCTACGACGTGACCTTCGAAAACGTGCAGGCCGGGGAGCGTACCAGCCACCTGTTCCGCCTCGCCAACTATCAGAACGGTATCGTGATCGGCACCGGCGATCTGAGCGAACTCGCGCTGGGCTGGTGCACCTATGGCGTGGGCGACCAGATGTCGCACTACAACGTGAACGCCAGCGTGCCGAAGACGCTCATCACCCATCTTGTGCGCTGGGTGGCGGAGACACATCAGATCGGCGAATCGGGCTCCGACGTGCTGCTGAACATTCTTGACACCGACATCAGCCCGGAGCTCGTGCCCGGCAAGTCGGAAAAGCAGCCGGAGCAGAAAACCGAAAGCGTCATCGGCCCTTACGAGCTGCAGGACTTCAACCTCTACTACACGCTGCGTTTCGGCTTTGCGCCGACGAAGGTGGCCTTCCTTGCCCACCATGCCTGGAGTGACCGCGAGGCCGGGCGCTGGCCGGAAGGTCCGCACGTGGCACGGAACGAATACGACTTGGCCGCGATCAAGCGCAACCTTGCCATTTTCCTGCGCCGCTTCTTCCAGACCAGCCAGTTCAAGCGTACCTGCGTGCCGAATTCGCCGAAAGTCGGCTCCGGCGGTTCGCTGTCGCCGCGCGGCGACTGGCGCGCGCCGAGCGATTCGGACGCCACGGTCTGGTTGGAAGACCTCAAGCGAATTCCTGACTGAGCGGCCGGCATATAATCAAGGCAACCCGTCGAACCGACACTGGATCAAGCCAACCATACCAACCAGGAGCATTCATGAAGCTGATTACCGCCGTCATCAAACCATTCAAGCTCGACGAAGTGCGCGAGTCGCTGGGCGAAATCGGCGTGACCGGCCTGACGGTCACCGAGGTCAAGGGCTTCGGCCGCCAGAAGGGCCACACCGAGCTCTATCGCGGCGCCGAATATGTGGTCGACTTTCTGCCCAAGGTGAAGATCGAAGCCGTGGTGGACGACGGCGTGGTCGACACCGCAGTCGACGCCATCATCAAGGCAGCGCGCACGGGCAAGATCGGCGACGGCAAGATCTTCGTGCGCAACGTCGAGCAGGTCATCCGCATTCGCACCGGCGAAACCGGCCCGGACGCCGTTTAAGTTCGAAGTCCGGGAGGCCGCGGCTTCCCGGATGCCTTCACTGCAGCTTCACACCCCGCCACCACGTCAGCAGCCGCGCACCGACGATCAGCAAGGCGCTCGACCACAACGCAAAATCCGCAGGAATTCCCGCCTGCAGCATCAACAGGTAAGCCCAGCATCCCCCGAACGAGCAGATTGCATACGGACGGCCGTCGCGCAGCACCATCGGAATTTCGTTGCACACGATGTCGCGCAGGATGCCGCCGAAGATGCCGGTGATGACGCCCATCATTGACGCAATGAAGATCGGCATGCCGGCGTCGATGGCTTCGGCCACGCCGGCGATCGAGAACAGGGCGAGGCCGAAGGCGTCTGCCACCACGATAAGGCGCTCGGAAATGATCTTCCGCAGCGTGCGAATCGCCGGCGCCGCCACCAGAGACAGCAGGAAGATCAGGATCGCGTATTCCTGGTGCGTCACCCAGAACAGCGGGCGCTTGTCGAGCAGGATGTCGCGCAGTGTGCCGCCGCCGAAGGCCGTGATGAAGGCCACGGTGAAGACGCCGACCACGTCCATGCGCTTGCTGCGCGCCTCGATGAAGCCCGAGAACGCGCCGACCAGGATGGCGAGGATTTCGATGATCTTGAGGATGCTCATGCGGCAGGCGCGAGTGATGTCGCCTGCATGATACGGCGGACAAGGGGGAATGCAAGCGGTTGCCGCAAGGCGCGGCGGCGAACAGGACTCAGCTCGCCTTCAGCAGCACCACCAATGCTCCGGCTCCGCCGTCGGCGGCGCGCGCCTGGCAAAAAGCGATGACTTCATCCTTCTGCACCAGCCAGTTGCGCACCTTGTTCTTCAGCACCGGCTCCTTGTTCACCGAACCCAGGCCCTTGCCGTGGATGATGCGCACGCAGCGCTGGCCGCGCCGCACTGCATTGCGCAGGAACTCGGCGAGCGCCTCGCGTGCTTCGTCGCGCCGCATGCCGTGCAGGTCGAGTTGGGCCTGGATCACCCAATGTCCGCGCCGGAGCTTGCGCAAGGTGTCGTTGCCGATGCCGACACGGGCGAAACTCAGGGCCTCGTCGGTGTCCAGCAGGGTGTCGATGGTGAATTCGTCGGACAGCGACTGTTCCAGCGCCGCCTGTTCGTCGGCGATGCGCTGACGCGGAATCGGCAGGGGCGGCGGCGCCGAGGACGAGGCTTTCTCGGAAGGCGGCAAGGGCGTGACGTTGCCGATGCTGCTTTTAAAGAGCTCCGCCTCGCGGCGCGCTTCCTGTTCGCGCCGGCGACGTTCGGCCTCGCGCTGTTCGCGCGCTTCTTCCTCGGCCTTCAGCTTGGCGCGCAGGGATTTGAGGGAAGCGAAGTCCTTGATCGGGCCGGCCATTAGATTCGGAAAATGAAGCGGCCCGGAATCGGGCCGCGAACGGAACTCGCCTGCTTCTCCTCGTCAGGGGGAAAGCAGGCGGCGTATCAGTGCTGGTCTTCGAGGAAGCGCTGGGCGTCCAGCGCGGCCATGCAGCCGGTGCCTGCGCTGGTGATGGCCTGGCGATAGACGTGGTCCTGCACGTCGCCGGCGGCGAACACGCCCGGCACGTTGGTCGCAGTCGCCATGCCGTCGAGGCCGGACTTGGTACGGATGTAGCCGTTGTTCATTTCCAACTGGCCGTCGAAGATGGCCGTGTTGGGCTTGTGGCCGATGGCGATGAACAGGCCGTGCACCGCCACGTCGCTGGTGCTGCCGTCGGCGGTCGACTTGATGCGGACGCCGTTGACGCCGCTGTCGTCGCCCAGCACTTCGTCCAGCGTGTGGTTCCACTTGATCTCGACCTTGCCCTCGGCGACCTTGGCCATCAGGCGGTCGACCAGAATGGGCTCAGCGCGGAACTTGTCGCGGCGGTGGATCACGGTCACCTTGGTGGCGATGTTCGACAGGTACAGCGCTTCCTCGACCGCCGTGTTGCCGCCGCCGACCACGGCGACGTCCTGGCCCTTGTAGAAGAAGCCGTCGCAGGTAGCACAAGCGGACACGCCCTTGCCCATGAACGCCTCTTCGGAGGGCAGGCCAAGGTATTGCGCGGACGCGCCGGTGGCGATGATCAGCGCGTCGCAGGTGTACTCGCCGTTGTCGCCGATGAGGCGGATCGGCTTCTCATTCAGCTTGGCGGTGTGCACGTAATCGAACACGACTTCGGTGTTGAAGCGCTCGGCATGCTCCAGCAGGCGCTGCATGAGTTCGGGGCCTTGCACGCCGTGCGGATCGCCCGGCCAGTTCTCGACATCGGTCGTGGTCATCAGTTGGCCGCCCTGTTCGACACCGGTGATCAGGACCGGATTGAGGTTGGCGCGGGCGGCGTAGACGGCGGCGCTGTAGCCGGCGGGGCCGGAGCCGATGATGAGGACGCGAGCGTGTTTGGTGGTAGCCATGGCGGGTCGATATGTGAGGAGACGGTAAAGGGTTTGACGGGGCGCCGGCGCTGCAAATCTGGCAAGGCGGCCTTGAAAAAACCAGGCGGCTGCTGAGCTATATGTCGCTGTTCGGCGACTTTTCAAGCACACGGCGCCGGTTTCGGTCTTGCCCAAAGAAAAACTGGTTAAGATTATAGACGATCGTGCTTCCCGCTTCCGGGCCCTCCCGTGGCCATGGAGGCGTGCACCCATTGCCATTTTCTTATGACCCGGACAACCCAAGCCTATACCCGCAATACCGCTGCGCAGGACGCCGCGCCGCTTCCCGGACGGGTGGTGCGCCTGCTGTCCGAGGCCCGCTGGTTCCTGCTGACGGCAGTGACGGCGTATCTCGTGATTGCGTTCCTGACCTATTCCAAGACCGACCCCGGCTGGTCGTACTCGACCTCGAGTGGCCAGATTCACAACTGGGGCGGCTGGGTCGGTGCCCGCGTCACCGATCTCATGCTCTTCATTTGCGGCTTCTCGGCCTGGTGGTGCTGCATCTTCCTGCTGCGCACGGTGTGGCGCGGTTATCGCCGGCTGTCATATCGCTTCATCTACCAGAAGGAGCCGGAGCCGGAACATCACCATGAAGTCTGGGTGCGCTCGGTCGGCTTCGTGCTGATGATGATCGGCAGCGTCGCCATCGAATATCTGCGCATGCACAGCCTCAAGGTGCAATTGCCGCGTGCGCCGGGCGGCGTGCTCGGCGAGCTGATCGGCCGCGCCGCCCAAGGCGCGTTCGGCTTCACCGGCGCCACGTTGTTCCTCTTGCTGATCTTCGGCGTGGGCTTCAGCCTGTTCTTCCATGTGTCGTGGCTGGCCGTCGCCGAGAAGGTCGGCGGTGCGATCGAGGACGGGGTCGCCATGATCCGTAATCTCTACACGGCGCGCGAAGATCGCAAGGTCGGCCAGGTCGCGGCCGTCAAGCGCGAGGAAGTCGTGGTGCAGGAGCGGGCCAAGATCGTCGAGGCGCCGCCGATTCGCATCGAGCCGCAGGTCGTGGCCGTGCCCAAGTCTGAGCGCGCCGAGAAGGAGAAGCAGGTGTCGCTCTTCGCCGATCTGCCGGACACCAACCTGCCGCCGCTGTCGCTGCTCGATGACCCGCCGGCCTCGCAGGAGACCGTCAGCGTCGAGACGCTGGAGTTCACCAGCCGCCTGATCGAGAAGAAGCTGTCCGACTTTGGCGTCGAAGCTAAGGTGGTGGCGGCCTATCCGGGCCCGGTGATCACGCGCTACGAGATCGAGCCGGCGACCGGCGTAAAGGGCAGCCAGATCGTCAACCTGGCGCGCGACCTGGCGCGCTCGCTGTCGCTGACGTCCATCCGCGTGGTTGAGACCATCCCGGGCAAGAACTACATGGGCCTGGAGCTGCCGAATCCGAAGCGCCAGATCGTGCGCCTGACCGAAATCGTCGGCTCCAAGATCTACAACGACAGTGCTTCCAGTCTCACGGTCGCGCTGGGCAAGGACATCGCCGGCAATCCGGTCGTCGCCGACCTCGCCAAGATGCCGCACCTGCTGGTGGCCGGTACGACCGGCTCGGGCAAATCGGTGGGCATCAACGCGACCATCCTGTCGCTGCTCTACAAGGCCGATCCGAACAGCGTCCGCATGATCCTCATCGATCCGAAGATGCTTGAGATGTCGGTCTACGAAGGCATTCCGCACCTGCTGGCGCCGGTCGTCACCGACATGCGCCAGGCCGGCCATGCGCTCAACTGGGCGGTGGCCGAGATGGAGCGGCGCTACAAGCTCATGTCCAAGCTCGGCGTGCGTAACCTCGCGGGCTACAACCACAAGATCGCCGAAGCCGACAAGGCCGAGCAGAAGATTCCGAATCCGTTCAGCCTGACGCCGGATGCGCCGGAGCCGCTGGAGAAACTGCCGACCATCGTCATCATCATCGACGAACTTGCCGACCTCATGATGGTGGTCGGCAAGAAGGTGGAAGAGCTGATCGCTCGCATCGCGCAGAAGGCCCGCGCGGCCGGCATCCACCTGATCCTGGCGACGCAGCGTCCGTCGGTGGACGTCATCACCGGCCTCATCAAGGCCAACATCCCGACCCGCATCGCCTTCCAGGTCAGCAGCAAGATCGACTCGCGCACCATCCTCGACCAGATGGGCGCCGAAACGCTGCTCGGCATGGGCGACATGCTCTACATGCCGCCCGGTACCGGCCTGCCGGTCCGCGTCCACGGCGCGTTTGTATCCGACGACGAAGTGCATCGCGTGGTCGAACACCTCAAGGCGCAGGGGGAACCCAATTACGTGGAGGGAATCCTAGAAGGTGGAGTGCTCGAAGAGGGTGGCGGCGGGGACGCGGCCTTGGGCGGCGAGGGCGGCGGCAGCGGCGAAGCCGACCCGATGTACGACCAGGCCGTCGCCGTCGTGCTGAAGAACCGCCGGGCTTCGATCTCCCTGGTCCAGCGTCACCTGCGCATCGGCTACAATCGCGCGGCCCGTCTGCTGGAGCAGATGGAGCAGAGCGGACTGGTTTCCGCGATGCAATCGAACGGCAACCGCGACATCCTCGTCCCGTCCGGCAATGCCTCACCCGAATAGGAACCCCGACTTGGCACAAGATCGAACCCGACCGCTTGCAGTTTTTCTCGCGCGCGCTGCGCTGGCGTTGTCCGCCGTAGCCTTCCTGCCGTCTCTGGCCGAAGCGTCCGCGCTGGACCAGCTTAAATCCTTCGTGTCGAGCACCCGCTCCGCGAAGGGCGAGTTCACCCAGCGGCTCGTCAAGAAAACGGAAGGCGGCACGCGGATGTCGAACCCTTCCACCGGCACCTTCGCCTTCGCACGCCCGGGCAAGTTCGTCTGGGTCTACCGCAAGCCGTATGAGCAGGTGCTGCAGTCCGACGGCGACACGCTCTACATCTACGACAAGGACCTGAACCAGGTCACGACCAAGAAGCTCGGCGACGCACTCGGCTCATCGCCCGCCGCCATCCTCTTCGGCAGCAACGACCTCGACAAGAACTTCGTCCTCAAGGACGCCGGCGCCAAGGACGGCCTCGAATGGCTGGAAGCGACGCCCAAGTCCAAGGATACGAATTTCGAGCGCGTCGGCATCGGCTTCAAGGATGGCGTGCCGCAGGCGATGGAGCTGCGCGACAGCTTCGGTCAAGTGTCGCTGCTGAGCTTCAGCAAGTTCGAACGCAATCCGTCGCTGCCGGCGGACGCGTTCAAGTTCGTCGTGCCCAAGGGCGCCGACGTCGTCCAGCAGTAGCGCGGGCCGCACCATGGCCAACATTCCGCTCGCCGAACGGCTTCGTCCGCATTCGCTCGATGAAGTCATCGGCCAGCAGCACCTGCTCGGGCCGGGCAAGCCGCTGCGCGTGGCCTTCGAGTCGGGCGAACCGCATTCCATGATTCTCTGGGGGCCGCCGGGCGTGGGCAAGACCACGCTGGCGCGCCTGATGGCGGACAGCTTTAACGCCGAGTTCATCGCGCTGTCGGCAGTGCTCTCCGGCGTGAAGGACATCCGCGAGGCGGTCGAACGGGCACAGGTCGTCCAAGCGAATTCCGGGCGCCGCACCATCCTGTTCGTCGACGAAGTCCATCGCTTCAACAAGAGCCAGCAGGACGCCTTCCTGCCGCATGTGGAGAGCGGCCTGTTCACCTTCATCGGTGCGACGACCGAGAATCCGTCCTTCGAGGTGAACAGCGCGCTGCTGTCGCGCGCCGCTGTCTACGTTCTCAAGTCGCTGTCCGACGAGGACCTCGGGGAGTTGGTCGACCGCGCCTGCATCCAGGAGCTCAATGGACTCGACTTCACGCCGGAAGCCAAGGCCACGCTCGTCGCCAGTGCCGATGGCGACGGCCGCAAGCTGCTGAACAATCTGGAAATCGTGGCACGTGCCGCGGTCGCCAATGAGCAGGAAGTCGTCGACGAAGCCTTGCTGGCGACGGCGCTGGCCGAAAACCTGCGCCGCTTCGACAAGGGCGGTGACGCCTTCTACGACCAGATTTCAGCGCTGCACAAGTCGGTGCGCGGCTCCAATCCCGATGCTTCGCTGTACTGGTTCGTGCGCATGCTCGACGGCGGGGCCGATCCGCGCTACCTCGCGCGGCGCCTCGTGCGCATGGCGGTCGAGGACATCGGCTTGGGCGACCCGCGCGCGCTTCGGCTGGCGCTCGACGCGGCCGAAACCTACGAGCGACTCGGCTCACCCGAGGGAGAGCTGGCGCTGGCTGAGGCTGTGATTTATCTGGCGTGCGCGGCGAAGTCGAATGCCGTCTACAACGCCTACAACGCCGCCCGCGCCTTCGTCGCCAAGGACAGGTCTCGCCCCGTGCCGGAACACTTGCGCAATGCGCCGACCAAGCTAATGAAGGAGCTGGGCTACGGCAAGCTCTACCGTTACGCCCATGACGAGCCGGATGCCTACGCCGCCGGCGAAACGTATTTGCCGGACGGCATGCGCGAGCCCGGCTGGTATCAACCGACGCCGCGCGGACTCGAAGGCAAGATCGGTGAGAAGCTCGCCTACTTGCGCGAACTCGACCGGCAGGCGCGCAAGGCAGACAAGAAGTAGCGTCTCCCGCGCAATCCGCCGGCAAGATACGCTAGCCAAGCGTCTCGCTTGCGTCCCATCAATACCCGCACCCAACCAGCATCAGCCGGTCTCGCACCGTCCGCTTGGTACAATGCCCGTTTCGGCACTCAGCATTCCGCATTTTCCATGATCGACATCCAACTCCTCCGCAAAGACATCGACGGCGTCGCCGCCCGCCTGGCCACGCGCAAGTTCCAGCTCGACGTGGCGACCTTCAACGCCCTCGAAGCCGAACGCAAGCAGATCCAGACCCGCACCGAGGAACTGCAGGGCAAGCGCAACACGCTGTCCAAGCAGATCGGCGTGCTGAAGGGCAAAGGCGAAGACACGTCCGCAGTGATGGCCGAGGTGGCCGGCATTGGCGACGAGCTGAAAGCCTCGGCCGAGCGCCTGGAAGCCGTGCAGGCGAAGATGAACGACTTCATGATGTCGATTCCGAACATCCCGAACGAGACTACGCCGGTCGGCAACGACGAAGCAGGTAACGTCGAGGTTCGTCGTGTCGGCACGCCGCGCAGCTTCGATTTCGAGGTGAAGGATCACGTCGACGTCGGCGCGCCCCTCGGCTTGGATTTCGACACTGCTGCCAAGCTGACCGGCTCGCGCTTCGCCGTGATGAAGTCGGGCATCGCCCGCCTGCATCGCGCGCTCGCCCAGTTCATGCTCGACACGCAGACCGGTGAGCACGGTTACACCGAGTGCTACACGCCGTACATGGTCAACGCCGATTCCCTGCGCGGCACCGGCCAGCTGCCGAAGTTCGAAGCCGATCTGTTCGCCGCGAAGAAAGGCGGTCAGGAAGGCGAGGGTGAAGCGCTCTACCTGATTCCGACCTCGGAAGTCTCGCTGACCAACATGGTGCGCGACGAAATCCTGCCGGGCGATGCATTGCCGCTGAAATTCACTGCCCACACGCCGTGCTTCCGCTCCGAAGCCGGCAGCTACGGCCGCGACACCCGCGGCATGATCCGCCAGCACCAGTTCGACAAGGTCGAGATGGTGCAGATCGTGCATCCGGAAAAGTCCTACGAGGCGCTCAACGAGATGGTGGGCCATGCCGAGACGATTCTGCAGAAGCTGGGCCTACCGTATCGCGTCATGGCGCTGTGCACCGGCGACATGGGCTTCACCGCCGCCAAGACCTTCGACCTGGAAGTCTGGCTGCCGGCGCAGAACACCTATCGCGAGATTTCGTCGGTCTCGAACTGCGAAGCCTTCCAGGCGCGCCGCATGCAGGCCCGCTTCCGCAACGCGCAGGGCAAGCCGGAACTCGTGCACACGCTGAACGGCTCCGGACTGGCGGTCGGCCGCACGCTGGTTGCAATTCTGGAGAACTACCAACAGGCCGACGGCAGCGTGGAAATTCCGGCTGTGCTGCAGCCCTACATGGGCGGCCTGAAGCGCCTGGAGCGCACGGCCTAAAGCACTCCTTGCTGCGCCCGCTTACTGCTCTGGCGCGCTGCCGGACCACAGCGGTAGCGAATGTCCCTGGCGGCGCTCGATGAAGATGCTGTTGCCGGGGATTTTTTTCGCCTGGCGCTTTGCCTCGGCAGCCGCCGAGGCGATTTGGTGGTGCGAAACGTACTGTCCCGGCTCGATACGCACCACGCCGAGCGACAGGGTGATTAGCTCATGGAAGACCTTGCGGCCGCGACGGTCTTCGCTCATGTAGCCGCCGCGCTCGATATCCTGCAATGCGTAGTGGCTGCGAACCTGACCGGCAAAGGTGTCGAGCAGCCCGCGGCAGCGGGCCTCCCAGTCCTCGCTCTGGAACAGCACGATGAAGTCGTCGCCGCCAATGTGGCCGACGAAATCCCGGCTTCCGTCGCAATGCTCGGTCAGCAGCCGCCCGGCGAGCTGGATCACGTCGTCGCCCTTGCGGTAGCCGTAGACATCGTTGAACGGCTTGAAATGATCGAGGTCGGCATAACAGGCCGCGAACCGCACGCCGCTCTGCAGGAGCCGGTCGATGTGTTCGTTGATCGGCACATTCCCCGGCAGCATGGTCAGCGGGTTGGCATAGCGCGCGGCGTTGATCTGCATCTGGGTGATTTCGCGCATCAAATCCTGGCCGGTGCCCATGCCGAGGTAGCGGCCGTCTTCGGTGATGATGAAGCCGTTCGACAGGTGATGCCGGTCCGCCTCGACGATGATCTGGCTGAGGTCCTGCAGCGTGGTGTTCTTGTCCGTGACCAGCGGCGCGGCATCCATGAACGTTGCGCAAGACTTCTTGCCGTAGAGTTCGCGCAGGTACGGGCGGGCGAAGCGGTCGATCAGGTTCGGACGCGTGATCAGTCCGACCGGAATGCCGTGTTCGACGACGGGAATGATCTGCAGATCGGGATTGTCGCGGAAGATGTCGTAGACCTGGTTGTTGCTCATGTCCGGCGTCGCCGGCGGCACGACGCGCAGCAGCTTGAGCGCGGTGACAGTGTGAGCGGCCATGCCGGTCTTGTGCGGATACACCGCCACGCCGCTGCGATTAAGCGCCTTCGCGACGTCGGCGTTGAGCTCCCGCTCCGGATTGGGCGAAGGGCGGGCGATGTGGTATCCCTGACCGTAGGCAATGTTCAGGTCGCGGATCAGCAGCAGTTCGGTTTGCGTCTCGATGCCTTCGGCGATCACCACCGAGCCCGACTGCTCGGCGATTTCTTGAATCGAGCGCACGAACTGCAGCTTCACCGGATCGTTGTTGATGCCCTGCACGAAATGCATGTCGATCTTCACGTATTCCGGGCGCAGCTCCGACCACAGGCGCAGGCTGGAAAAGCCTTCTCCCAGATCGTCGATGGCAATCTGGAAACCCATCCCGCGGTAATGCATCACGGCTTTGCGCAACAACTCGTAGTCGTAGGTCGGCTGATTCTCGGTCAGTTCGATGATGACCCGCTCCGGATTCAAACCGACCTCCTGCGCGATCGTGTCGCGGCCTGCCGCTTGCGGGAGCGTGAGCAACTCGGGGCTGACATTTAGGAAGAGTTTGCCCGGCAGGCCAAGTTCGGCGAAACGCGCCAGCACCACGCGCCTGCACATGGTTTCCAGCGACAGGCTCAAGCCGTGCGCACGCGCCGTCTTGAACAGGTTCATCGGCGCATGGAGCGGACTGTCGGAGGGACCACGGATCAGACCCTCATATCCGATGACTTCGCCGCGCTGCATATGGATGACAGGCTGGAACAAAGCGGTGAGCTGGCGACGCTCGAGGATTTCCGTCAATCGCGAGAGAAGCATGTCATCTCTGGTGTCCGGTGAAGCCGGACTGATATGGTCGTTGGCAGCGGCCGCACAATCCGCCATGGAGTGAAAAGCCGGATCATGCGGCGTCATGCCATCGTTCCCAGCCGGTCTGGTTAAGTCCGCGTGCGTTGCGGGTGAGGTACGTGTCGACATTGCAGCCGGCATCGTACGGAAGCATTATGACAAGATGATGATTTGCGGAAACGCAAGGCGGGGCTATTCCGCTTCCGGGAAACGTTTGCTATACTCGTGTGCTTTGCAGCACGGGCCGCGCCCGAGCTGCAAGACGACCAGTACGGAAAGGTGGCAGAGTGGTCGAATGCGCTGGACTCGAAATCCAGTGTACGGTTATACCGTACCGTCGGTTCGAATCCGACCCTTTCCGCCAGAGCTTGCAAAAAATAAAGCCGCTTTCGAGCGGCTTTATTTTTTTATGCGGCGCCTTTTGCGTCGCGTTTGTTCAGTGTCTTATTTGGCGTTCTGCCGCAGCAGCTCCTCAGTGAGTTCGACCATCGACCACGAGCGTGCTGCCATCTTCACGACCCAGGCGGCACCATCCTGCGCCACATCCATTTCCAGTCCCGAGATGCCGCGCATCATGCGCGCGAACAGGTTTGCCTCGTCTTGTGTCTTGAATCGCCGTTCGCCCATATGTCCTCCAAAAGAGGAGGTTAGTTGCTGTAGATCAATGAAAGTTCTCTGGCGCAATAAATAAATTGGTCCAGCGCCATCCGTCCGATGCCGATTTGAGTGTCGGAACAAGCCGGGGTTCGAAGCACGGGCAAGCGGCGCCGCGGTTCGGTATCATCGTCGGCAACTTTCCTTCTGCGAGACAATGCAATGACAGTGCAAACCTGGTGGCTTTTCGTCGTGATGACCTTCTTCGTATCGGCCACGCCCGGTCCCAACATGTTGCTGGTGATGACGTGCAGCGCGCGTTCGGGCCTGCGTCCGGCGGTCGCCGCCATGGCCGGCTGCATGACCGCGCTGCTGGCCATGATGGGGTTGTCCGCCGCCGGCCTGGGCGCGCTGCTGCAGGCTTTCCCCACCGTCTTCGACACGCTGCGCTGGGTCGGCGCGGCTTACCTCGCCTACCTCGGCGTGAAATCCTGGCGCGCGCCGGTGAGCGATGCGCCGGCCGATGCGCCGCAAGTCGTGAGCGGCAATGTGGGAGCGATGTACCGGCAAGGATTGCTGGTTGCAGCCAGCAACCCGAAGGCCATTCTTTTCGCGGCAGCCTTCCTGCCGCAATTCATCCAGCCGAGCGAGCCCAAGCTGCCGCAGTTTGCCATCCTGCTGGCGACCTTCGCGGTGATCGAGGTGAGCTGGTACCTGGTATATGCCTTGAGCGGCCGGCGCTTGTCGGGCTATCTGCGTCAGGCCAAGGTACTGAAAGTGTTCAACCGGCTGACCGGTGGTGTGTTCGTGGGGTTCGGCGCGCTGATGGCGGCCGTGCGGCACTGATCAGAAGAGGGCGCGGATCGCCCAGTAGATCAGGCCGATGCTGACGGCGCAGGACGACACGATGCAAGCTGCGGCCTGGACCTTGTTCACATTCAGGCTGGCGGTGCGGGCGGCCGCTCCGGGGCGTGCGATCTTTTCCATGTCGTCCTCGTTGGATGGAGGCAATGATGCCCGGGATCATTGTATCGACATGCCGACGGGAAGCAATAGTCAAGGCGGCAACATCGCTGCCCTGAGAGGAAGCGGGAGAGTGGTGCCGGCTGAAGGACTCGAACCTCCTACCTGATGATTACAAATCAACCGCTCTACCTGATGAGCTAAGCCGGCACGGGAGAAGGCGTGGTGAAACGATCTTACCGGCCCGCCACCCGGCCATCCTGATCAGCGATAAAAGGAATGCGGCGAGACGCGAAAAGGCGCAAACCTTCTTCCGCTTTCGCTATCCTCCAATCAGGCGCGTCATGCGCGCGTCATCGCCTTCCCGTATCGTTTCACTTCTTGCCATTCAGACAAACCGGTTGTGAGGGAACAGCATGTACGCAGCGGTCGATTTGGGTTCGAACAGTTTTCGCCTGCATATCGGGGTGCAGGAGGGCGGCGCCATCCGCATCGTCAAGACGGCGCGCGATCCGATCCGCCTGGCGGCCGGTCTCGACAGCCGCGGCTATCTGACCAGCGAAGCAATCCAGAACGCCTTGCGCTGCCTGACCGCGTTCCGCGCCATTCTCGATGAACATCGGCTGGATGCCGTGCGCGTGGTGGCGACCAACACGCTGCGGGTCGCCAAGAATGCGGCGAGCTTCCTGCCGGCGGCGGAGCAGGCGATCGGTTACCCGATCGAAGTCATTTCCGGCGAGGAGGAAGGCCGGTTGATTTACATGGGCGTGGCCAGCGCGCTGGCGGCACCGGCGGAGCGGCGCCTGGTGGTCGACATCGGTGGCGGGTCGACCGAACTCATCCTCGGGCGCGGTCCGGAAATTCGCCACGTCGAATCCTTCAGCATCGGCACCGTCAAGCAAAGCCTCTCATTCTTCCCGGGCGGGCGCATCGACGAGACCTCTTTCGACAACGCCGTGCTGTCGGCGCGTTCGCAGTTTGAAGATGCTGCGCCGGCGTATGCGCCGGGCGAGTGGACGGCGGCCTATGGCAGCTCAGGGACGATACGCGCGATTGCCGAGGTGATCGGCCGCAACGGCGTCGGAGACGGCACGATGTCGGCCTCCAGCCTCGACGCCCTGCGCCGCATCCTGATCGAGTGCGGCCATGTCTCCAATTTCAAGCTCCCTGGCGTCAAGTCCGAACGCGTCATCGTGATGGCCGGCGGACTGGCGATCCTGATCGGCGTGATGCAGGAACTCGGCATCGAGCGCATTGGCGCCGTCGATGCGGGCTTGCGCATGGGCGTGCTGTGGGACCTGCAGCTGCGTGCCACGAAGCGGGACCGCCGGGAGATCTCGGTGCAGGACTTCATCGAGCGCTTCCATGTCGACAAAGGCCGCGCGAAACGCGTCGCCGAGATGGCGCGCCAGCTGTTCAACGAGCTGAGGCCTTCGTCCGATACGCTCTGCAAGTACCTGGTGTGGAGCGGCCTGATGCACGAGGTCGGTCTCGCCGTCTCGCATACGGGCTTTCACAAGCACGCCGCCTACATGGTCGAGAACGCCGACCTGCCGGGCTTCACCACCCGCGAGCAGCGCTTGATGAGCACCATGATCCTGGCGCAGAAGGGCAACCTGCGCAAAGTCAGCGAGGCGCTGGCCGACCTCGATCTTGCCAAGGCGATCTTCGCCATGCGGCTGGCGACGATGTTCCTGCACTCGCGCATCGACGGCGACATCGCCGACCTTCGGCTGAAGATGAAGAACCGCATCGAGCTGGAGATTCGGCGCGACTGGATGGATCAGCATCCTACGCTCGCGTACTGGCTCGACAAGGAGCGCGGCTTCTGGGACGAAGCGGGCGTTGCGCTCAGCGTGAAAACCGTCTGACGGCGGCAGGCGCGCTAGAACACCAGATTGCCCTTCTTGAACAAGGCAATGTCGATATAGCCCGAAAGTCGGTTGCGATTCGCGCCAGTCGCAGCAGTCAAGCCGCCCAGCTCGATCTCGGTCGGCTGCGTCAGCAAATCGTGCAGGGCTTGCCGGTTGCCGCGCGCCAGCTGCACAGCCTTCACCAGCGACTTCGCGGCGGCATAGCCTTCCAGCGTGAGCGACGACACGGCCTCGTCGCGATACTTGCGCATCATGTTCAGGTGCTCCATCTGCAGCAGCGAACCGCCGGACGCCGGGTTGGGCACGACCTGCGAGAACACCGTCCACTCCACCGCTTTCGGTCCCGCCAGCTCGCGCAGCGTTTCGAGGTTGATCAGCGAGGTGCCCGCGACGAAGGTCTGGGCGTCGTGCTTGCGGAACTCCTTGAGGAAAAGGCTGGTGCCAATGGTATCGGCGAGCACGATCACGAAACCCGGCTTTGCCGCTGCCAGGCGGCGCGCTTCGGCGGCGGCATTGGCGCCGTCCGCTGCTAGCCGCACGCTGGCGCTCAGCTTCACCTTGCGCTCCGCGATTTCTGCGTGCAAGGCACGCGCCGCTTCGGCAGTTGCCGGTGTCTCCTGTACGACTACGCCGACATCGTTCGCACCGAGCTTCGCGAAGTGCGCGAACACATGCCGGACCTCCTGCCGGAAGGTCGGCCGCCAGAACAACACGCGGGCGCCGGACGGTGCGTCGCTCGCGGCGAGCGGTGCAAACAGCACCTGGCCGCTGCGCTTGAACGGCGCCGATTCGAGCACCGCCTTGAGGGCATCGTCGCCGACGCCGCCGAGCATGAAGTCGGCTTGCTCGCGCTCCAGCAGCTCCGCGGCCGCCCTGGCGGCCTGCGCGGGTTCGCCGCGGTCGTCGCGCACGATGTATTGAATGCGGCGCCCGCCGATGCCGCCCGCGGCGTTGACGGCGTCGAAGCAGGTCTTGATGCCGGCGACGTAATCGCGGCCGAGCGCGGCATTGGGGCCGGAGAGGTCGATGGCCTGACCGACGACGATGGTGTTCCCGGCGCCATGGGCTTCCATGGGCAAGAGGGGCAGGGTCGCGAGGCAGGCGGACAGGAAGGCGGAGGCGATGCGTGCGTGCATGGGCGTTCGGGAAACTTGCGAAAACCGCCATTGTGTGGAGCGATTGTGACAAGCACGTGAACGGCTTGACCGCATCGGTAATGTGATAAACAATATAAATCGTTTATCACATTAAATCGGGAGGCCATGATGGCGAAATCCAACACGAACGGCGCAGCAACGCCCGTCAAGTCCACTGCCAAACCGGCGCCCAAGGCGCCCGTCAAGCCGGCGCCGAAGCCGGCCGTCAAGACCGACGCCAAGACGGACGCGCAAGAGCAGCCGAAGGCGGCGCTGAAGCTGCCCGCGCCGGTTGAAATGAAGGCCAAGCCGGTCAAGGA
>SPQI01000504.1 GCA_004570315.1 Oxalobacteraceae bacterium OM1 | reverse complement strand
CGTCCGAAAATCGCAGCGCCTATCTGTTCGGCCTGCTGTCGGCCCGGGTGCATGTGCCGAGCATCCGCGTCGAGCAGGCTTACGTGTCGGTGTGGCGGTCGCGCGACGGCCGGCTCCGCCTGCTGCCCAGCCTGCTGGAGAAGCCGGCCGGCAAGGATGCGGACCCGGAAACGCCCGCCCCGGCGGTGACGATCGGCCGCATCGAACTGCAGGAAGGTGTGCTCGAATTCTTCGACGGCACGGTGCGCCAGCCGGCCTACAAGACGCGGCTGGACCAGCTGCACGCGGTGGTGGAAGACCTGCAGGTGCCGGCGCTGGCCGGACGCACCCAGGTGCAGCTCGACGGCACCGTGAAGGGCGTGCGCCGCAACGGCAAGCTGGCCATCGACGGCTGGCTGGAACTGGCGGCGAAGAATTCCGACTTGTCGGCGCGGCTGGCCGGCGTGGACCTGGTGGCGCTGCAGCCCTATCTCATCAAGGCATCGGAAACCGGCGTGCGCCAGGGCACGCTTGACCTGACGCTGAAATCCACGGTGAAGAAGAACCATTTGCACGCCCCGGGCACGGTGACGCTGACCGGCCTGGAACTCGCCTCGGGCCAGGGCGTGATGAACACCTTCATGGGTGCGCCGCGCACTGCGGTGCTGGCGGCGCTCAAGGATCGCAACGACCAGATCGCGATCCAGTTCACGCTCGACGGCAATCTCGACGATCCGCAGTTCTCGCTCAACGAGAGCTTTGCCCGGCGTATCGGCGCCGGGGTGGCGGAGCATCTCGGCATCAGCTTCGAGGGCCTGACGCGCGGTGTCGGCGGCGCCGTCGAAGGCATCGGCGGCGTGATGAAGAAACTCTTCGGAAAGTAATCAATAAGGACTGGTCTTCCCGTGGAACGGCGGCACCCGGCCGACCAGCGCTTCGAGCATGACGAGTTCGTCGTCGGTGTGGTCGAGCACCTTGGCCGCGGCCATCGGCGCATTGCCGGCGCCGATCATCAGCGGCTGTTCATGATGCGTCGTATGCAGCAGGCGGCGCTGCTGCGGCGCGCCGTCCGGCTGCACTTCCGCGCTGCCGTAGCAAAGGCAGAAGTAAGTCTGGGTTTCCTCGGCGGCGATGTAGCAGCCCGTGCCGCGAATGCCGATGGTGGCCGTCGGCGTGCGCAGCGTCTTGCGGCCCTTGCCGAAGACGCTGAGGATGCGGCCGGTGAGGTAGCGCAATACGGTCACGCCGGCCGTGCTGCCCATGCCGAAGCTGCTGTCGGCATGCAGCAGGAAGGCGTCTTCCCCCATGACCAAGACGGCCTCGCTGTCCGGTCCGGTTTCAATGACCTGGCCCGGCCGCAGGACCTGGCCGACGGCGGCGGGCGCATCGTCGATGCTGACATTGCCCGTCATGCGCACGATGCCCTGCGCATGGCCGGCAGCAAGCGCGGCGCGGATGAGTGCGAGATGGCCGCCGGCGCCGAGCGCGGCGAGCGAGAGCAGCCGCAAGGCGCGGCGACGTTGACGTTGTGGCATGGTGGTCCCTCCCCTCGTTATGGTGCGCGCGCCTGCATGGCGGCACATAATGCGTTAACGTAGCGCGAGGGAGAACACACGGCAATGGACACCACTTTTTCAGCGAGCGAACTGGAGCGCTTTCGCCACGACGGCTATCTCGTCGCGCCCGGCATGGCGAGCACGGCCACGTGCGATGCAATGCTGGCGGTGACGCAGGATCATCTGCGTCGCGAAGTGCAGCCGGTGGAATACGAAGCCGAGGTCGGCTATGCGGGCGCACCGGCCTCGCTCGATGCGCCCGGCGGCCGTACGGTGCGCCGGCTGCGCAGCGCGTACCAGCGCGACGACGTGTTCCGGCAATGGGCGGAAGACCCGCGCATCGTCGGACGGCTGCGGCAATGCTTCGGCGAGCCGGTGTGTCTGACGCTGGCGCATCACAACTGCGTGATGACCAAGCACCCGCATTTCGGCACGGCGACCGGCTGGCATCGCGACATCCGCTACTGGCGCTTTACGCGGCCGGACCTTGTCACGGTGTGGCTGGCGCTGGGCGACGAACGTGCGGACAACGGCGGCTTGCTCGTGATACCTGGTTCGCATCGACTGGACATCAGCCGCGAACAGCTCGACGAATTGGACTTCCTGCGGCCGGACGTGGCGGCGAATCAGGCCTTGTTCGCGCAGGGCCGCGCGGTGGAGTTGAAGCGCGGGGATGTGCTGTTCTTTCACAGCGGGCTGTTCCACGCGGCGCGGCGCAACGATAGCGAGGTCGTGAAGACTTCGGTGGTGTTTGCGTATCGCGGGGAAAGCAATGCGCCGGTGACGGGAACGCGCTCGGCGGCGGCCGGGGATGTGGAACTGGGGTAGATTTGCCCCGCACGGCGCGCATGCGGGCTCCGGCTTTTGTGTCACGCGCCACCGCCACCCCGTCGTTCCGGCGTTCGCCGGAATGACGGGGATAAGGAGTGAGTCGAGGTGGTGACAACGGTGCCCGCACGCCGGAGTCGATTGCGCGCCGCTTACTTGCCCCCGCGCCCGATCCCGAACGGATCGAAGAACAGCCGCATCATCTGCTGCATCTGCTCCACCACCATCTGCTGGCTCTGCCGCACCGCCTGCTCGTAATGTGTGCGATCCACATCGCCTTCGCACTCTTCCGTCACCAGCTTCCCATCCTCATAGCGCGTCTCCTTGCGCCGCACGTGTGCCGTGCCGCCCTGCGCGGTGATCTCGGTATAGCTGTAACGAAAACCGAAGCCGCTTGGCTGCCGGACGGCGGGCGGCTTCTGCTGTTCTTCTTCGATGAGGCGGAGAAAGTTCTGCCGGAGGCGATCGAGTTCTCGGGTCATGGAAAGCTCCTGTTGCGTGCCGGTTTGACCGTGCAGCAAAGCAGGAAATTCACACCAACCCTTCGAACAGGACCACATCGACGAGATCGCCGGCATTCACGCCGCCCTGATCGTGCCCCAGCACCACCATGCAATTGGCCTCCGACATCGAACGCAGGATGCCCGAGCCTTGCGCACCGGTAATCCGTACCAGGCGGCGGCCGTCCGGCTCGATGCTGAGGATGCCGCGCTGGTATTCGGTGCGGCCGGGCTTCTTGCGGATCGCGCTGTGCGACACCGCCTGCAGCGAGGGCAACGGCTCGGCCTGCGCGCCCATCATGCGCAGCAGCGCGTCGCGGGCGAAGAAGTAGAAGGTCACCATGACCGCCACCGGATTGCCGGGCAGGCCGAACAGATAGGCGCTGCGATTTTCGGACGCGATCTTGCCGAAGGCCATCGGCCGGCCGGGGCGCATGCCGATTTTCCAGAACGCGACGTCGCCCAGCTTGCCCATCATCTGCTTGGTGTAATCGGCCTCGCCCACCGAGACGCCGCCGGAGGTGATGATCGCGTCGGCACATTCGGCCGCGCTGCGGAAGGCGGCTTCGAGCGCGGCCGGCTCGTCGCGCACCACGCCCATGTCGATGATCTCGCAGCCGAGACGGGTCAGCATGCCGTGCAGGGTGTAGCGGTTGCTGTCGTAGACGCAGCCCGGATCGAGCGGCTCGCCGATGGAACGCAGCTCGTCGCCGGTGGAGAAGAAGGCGACACGCAGGCGGCGCATGACCGGCACCTCGGCGATGCCGAGCGACGCCAGCAGACCGATGTCGGCCGGACGCAGGATCTTGCCTTGCTGCAGCGCCGGCTTCCCTTGCGCCAGGTCTTCGCCGCGCAGGCGGCGGTTGTCGCCCGGCCTGACCACGCCGGCAGGGATGGTGACGCTGTCGCCGCCGCCTTGGGTGAATTCCTGCGGCACCACCGTATCGCACCCCGGCGGCATGGTGGCGCCGGTCATGATGCGCACGCACTCGCCCGGCTGCACGTCGCGCGCCGCACTGCCGCCGGCCAGCGTGGTGGCGATCACCTTGAGCGTCACCGCGTCCTGCGCCGGCAGGTCCGCGCCGCGCAGGGCGAAACCATCCATGGCGGAATTGTCCTGCTGCGGCACGTCGATGGGCGAGACGATGTCCTGCGCCAGCACGCGGCCGAGCGCGCCGCGGAGCGCGAGCTTCTCGATGCCCTGCACCGGCACGACGAAGTTGCGGATGATCTGCTGGGCCTGGGCGACCGGGACGGCGTTCGGGTCATAACCCGAGACGCAGCTGATGATCTCGGAAAGATTGGCGGGCGTGTTCATTCGTAGCGGCGCAGTTCGTCGAGGGTGTTGATGTTGCGGAAGGCGGCCGGGTCCTGGAATTCCACTTCCACGAAGTCGAGCGCGCGGTACCACTTGTCGATCTTGCGCCCGCCCTCCTGCAGGAACAGGGTGAGGTTGGCGAGCACGTTGGCCTTCATCAGGCAGAACACCGGCTGGGCGCGGCGTTCGCCCTCCTCTTCCGACACCGCCACGGCGAGATCCGCGTTCTTCGCCAGCAGCGCGCCGCCGAGGCGCTCGACCAGGTCCGTCGGCAGGAAGGGTGAATCGCAGGGCGCGGTGACGAGGTAATCGGTGTCGCAGTGCGACAGACCGGTCTGGAGGCCGGCAAGCGGGCCTTCGAAGCCGCCGAGCTGGTCGGGCCAGACCGGCAGGCCGAAGCCTTCGTAGGGACCGAGGTTGCGGTTGGCGTTGATCATCAGCGCGCCGACCTGCGGCTGCAGGCGCATGATGACGTGCAGCACCATGGGCGCGCCGCGAAAGGCCTGCAGGCCTTTGTCGACGTCGCCCATGCGGGAGCCGCGGCCGCCGGCGAGGATCAGGCCGGTGACCTGTTGGGGATCGAGGTTCATGCGGGACGATGGTTGGATGACAAGTCGGGATGATTGTATACCGCGTCTCTTGGCCGGCGCGCCACAGGTGAATTCCTTGCATGTTCCGCATTTGCGCAGGGCATGCAATCCGCCTGCAATCCGGATTACACTTGACTGTCTCCAGGAGAAGTCATGATTTCAGTAGATGCCATCAAGGCCGCGTTGACCGCCGTGGTCGACCCGAACACCGGCAAGGATCTGGTCTCGTCCAAATCCGCCAAGAACATCCGCCTCGAAGGCAGCGACGTCGTGCTCGACGTCGAGCTCGGCTACCCGGCCAAGAGCCAGTTCGACGGCATCCGCCGCGCCGTGATCGGTGCGGTGCGCGGCGTGCCAGGCGTGGGCAACGTCAGCGTCAACGTCTATTCCAAGGTAATTGCCCATGCCGTGCAGCGCGGCGTGAAGCTGATGCCGAACGTGAAGAACATCATCGCCGTCGCCTCCGGCAAGGGCGGCGTCGGCAAGTCCACCACCGCGGTCAACCTCGCGCTGGCGCTGGCCGCCGAAGGCGCGCAGGTCGGCCTGCTCGACGCCGACATCTACGGTCCCTCGCAGCCGATGATGATGGGCATCAACGCCCGTCCCGAATCGCTCGACGGCAAGACCATGGAGCCGCTGGAGAACCACGGGCTGCAGGTATCCTCCATCGGCTTCATGATCGATCCCGACGAGCCCATGGTTTGGCGCGGCCCGATCGTGACGCAGGCGCTGCAGCAGCTGCTGGAGCAGACCAACTGGCGCGACCTCGACTACCTCATCGTCGACATGCCGCCCGGCACCGGCGACGTGCAGCTGACGCTGTCGCAGAAAGTCCCGGTCACGGGTGCGGTCATCGTCACCACGCCGCAGGACATCGCGCTGCTGGATGCACGCAAGGGCCTGAAGATGTTCGAGAAGGTGGGCATTCCTATCATCGGCATCGTGGAAAACATGAGCGTGCACATCTGCTCCAACTGCGGCCATGCCGAGCCGATCTTCGGCCAGGGCGGCGGAGAGAGGATGTGCCAGGAGTACGGCGTGGAATTCCTCGGCGCGCTGCCGCTGACGATGTCCATCCGCGAGCAGACCGACAGCGGCAAGCCGACGGTGGTCGCGGACCCCGACGGCCAGGTCGCGGCGATCTACAAGCAGATCGCGCGCAAGGTCGCGGTGAAGGTAGCGGAGAAGGCCAAGGATATGACGAGCAAGTTTCCGAGCATCGTCATCAAGAACGACTGAGCGCTCGACGTTTCACCCGAATCCCCGCCAAGAGGGATCGATCAACACAGGAATCATGGAGACAGGCGCGCCCACCCTCGCCATCGTGATGCAGCGCACGCCGCTGCAGAACCGCTGGCAACCCTATCGCTGGCAGCCGCTGGAAGTGACGCCGGCCCCGCTGCCGCATGCCGCACCGCACCTGCTGCGCGAGGACGAAGCCGACACCCGCTGGCTCTTTCCCGGCTTCCCGCTCGAACTGCACCGCGACGAAGCCGAAGGCTATTACCTCAACGTCAGCTCGCCGCATCCCTGCTGGTTCATCATGTGGCGGCTCGAAGATCTCGACGGCCGCGAGGTCGCCGTGCCGAAGACGCTCACGCTGTCCTACAACGAAGCCGCGCGCCTGATGGATGGCGGCGAGCGGGTCGACACCCTGCCCCTGCCCGCCGAGGTACTGGCCATACTGGCCGCCTACACGCAGGAGCACTACACGCCCGAGGCCAAGAAGAAGCGGCGCAAGCCTTCCTTCGAAGGCGGCGAAGGCGTCGCGCAGATGGCGCGCGCAGAAGGAGAGCGCGATGGAAGCTGAGAGCTTTTTTAGCCGCTGGTCGCGGCGCAAGGCTGAGGCGAAGCCGGAGCCTGCCAAGCCGGAGGCCGAGGTCCTTGCCCCGGCTCCCGACGCCCCGCCGCCCACGGTGGAAGACGCGGAAAAGCTGACGAAGGACTCCGACTTCACGCCCTTCATGGCGCGCAACGTGGATGAGTCCGTCAAGCGCACGGCGCTAAAAAAACTGTTCAGCGATCCGCACTTCAACGTGATGGACGGCCTCGACATCTACATCGACGACTACACCAAGCCCGATCCGATTCCGCCGGAAATGCTGGCGGCGCTGGTGCACGCGAAAGACATCCTGAACCCGCCGGGGCAAGCTGAGAAGCGGGTGATGGAATTGCTCGAGCCGGAGCCAAAGGCAGAGGCCGATGCAGCCTCCGATACGTCCGCTGATCTGCGCGCCGGGGAAACACCGGCAAACGACGTCGCTGATGCTAACGACATCCCCGACACGTCCCACGTCAATGATGTCAACGACACACCCGACCATGACCACCCAGTTTAAAGTCTGCAACTGCAACCGCACCATGCCGCTCGATCCGGCGGCCGGCGCGGCGCTCGGCACGGCCCTCGGCGGCGAGCCGCTGAAGGTGGCGTCGCAATTGTGCCGCCGCGAGGTGGGCAGTTATCTCGACAGCATCGACGGCGTCGACCCGGTCGTCGTCGCCTGCACCCAGGAAGCGCCGCTGTTCTCGGAACTGGCGGAGCAGAAGCAAAGCGTGGCGCCGATCCGCTTCGTGAACATCCGCGAGACCGGCGGCTGGGGCGCGCAGTCGCGCCACGCGCTGCCGAAGATGGCCGCGCTGCTGGCCGCCGCCGCCCTGCCCGAACCGGAGCCGGTGCCGACGGTGGATTACCGCTCCAGCGGCAACGTGCTGCTGATCGGCCCGTCGCACCGCGTGCTGCCCTGGGCGAAGCGCCTCGGTGCGCAGCTCGACGTCAACATGCTGCTGACCTCGGGTCACGGCGGCGAGCCGCTGATGGAACGACGCTTTCCAACCTTCTCCGGCGCGCAGGTACGCATCGCCGGCTGGCTGGGCGCCTTTGACGTCACATGGCAGCAGGCCAACCCGATCGATCTCGAACTCTGCACGCGCTGCAACGCCTGCATCCAGGCTTGCCCGGAAAATGCGATCGACCTGAGCTACCAGATCAACCTCGACGCCTGCACCGGCCATCGCGAATGCGTGAAGATGTGCGGCCCGATCGGCGCCATCGACTTCGCGCGCGATGCGACCGAACGCAGCGGCAGCTACGACCTGATCTTCGATTTGTCCGACGCGCCCATCCTCACGCTGCACCAGCCGCCCCAGGGTTATTTCGCGCCCGGCGCCGACGCCGACCGCGCCGCCACACTGGCGATGGAACTGGTGCAGCTGGTCGGCGAATTCACGAAGCCGAAGTTCTTCGTCTACAAGGACAAGATCTGCGCGCACGGCCGCAACAAGATGGTGGGCTGCAATGCCTGCATCGAAGTGTGTTCGGCGGAAGCCATCGTGCACGAAGGCGACAAGATCAAGGTCAATCCGAACCTGTGCGTGGGCTGTGGCGCGTGCACCACGGTGTGTCCGTCGGGCGCGCTGTCGTACGCCTACCCGCGCGCGACCGACATGGGCCAGCGCTTCAAGACGCTGTTGAACACCTACGCCAAGGCCGGCGGCCGTCAACCGGCGCTGCTGCTCCACAGCGAGGGACGCGGCACGGAGCTGATGCTGGAACTCGGCCGCCTGGCAGGCGCGGGCGCACTGCAAGGCGTGCCGGCGCACGCGATGCCGGTGGCGCTGCATCATGTGGCGTCGGTCGGCATCGATCTCTGGCTGTCGGCGATTGCATGGGGCGCGCAGAACGTCGTGATTCTGGCGACGGGTGAGGAAGCCCCGCAGTACCTCGACGCACTGGCGCAGCAGATCGACGTGGCGCAGACGATTCTCAACGCACTTGGATATTCGGGCCGCCATCTCTGGTTGCTGCGCGCCTCGAACGCCGCGGAGCTGGATGCAGCGCTGCAGGACTTGCAGCCGGCGGCGGTGCCCACCGAGCGCGCGACCTTCGGCATCGCGCCGGAGAAACGCAACACGCTGGACTTTGTGTTCGAGCATCTGCTCAAGCATGCGCCGGCGCCGCAGGAAGTGATTCCGCTGCCGCAGGCCGCGCCGTTCGGTTTGGTCAAGGTCGATACGGCGAAATGCACGCTGTGCATGTCCTGCGTGGGCGCCTGCCCGGAGGCGGCGCTGGCGGACAATCCGAATATGCCGCAGCTGCGCTTCATCGAGCGCAACTGCGTGCAGTGCGGGCTGTGTGAGAAGACCTGTCCGGAGGATGCAATCAGTCTGGTGCCGCGTCTGTCGCTGAAGAGCGAGGCGAAAGAAAAGGTGGTGCTGAACGAGACGCAGCCGTATCACTGCATCAAGTGCGGCAAGCCGTTCGGCACGCTGCAGATGATCGAGAACATGATCGGCAAGCTGTCGATGCATGGGGCGTTTGCGGGGAATATCGATCGCTTGCGGATGTGTGGGGATTGCAGGGTGGTGGATATGATGGAAGGGAAGAAGGAAGCGAGTATTTTGGATTTGAAGCGGTGAGGCTTGGCGGGCTTCGGAGAGGCATCTCTGGGTTCCCGCCTTCGCGGGAACGACAGGAAGTTTAGACCTCAGCCAGACGCGCCCTCGTTACCTGTCATTCCCGCGAAGGCGGAAATTCAGGAGAAGCGAAGAGACCAATTCTGCCAAAACCTTGGACAGATTCCCTCCCCTTCAAGGGGAGGGTTAGGGTGGGGATGGGGTTCAGGCAGTTCCCCTGTGCAGACGCCAAAAAAGTGCCGAGGCAGGCGGAACAAGAAGCGCGCTTGTCTGAGCGAAGCGAGTTTGCCCGCTTCCCGCCTGGCTCGGGACTTTTTTGGGAACCCGCGAAGCGGGCGGCTGAACCGGGGTCGCCTTTTCTTGCTTACTTCTTTTGGCGAAGCAAAAGAAGTGAGCGGCTGCCGGGCCGCCCCCGGCAAAGCGTCTTACGGAGTGACGCAGGCACTGTCACACCGAAGAGCTGCAGGCAGCAAGACACTGGATTCCGGCGTCCGCCAAAATGACGGCGGTTGTGGCAGCCGGAGTCAACGCATCCCTAGCCCCCGCCTACACGGCGACCACAAAGCTAAGCCCCAAACCTCCTCAACCCCTCAATATCCAATATCCGAATCCCCCCATAATCCACCTTCAACAACCCTTCCCTCTCCAGCACCTGCAAGGCCTGATTCGCCCTTTGCCGCGAAGCCCCCGACAGATACCCAATCTCCTCCTGCGAAATCTGCAGCAAGCGCTCAGTCCCCGGATAAAGATGGCTGTTAAAAAGCGAAGCCAAACACCGCGCCACCCGCGCATCCACATCCAGCAGCCGATCAAACTCCACCATCCCGATGAACTGCCCCAGCCGTTCATTGAGCTGCATCAACAAAAACCGCGTGAAGGGCAAACTGGTATCGAGCAGCCAATTGAAGGTCCGCGCCGGCATGCGCGCGATGCGGCTGTCGCGCAGCGCCGTCACGTCGTACTTGCGCGTCTCGTGCTTGAGCAGCGTGCCCTCGCCGAACCAGCCGCCCGCCGACAAGCCTGTAAACGTCACCGACTTGCCTTCCGGCGAAAGGTTGTTCATCTTCACCAGGCCCTCGATCACGCCGAGCCAGGCGTCGACCGTCTCGCCCTTGCGGCAGACGTAGCCGCCTTTCGGCACGAATTGTTCGGTGGTGTCGGCAACCACGCGTTCCATCTGCTCCGGCGTCAGGTATTTCGACCAGATCGTCTGGTGCAGCACATCCTTGAGCGGCGTCTTTTCGGCGGGCATGGTGCGATGCGTCAATGAGAAACGTTGGAGGGAGGGGCGTCCTGAGGTGTAATTGTCAGCCGGATGACAGCGGACTACCATGCAGCTGTCTAGGATCGTGCACAACTAGAACATGGAGACATTGTAAGGGCAGGGGCTTGCTCCGCCCTTACAAGAATCGTCTCCACACGCGATCCTTTGCACGCAGTGTCGAAGAGAGAGTGAGACAAATGGAGAACACCGTCAGCAGCGGCGCGGATACCTTTCCGCGCCTGCTCCTGCAGCATGCCGCCGTACGCCCGCAGCGCCCGGCCTTTCGCGAGAAGGACCTGGGCATCTGGCAGACCTGGAACTGGGCCGAGGTGGCCGAGGAAATCCGCGCCCTCGCCTGCGGCCTTGCCGCCATGGGCTTCAAGCGCGGGATGAACCTCGCCATCGTCGGCGACAACCGGCCGCGCCTGTACTGGGCCATGTGCGCCGCCCAATGCCTGGGCGGCGTCGCCGTGCCGCTCTACCAGGACGCCCCGGCTGCCGACATGGCCTACGTGCTCGAAGACGCCGCCATCGAATTTGCCATCGCCGAAGACCAGGAGCAGGTCGACAAGCTCTTCGAGATCAAGGCCGGACTGCCGCATCGCGACACCCTCATCACCCACATCGTCTACGACGACCCGCGCGGCATGCGCCATTACGCGCAGCCGGAGCTCTCGTCCTATGAACAGGTGCAGGCGCTCGGCCGCGAGCACGAGAAGCAGCATCCCGGTTTCTTCCAGCGCGAAGTGCAGGCCGGCAAAGCGGACGACGTGGCGGTGATGCTCTACACCTCGGGCACCACCGGCAAGCCGAAGGGCGTGTGCCAGACGCACGCATCCTTCATCCACGCTGCGCAGGGCGGCTGCAGCTTCGACAAGCTCGACGCCGCCGACGACATCCTCTCCTACCTGCCGATGGCGTGGGTGGGCGACCACCTGTTCTCGTATGCGCAGGCGATGTACTGCGGCTTCACCATCAACTGTCCGGAGTCGAGCGACACGGTGATGACCGACATGCGCGAGATCGGCCCGACCTACTACTTCGCGCCGCCGCGCATCTTCGAAAACATGCTGACCACGGTGATGATCCGCATGGAAGACGCCGGCGCCATCAAGCGCAAGTTGTTCCATCACTTCATGGACCTCGCGCGGCGCGTCGGCGCGGACATCCTCGACGGCAAGCCGGTCGGCCTGCTCGACCGCCTGCATTACGGCCTCGGCAAGCTGCTGGTCTACGGCCCGCTGAAGAACGTGCTGGGCCTGTCGCGCGTGCGGGTGGCCTACACCGCGGGCGCGGCCATTGGCCCCGACCTGTTCCGCTTCTACCGCTCCATCGGCCTAAACCTGAAGCAGTTCTACGGCTCCACCGAAACCTGCGCCTATGTCTGCATGCAGCCGGACGGCAACATCAAGTTCGACAGCGTGGGCCTTGCTGCGCCGGGCGTGGAAGTGAAGCTCGCGCCGAATGGCGAAGTGCTGGTGAAGTCCGGCTCGGTGATGAAGGAGTACTACAAGCGGGCGGACGCGACGGCGGAAGTGATCGACGCCGACGGTTACTTCCACACCGGCGACGCCGGCATCTTCGACAACGACGGCCACCTGAAGATCATCGACCGCGCCGCCGACGTCGGCCGCATGACGACCGGCGACATGTTCGCGCCCAACTACATCGAGAACAAGCTGAAGTTCTTCCCCTTCATCAAGGA
The DNA here is from genome assembly GCA_004570315.1 of Oxalobacteraceae bacterium OM1. GTDB lineage: Bacteria > Pseudomonadota > Gammaproteobacteria > Burkholderiales > Burkholderiaceae_D > Noviherbaspirillum. The sequence continues at coordinate 7,300 of SPQI01000504.1, read as the reverse complement.
GGCAGTCGCCTTCGGCAACGAGCGCGCGACGGTCTGCGCCTTCATCAACATCGATATGGAAGCTGTCGGCAACTGGGCCGAGCGGCGCGGCATTCCGTATTCCGGCTACACCGACCTCGCGGCCAAGCCGGAGGTCTACCAGCTGATCGGCGAATGCGTGGAGAAAGTGAACGCCGACCTCGCCAGCGAAGCGATGATGGCCGGCACGCAGGTGCATCGCTTCCTCGTGCTGCACAAGGAACTCGATCCGGACGACGACGAGCTCACTCGCACGCGCAAGGTGCGCCGCCGCTTCGTCGCGGAGAAGTACAAGGTGCTGATCGATGCGTTCTATGCCGGCAAGGCATCGCAGTACATCGAGACGCAGGTGAAGTTCGAAGACGGCCGGCAGGGCAAGGTCGCGGCGGACCTGAAGATCGCCGACGTGAAGACGTTCAACGCGCTGAAGAAGGCGGCCTGACATGAATCCCCACCGCAAGATCGGCGACGTCATCCTCGACCTGCAGAACATCTCGCTGTCGTTCGGCGGCGTGAAGGCGCTGACGAACATTTCCTTCGATGTCCGCGAGCACGAGATCCGCGCCATCATCGGCCCCAACGGCGCCGGCAAGAGCTCGATGCTGAACGTGATCAACGGCGTCTACCGGCCGCAGCAGGGCAAGATCATCTATCGCGGCAAGGAGCGCCGCGGCATGAACACCTACGAAGCGGCCAAGAGCGGCATTGCGCGCACCTTCCAGAACATTGCGCTGTTCAAGGGCATGAGCGTGCTCGACAACATCATGACCGGCCGCAATCTGAAGATGCAGACCAACTTCCTCCTGCAGGCGCTCTACTGGGGCCCGGCGCAGAAGGAAGAGATCGCGCACCGCAAGAAGGTGGAAGAGATCATCGACTTCCTCGAGATCCAGGCGATCCGCAAGACACCGGTGGCGCGGCTGCCCTACGGCTTGCAGAAGCGGGTGGAGCTCGGGCGTGCGCTGGCCGCCGAGCCGGAGATCCTGCTGCTGGACGAGCCGATGGCCGGCATGAACGTGGAAGAAAAGCAGGACATGTGCCGCTTCATCCTCGACGTGAACGACCAGTTCGGCACGACGATCGTGTTGATCGAGCATGACATGGGCGTGGTGATGGATATTTCCGATCGCGTGGTGGTGCTCGATTACGGTAAGAAAATCGGCGACGGCGCACCCGACGAGGTGCGCAGCAACCAGGATGTGATCAACGCCTATCTCGGCGTCGCCCACTGAACGAGGAATCGGCATGGATCTCAGTTTCTTCATCGAAGTCCTCATCGGCGGCCTGCTCGCCGGCGTGATGTATGCGCTGGTGGCGCTCGGCTTCGTGCTCATCTACAAAGCCTCCGGCGTCTTCAACTTCGCCCAAGGCGCGATGGTGTTCTTCGCCGCGTTGACCTGCGTGAGCATCGTCAACAAGTTCGGCATCTCGCTCTGGATTGCCATTCCGCTGACGATGGCGGCGATGGTGGTGCTGGGCCTGCTCACCGAGCGCGTGGTGCTGCGCCCGCTGGTGAACCAGCCGGAGATCACGCTGTTCATGGCGACCATCGGCCTGACCTTTTTCATCGAGGGCCTCGCGCAGTTGCTCTGGGGTTCGCAGGTGCAGCGTCTGGAGATCGGCATCGAAGACGTTCCGATTCAATACCTGCTCGACAACTACAACATTTCGGTGTCGCAGTTCGACGTGACCTCGGCGGCGATCTGCGGCGCGCTGGTGACCGGCCTCGCGCTGTTCTTTTCCAAGACCAAGATCGGCCGCGCACTGCGCGCCGTGGCGGACGACCACCAGGCGGCGTTGGCCGTGGGCATTCCGCTGCAGCAGATCTGGGGCATCGTCTGGGCGGTGGCGGGTTTTGTCGCGCTGGTCGCCGGCCTGCTCTGGGGCGCGCGCAACGGCGTGCAGTTCTCGCTGACCTTCGTGGCGCTGAAGGCATTGCCGGTGCTGATCCTCGGCGGGTTTACTTCGGTGCCGGGGGCAATCGTGGGCGGATTGATCATCGGGGCATCGGAGAAACTGGCGGAAGTATTCATCGGCCCAATGGTGGGCGGCGGGCTGGAAGGCTGGTTCCCGTATGTGCTGGCGCTGCTGTTCCTGCTGGTGCGGCCGGAAGGATTGTTCGGCGAGCGGATCATTCGGCGGATTTAGTACTGGCAGCAAAACCTCTGTCGTTCCCGCGAAGGCGTGAATCCAGGGGCGCACCACATGCAGTCGAAGCATCCCCTGGGTTCCCGCCTTCGCGGGAACGACATAGGAAGAGATAAAGGTTACCCATGTTCTACCGCGAAGCAGGCCAATTCAAAGTCACCTACCAGGCCGACAACCAGGTCTTCCCCATCCGGCAGGACCGCCTCGGCATCGCCGCGCTGCTGGCCTTCGCTTTCCTGGTCGTGCCCTTCATCGCCTCGCCCTACACCTTCTCGGCGATCCTGATCCCCTTCCTGATCTTCGCGCTCGCCGCGCTCGGCCTGAACATCCTCACCGGCTACGCCGGCCAGCTCTCGCTCGGCACCGCGGCCTTCATGGCGGTGGGCGCCTTCGCCTCCTACAACTTCATCCTGCGCATCCCCGGGATTCCGCTGCTGGTCGCCTTCATCCTAGGCGGCCTGTGCGCCGCGCTGGTCGGCGTCGCTTTCGGCCTGCCCTCGCTGCGCATCCGCGGCTTCTATCTCGCCGCCGCCACGCTGGCCACGCAGTTCTTCGTCGTCTGGTGCCTGACCAAGATCCAGTGGTTCACCAACTACAGCACTTCCGGCGTGATCACCGCGCAGCAGATGAGCATCCTCGGCTACGAATTCACCACGCCGCAGAGCAAATACCTGCTCACGCTCTCCATCGTCGCCGTCATGGCGCTGCTGGTGAAGAACATGACCCGCACCAACGTCGGCCGCTCGTGGATGGCGGTGCGCGACATGGACGTGGCCGCCGAGGTGATCGGCTTCCGTCCGATGCGCACCAAGCTGCTCGCCTTCGCCGTCAGCTCCTTCTATTGCGGCATCGCCGGCGCGCTGTATGCCTACGCTTATCTCGGCACGGTCGAACCCGAGGCCTACAACCTCGACCTCTCGTTCCGCATCCTGTTCATGATCATCATCGGCGGCGTCGGCTCGGTCATCGGCGCCTTCTTCGGCTCGGCCTTCATCGTGCTGCTGCCGATCCTGCTCAACATCATTGCGCACGGTCTCGCGCTCCCGACCTCGGTGGCGTCCAACCTCGAGCTGATGGTGTTCGGCGCGCTGATCATCTTCTTCCTGATCGTGGAGCCGCACGGGCTCGCACGCTTGTGGCAGATCGCGAAGGAAAAGCTGCGGCTGTGGCCTTTCCCGCATTGAGTGATGTGGCATTACCGGTAGTCGCTTTCATAATAAGGAGGAGCACATGAAGTTCGTCAAATCGATCCTGCTCGGTGCAGCGCTGGCCGGCACGATGAGCGTCGCAGCGGCGCAAGAGCAGTTCATTCCCATCCTGTCCTACCGCGTCGGCCCATACGCCGCCGGCGGCTCCGGCTTCTACGGCGGCGCCATCGACTACATGAACCTCGTCAACGCCAACGGCGGCATCAACGGCGTGAAGCTCTCCTGGGAAGAGTGCGAAACCGAGTACAACGCCTCGCGCGGCGTGGAGTGCTACGAGCGCCTGAAGTCGAAGAACGGTGGCGCCTCGCTGGTCGAGCCGCTGTCCACCGGCATCGCCTACGGCATCCTGGACCGCGTCGGCACCGACAAGATCCCGCTGACGACCCTCGGCTACGGCCGCTCCGATGCCGCCAACGGCAAGGTCTTCCCCTATGTCTTCCCGCTGATTACCAGCTACTGGAACCAGGCGGCCGCGATGACGGCCTACCTCGGCAGCAAGGTCGGCGGCGTAGACAAGCTCAAGGGCAAGAAGATCGTCCACCTCTACCACGACTCGGCCTTCGGCAAGGAGCCGCTGCCGGTGCTGGAAGCGCAGGCGCAGCAGTACGGTTTCGAGCTGGTGAAGATTCCGGTCGCGCATCCGGGCAACGAGCAGCAGTCGCAGTGGCTGCAGATCCGCCAGGCCAAGCCCGACTTCGTGATCCTGTGGGGCTGGGGCGTGATGAACGCCGTGGCGCTCAAGACCGCGCAGCGCAACGGCTTCCCGCGCGAGAAGATCCTCGGCGGCTGGTGGGCGGGCTCGGAGGAAGACACCATTCCGGCCGGCGATGCCGCCAAGGGCTACACCACGATGACCTACACCACGCCGGGCAACTTCCCGGTGCTGGACGACATCCGCAAGAAGGTCTATGACGCCGGCAAGGGCAACCTGGAAGACAAGACCCGCATCGGCTCGGTCTATCACATGCGCGGCGTGACGGCGGGCATCCTGTGGGTCGAGGCGATCCGAAAGGCACAGGAGAAGTTCGGCAAAGGCAAGGTCATGACCGGTGAGCAGATCCGCTGGGGCTTCGAGAACCTGAACATCGACGACGCGCGCCAGAAGGCATTGGGTGCGGCCGGCATGTTCCCGGTGGTGAAGACCTCCTGCGACGACCATGAAGGTTCGGGCGCCGTGAAGGTGCAGCAGTGGAACGGCTCCAAGTGGGTGCCGATCACGCCGAACTGGGTGACAGGCGACAAGGCGCTGACGCGCAAGCTGCTGGAAGAGTCGTCGGCGAAGTATGCGGCGGAGAAGAAGATCACGCCGGCTTGCCTGGGCGGATAAACGCATCCGGAGTCTCTCCGCAAGGAAGGTCCCTCCCGCCTTTGCGGGAGGGAGTTCCCCTCTTTCGAACCGAACGCCATGACACTTTCGACCGCGGTCCCGGCTGCCGTACAGGCCTCCGCCCCTTACCTCTCCGTCAACAACATCGAGGTCATCTACGACCACGTCATCCTCGTGTTGAAGGGCGTCTCCCTGCAGGTCCCGCAGGGCAAGATCGTGGCCCTGCTCGGCGCGAACGGCGCGGGCAAGTCGACCACGCTGAAATCCATTTCCACGCTGTTGCGCGGCGAGCGCGGCGACGTCACCAAGGGCAGCGTCGAATTCAAGGGCGAGCGCGTCGACCAGCTCACGCCGAACGAGCTCGTCAAGCGCGGCCTCTCGCAGGTGATGGAAGGCCGGCACTGCTTCGGCCACCTCACCATCGAGGAAAACCTGCTCACCGGCGCCTACACCCGCAGCCTCTCGCGCGCGGCGCTGAAGGATGAGCTGGAGAAGGTCTACCACTATTTCCCGCGCCTGAAGCAGCGGCGCAGCTCGCAGGCCGGCTACACCTCCGGCGGCGAGCAGCAGATGTGCGCCATCGGCCGCGCGCTGATGGCCAAGCCCTCCATGATCCTGCTCGACGAACCCTCGATGGGCCTCGCGCCGCAGATCGTGGAAGAGATCTTCGAGATCGTGAAGGACCTGAACAACAAGGAGAACGTCTCTTTCCTGCTCGCCGAACAAAACACCATGGTCGCGCTGCGCTACGCCGACTTCGGCTACATCCTCGAGAACGGCCGCGTGGTGATGGAAGGCGATGCGCAGGATCTCGCGACCAACGAGGACGTGAAGGAGTTCTACCTCGGCGTCTCCGGCGCCGGCCGCAAGAGCTTCCGCGACATGAAGTTCTATCGCCGCCGCAAGCGCTGGCTGGCCTGACGCAACTGAACCTCTCCCAGATACCGCAGCAGGAACAACGACATGGCCGATACCTTGGACGCCTATCTCGCGCTCGAACGGCGCGATCCGCAGGAGCGCGAGCGCGCCTTGATGGCCCGCCTGCCTGAACTGGTGGCGCGCGCGCAATCCGCACCGGGCTGGGCGCGTATCCTGCGCGGCGTGAACGCGCCTGACATCACGTCGCGCCCCGCCCTCGCCCAACTGCCGGTCACGCGCAAGTCGGACTTGAAGGAACTGCAGCAGGAGGCGATGCCCTTCGGCGGGCTCACCGTCACGCCGGCGCGCGCGCTGCGGCGCCTGTTCATGTCGCCCGGTCCGATCTTCGATCCGGAAGGGCAAGGACTCGACTGGTGGCGCTTCGCCCGCCCGATGGCGGCGCTCGGCCTGCGCCAGGGCCACATCGTGCAGAACTGCTTTTCGTATCACTTCACGCCCGCCGCCTTCATGGCCGAGGGCGGCGCCGCGCGCCTGGGCTGCGCGGTGATCCCCGCCGGCATCGGCCAGACCGAAATGCAGGTACAGGCGATGGCGGCGTTGAAGCCGGACGCCTACATCGGCACGCCGTCGTTCCTGAAAATCATCGTCGAGAAGGCCCGCGAGATGGGCGCCGACATCTCCAGCGTGCGGCGCGCGCTCGTCGGCGCCGAGGCGCTGCCGCCCTCGCTGCGCACCTGGCTGCGCGAGAACGGCGTACCGCAGGTGCTGCAGATGTACGGCTCGGCCGACATCGGCAACATCGCCTACGAAACGCAGACCGATGGCGAGGTCCATCCAGGCATGGTGCTGGACGAGGAATTGATCCTGGAAATCGTGCGTCCCGGCACCGGCGACCCGGTGGCGGAAGGCGAGGTCGGCGAAGTGGTGGTCACCTCCTTCAATCCCGACTACCCGCTGATCCGCTTCGGGACCGGCGACCTCTCGGCCGTGCTGCCGGGCGTTTCACCCTGCGGCCGCACCAATACCCGCATCAAGGGCTGGATGGGCCGCGCCGACCAGACCACCAAGGTACGCGCGATGTTCGTACATCCCTCGCAGGTGGCCGAGGTGATGAAACGGCATCCCGCCATCGCGAAAGCGCGGCTCGTCGTGAGCGGCGAAATGGCCAACGACGTGATGACCCTGCATTGCGAAGTCGACGATGCCGCGACGCTGAGCGAAACCGCCGTGGTCGACACCATCCGCGACGTCACCAAATTGCGGGGCGATGTGAAATTCGTTGCGCGCGGCGCGCTGCCCAACGACGGCAAGGTCATCGAGGACGCCCGCAAGTACGACTGAAGTGCGCACGCGCACGGCGGTCAGGTAACATGATTGCGGGCGTTGTGCCCGCTGCCCTCGAGGCCATCATGCAGACCGCGCCGCCCTCCGCCACGATTTACCTTGCCAGCGACAACGCCCTGCTGGCGCACGACACCGCGCTGCAGCTGCGCCAGGCCGGCTACACCGTGCAGATGTTTCCGCACATCGCCGCGCTCGCCGCGGCGGTGAAACACGCCACCCCGGCCGCCGTGCTGATCGAGATGGCGGCGCCTGATGGTGCCGCGCTCGCCGCCTGCCGCGACGGCTGCGACCGCCGTTTCCCCATCGTCTGGATTGCCGCCCGCGACAGCTTCGACGTCCGCCTCGCCTCGGCCCGTGCCGGCGCGGATGCCTGCTT
>SPQI01000088.1 GCA_004570315.1 Oxalobacteraceae bacterium OM1 | reverse complement strand
CGTTGACGGAGTGCTCCGCTACCGCGAAGCACTCCGTCAACGTCGCGCCGCGGTCGCCCGCCGGCGCGCGCCGCCCCACTAGCCGCGCCGCCCGCCTGCACCTCCAAACATTTATCACAGACTGGTCATTCCCAGGGAATTTTTGTAATGTAATAATTGCCGCTATCAAAGAACCATAAGAAGAGACCCGTCATGGTGCGTCAGTTAGCGAAGCCGGTGCCCCTGTCCAAGCTGGCCGTGCTGCCGGAATATATGGACCACGAAGTGGCCGCGCGACTGGAGTGCTATGGCCTGGACGCCTTCACGGCGTACGCGTTGCCCGTGGAAGTGCTCCCTGACGTGCCATTCGGGCACTGCATCGACCTCGCCTTGGCCATGCCAGCATCACAGACGGGCGTGCTGAAATTCCGGTATGGCTTTTTGACCTTGGTCCGCGCGACGGTCGTGGAACGGCAGGCCGCACGGCACTTCGTGGCGATTGATTTGCACGACTACCGCGAGGCGGTGCTGGACGCAGGGGTGGTGGCGAACGCGTATGCCAGGTTGCACCTTCACCTATTGGAGACGATGTTGCCGGCGACCGAACTGCTGACTGGATGCTGTCCCGAATACGGCAACGTGTTCGTTCAGTGCGAAGCGGTCGGGGCTCCGCCGGATGAAAACGGCCTTGTCGATTTCCTGATTGATTACTTCGGGTCCGGGCGAATCGAATCCGACTTGAACCTCGTCTTTGGGGAGGCGTTGATCGCCCATGCCAAGGCATCGCAGCCGGCACTGATTGACATTCTTGCGGCCTGACGACGCCAGTGACTCGATTGAGCTGTCAACCGTCTGAATGCGGCGATGTTGCTGCGCGCATGGCCGGGATCAGAGCGACGCGTCCTCAGACTTGCCGTTCCGGTCATCGCATGCTCGTCAACATGCCTTTGCGTATGGACTTCGCGTAGGTTCCCTTCCGTGTCGTTTGCATGATGCGAACCGGTGGAAGCGCTGGATGTCGTGCGCTGTGCACCGTTCCGATCGGCGCGAATGTATGGCGCGCGGGGCGCTTCATGCCTTTGCGTTGGACCGCTCCCAGCGCCAAGGTGTTGGCAGGCCTAGATCTGGTTTCGTGTACGCCGCCTGCAACGTTGGCAGCCTGCTCCATCCCCACGGTTTCACTAAAAATTTTCCAGCCAGTCACGGTCTTAACCATTACAAGTGTCTTAAAGGTCAACAAGTCCAGCGCGCCAGACTGGTAACGTTGAAGCACCCGCACCGTCGCAGTGGAGCTTGCAAGCTCCACCGACGGCTCGGTCAGCGTAATGTGGATGTCATCCACTTTGCGCAGGCGCGCCGCACGTATGGTGCGCCAGTCGCCGTGCGTGCCGCCTGCCGGCGGCACGTAGTCGGCGACATAGAAGGACAGATACTGGTCCACGTCCTTACGGCTCCACGCTTGAGCCCAATTGACCAGCACTCCCTCGATCTCTCGAACAGCCGGGGCGGCCTCCTGCGGCCCAGGCCCGTCAGCCCGTACTGGGCCCTCAGTGACCACGCGTTGCGTTATGAAGTATGCGGGTTGTTCTTTGGACGTTGCAGTGCCTCGACCCTGGCCATGAACTCCAGTAGTGCCCTGCTCGCTCGCTATCGCGGCATTTAGTGTGGTCAGCGCCATTGGCAGCATGAGGCAGACGCTACACATGTGCAAAACGCGGGAATAAAAAGCTCGCGAAAGCTTAGGCTTCAGATGGCGTATGCGCGTCTCGCTACTCTTAGGCAGATTTTTGTCTCGCTGCATAACTCGAAAACCGTGTCAAGGGACCACACGCTGAAGGGCGACTAGCACCAGCATGCCGCGAGCGATGCCGGAGCAGGTGCAGGCCAAGCGCATGGAATATGAACTGCAGGGCAACTCTCCGCCGCAGACGACTGGCAAACAATAAATCTTAGCTAGCATTAACAGACCAGTACGCGTTGCAGGCCAAATCTGCGCCAACATGGGCAGCGACCATGCTTCTCCTGAATTTGCACCGGCCGCAAGCCACGGCCCGCATTTCGGTGAATCTAGCCGCGCACCGTAGCCCGCTAGCCTGTCGAACGAAAATGCTCAATCGGAAGCTCCGGTGCTTCGCCGCGCCTCGCCGCGCGCCAAGCGGTTGTAAACGCCGCGGGCGTAGCGTTGCTGTTTCCAAGGGGTTCGGGCGTTATACATCCCGACCGACCGCCATGTATTTCCCACTTGAGCGATGTTATGCGCAAGAATCCACGCGCCGACATGGATGTTTACGCATGGTTCCTGCAATGTTTGATACGTGATTCCGTATTGGGCTAGTTTCGGCAACCAGGTCGAGTTGATCTGCATGAGTCCAATGTCCAGGCTGCCATCTCGGTTTCGGTTGACTGCATCCGCATTCATGCCCGACTCCTGAAGCGCGATTGCTCTGAGAATTTCCTCAGAGACCGCATAGCGCTCCGACGCCTGCCGAAAGCACCTATCCGCTTCTGCCGCGGTGGCCAAGCTATGACACAGTAGCGCGGCGATGACGGCTGCGAGCTGCACGAGCGTACGCGCAACCAATAGTATCTTTGATGTGCTCGGTTGGGCCGCAAGCAGGAACTCCACGGGATCATCCGGCAACGCGGTTTTAAAAATTTGTCCGTATGGCGCTACCGTCCGCATGTTTGGTGTGCGTCGCAGGTGTGATACGGAAGGCGGTACAACCACTAACATGCTAATTATTCAGTTCTGCGTCCGCGTACCACAAATCGAAGTACACGCAAGGTCCGCCGCTGTTCGGGTTCACGCCTTCACGATAACCAAAATAGTACTCGTTTGTTACAACACCTGGCTTGGTTGTGTCATGCCCCGCGCACCAAGGAACCATGTCGGAAGGTGTATTGTTCTTAAGTGTTAGCTGCACCGCAGCCCGCTTGGGAACCTTGTAGTGCACCTCCGTGACGGCTGCCCGGTAACAAAACGGCGGATTGTCGGCGCAATAATTTGTGTCGCTAAACGGATTGGCCGGAACACTCCCTACGCGACCTGATTCGAAATACCGCTGCACCAAAAGTGTCTCCAGCCCCATCGGACGCAGTTCCAGGTCACTTGCGGTCCGACCGACCACGAGCTGCGCCTCGCCAAACTCGATTTGCCCGGTACTCGGATACACCGGCCATTGCCCGGCTTCCGGTCGTTCCATGACAGCCCTAAACCATAGCGCATGGTCCTGCCGCAATTGTGCAACGTCGACTGGCGGCAGCGTCACGGTGAAAACCTGCTGTGTCCACGTTGTACTGGCCGTATAGCACTGGAATCCCACGCTGGTCTTACCTGCCGGTGAGCCAGTCCCGTAAAACTGGACCAGGTCGAAACAAAATCGCCGGCTTGTAGCGTTGCTCGTTCTGATCCAGAAGCTCGCCGTTACGGTTTGTCCAGCAAACGTCGTGGCATCTTCGATGCGCTGGGTCACGAGTTCGGGGGTGTCGACCGCCCGCGGCGTCGTGGCGCGAAACCCATATCCAAGCGCCAGCCAGGACTTGGATTGGCCGGGCGCCGCGCGAAAAGTTCCATCGCTTTGGTTAACCCTGGACCATTGCGCCCGCATGAAAGCGAAATTTCCGCCATCGGACGTACTTGAGCCATTGATCAGCCATCGATCGGCCGTATAACATGCCTTGCCGTCGCAGACTCCTGCGCTCACACCGCCGTCACCGCGTTGCCAAAACGCGAAATAGCCGTTGATGACGGCATTCTTTAGCGCGATCGTGCCAAAACTACCGCCAAGATCCACCTGTTTCCAGGCGGAGGCGGCGTTATCCCAGCGCATGAGGGTGTTGGTGTCTTTCTGCAGGCGCAGCTGCCCATCGCGGGTGGCACCCGGATTGATTCCGCTCAGCGTGGCAGCTGTCACGGGGTCGCCGAAATACGCGGTGCCGCCCATTCCCTGCACGATCTGCGCGTGCGTGAAGCGCTGCACAACATCATCGCCCGCTGCCCCCGTGCGGGCCGTTGCACATGTCGTGTCAAAGGTCTTGTTTGGACCGGCCGACACCACGGCCAGCACGACCGAATTGGCCGAGACCGCCGGGCTGGTGCCCGAATCACTATCGCCAGTAATGCGGCCAGCAGAACTATTCCGGCTGCCCGCGCCGTTGTCCCAGCTGCAGTATCCCAGTGCCGTGCCCCAGCTGTCGGTCTTCGGCGCAGCTGAGCTTGCCGGCACCACGCCGCCGGCAGTCGGCACTTTGCTGCCGGCGCCCATGGTCGGTGCTTCCATGTAGCCGTCGCCATCGACATCCGCGGCTTCCACCGCCAGCCGGTATGCGGCTTGCTGCACCACCGCGCGCGCCTGCGCCACCAGCGATGCGTCCGCTGCCCCACGCGCCAGCTGGAAGTAGCCGGTATAGGCCACCGTGGCCAGCAATGCCGCGGCCGCAATCCCGATCAGCACGAAGGCTACAACGCTACCACATTGCTTCGACGGCATTGTTACGAACGAAGTTGGGAACGGCGAATTGCGAATCGGCTCTCTCCAATCGTCGTTGCGTGCTGCTTTGGGAGTCATTGGTACATCTCCGCATCGACCACCCATGTTTCAACGAACGCGCAACGCCAGCCTTGAGTCGACGCACTCTGTCGGAATGCAAGCAGATACTCATAAGTGTAGTCAGTGATCCGCGTATTCCCTTGGCACCATATATTCGCGTTCATTGGCGCGGTAAAGACGGGCGCAATGGACAGACTCCGCTTCACCACGGAGTAATAAACATATGCCCAATTTATGAAATAGGTAGGACTATCAGTGACGACGGCTTCCGGCATCGATGTAACAGTTCCCATTTCGTAATACCGCTTTGCCAGCATCAGTTCAAAGGCGGGCAACCGGCGTTCGATCGCCGTGGCTACAGACCCCACTTCGACTTGCGCCTCTGCTATCGATACACTAAACGAGTCCGTACGCGGTGTCGAACTCGTACCCGGCGGTTCCATCACTGGCCTAAACCACAGCGCATGCTCCCAGTTCCCTGAGGCAAGTTCATAGGGATCAATCTTTGGGAGAGCCACCGTGAATGTTTGCTTTGTCCAGGTCGTCGTGGCTAGGTAGCAGTTTCGGCCAAAGCTTCGGTTTACCGGCCTACCCGAATTTACATACTGGTAGAGGTCGTAACACAACCACTTTTGTCCGGCGTCCAGCTTCACCCAAAAGCTGCCCGTGACGGTTTGTCCGGCCAAGGTCCGTACATCTTCGATGCGCTGCGTGATAACTTCCATATCCACGGGCGGATTGGCGGCGCCCATTTTGCTGAGTCGCGTCACACGGAGTGCATAGGCCGGCAAGTCCGGACCGCCGGTGTCTGTCACCGGGACACGGTTCCATGCGTATCGGGCGAAGCTGGTATACGACCCGCCGGCAGTTGTTGAGGAGCCGTTGATAATCCAACGATCAGCGGCATAGCAGCGTAACCAGCCGCAGTCCGGGCTCGACGATGTTCCTCTTTGCCAGAGTTCGAACGTCCCGTTAATGAGCGCATTCTTTAACGTGGTTGCACCCGCTGGCCCCGATGAACTGCCCACCTGTTTCCAGGCGGAGGCGGCGTTATCCCAGCGCATGAGGGTGTTGGTGTCTTTCTGCAGGCGCAGCTGCCCATCGCGGGTGGCACCCGGATTGATTCCGCTCAGCGTGGCAGCTGTCACGGGGTCGCCGAAATACGCGGTGCCGCCCATTCCCTGCACGATCTGCGCGTGCGTGAAGCGCTGCACAACATCATCGCCCGCTGCCCCCGTGCGGGCCGTTGCACATGTCGTGTCAAAGGTCTTGTTTGGACCGGCCGACACCACGGCCAGCACGACCGAATTGGCCGAGACCGCCGGGCTGGTGCCCGAATCACTATCGCCAGTAATGCGGCCAGCAGAACTATTCCGGCTGCCCGCGCCGTTGTCCCAGCTGCAGTATCCCAGTGCCGTGCCCCAGCTGTCGGTCTTCGGCGCAGCTGAGCTTGCCGGCACCACGCCGCCGGCAGTCGGCACTTTGCTGCCGGCGCCCATGGTCGGTGCTTCCATGTAGCCGTCGCCATCGACATCCGCGGCTTCCACCGCCAGCCGGTATGCGGCTTGCTGCACCACCGCGCGCGCCTGCGCCACCAGCGATGCGTCCGCTGCCCCACGCGCCAGCTGGAAGTAGCCGGTATAGGCCACCGTGGCCAGCAATGCCGCGGCCGCAATCCCGATCAGCACGAAGGCTACAACGCTACCGCGCACCCGCTGAATGCGCCTCCCGCGTTGCTTGAGATACTGATGTAACCTCACCCTACTGCCCCATACAATTTCATCTGGTAGAGCCCGACTAACGCGCGTCAATCGTGACGCGCTTCCGTAGGCTATCGTCGCTATTGTCTTATCCGAAGTTCCGTCGCAATTCACTGCCAATACTCTGCATCAGCCACCCAGGAGTCCGTCCAGTTACAGCGACTGCCATTCCACGACATTTCGCCATAGCGCCACGTGCGAAACGATGCGTCGCTGATTGACTGCACTGTGCTAGTACCCGACGCGCAAAATCCACTATTTGAAATTGGCGTCACCGTTGGTGTGACCGCGACCCGCTTAGGGACCTTGTAGTACGCGACAGCGAAATTCAATGTCTGTCGCTGGAGGCAGCATGGCAGCGTACTAAATCCCCGTGCATGCGACATCATCGTGCCGGTTTCATAGAAGCGCTGTGCCAATGTCAATTCCATGGCAAGCGGACGACGGTCGAATACAGTCGCCAACGCGCCCACCTCCAGCTGGGCCTGAGCAATCGTCACGCGAAACGAATTGTCCCGCGGCGCGGTCGACCCGGGCGGCTCCATCACGGGACGAAACCATAACGCGTTATCCGTCGTCAATTTGCTTTCATCGACGATAGGCAGCGCAACGCTAAATGAGACTTGCTTCCATTTTGGTCCCACCGTAAGGTCGTAACAGTTGGCTCCTACGCTTAAGCCACGCGGCGAGCTGGTCGCACCGTAATACTGGTACAAGTCGTAACAAAACTTCTTTGTAGTCGCGGAAACACCCTCGGCCTTGATCCAAAAGCTTGCCGTGACCGACCGGCCAGCAAGAGTTCGAGCATCTTCGATTCGCTGGGTAAGAACCTCCAACTTGGCGGCTGGGTCGCTCGCGAGTGCGGTTCGGGTGACCGTCAGCGCGGTTGCCGGTGCGGATGGTCCTTCTCCGGGCATAACCGACGACTGCGCCCAGGAATGTGCGGCGACGCTGGCGAACGCTGTACCCGCATTGCCTGTCGATGCGGCACCAGACGCGGAAGCCGAGCCATTAACCAGCCAACGATCCGCCGTATAGCACTGGCTGTAGTTACAGTTTCCGGAGACTCCGCGCTGCCAGATGTCGAAGTTGCCGTTGATGAGCGTGTTTCTCATGCCACTTGACGTCGATGTGCCCGTGCTGCCGCCGCCCATGGCCACCCAAGTGCCCGTCGTGCTATCCCACCGGACTAGTGCATTGGTGTCCGTCTCCAGGCGGATCTCGCCGTCGACCAAAGCCTTGCCGTCAAGCGTTCCCTTCCCAGAGGCAGACGTAGGTGCTCCGAAGAATACTGACCCACCGTTTCCGTTCACGACTTCCGCGGCCGTTACCCGCACGACCACGTCATCGCCGGCACTGCCCGTCCGTGCTTGTGCGCAGGAAGTATCGAATATTCGGTTCCGGCCCGCCGATATCACAGCAAATACCACCGAATTCATCGACAGCAAAGGAGCGGTCGACGTATCGCTATCTCCCGTAAGGCGATTGCTCGAAGTATTTTTGCCGGCGGGACCGTTGTCCCAACTGCAGTACCCGAGCGCTGTACCGAACGCGTCAACCTTCGGCGCCCCCGAGCTCAGTGGAATCTTCCCGCCGCCCGCAGGCGCAACGGCACCGGCTAGCATCGCGGGGGCTTCGACAATGCCATCGCCATCCACGTCGCTTGCTTCCACCGCGAGACTGCGTGCCGCCTGCTCCACGGCTGAATCGGACGCCGCCCT
Source organism: Oxalobacteraceae bacterium OM1 (assembly GCA_004570315.1). GTDB lineage: Bacteria > Pseudomonadota > Gammaproteobacteria > Burkholderiales > Burkholderiaceae_D > Noviherbaspirillum. Next base: position 12,030 of record SPQI01000088.1, on the reverse strand, counting down.
TAGCCCGAGGCGCTGGCCGCTGCGTGTAATTTGGTCAAACGCCCGAAATGCCAGGCCCCCAAGCAGACCCAGGGCGGCCAGGGACAGCACAACAATCGCGACAATGCTGCCGCGCTCTCGCCTATGGAATAAAGGAACGATATGTGGGTTCACAGGTTACTGCCGGAGCGTGATATACAAAGTCAGGGTCGTCACACCGCTGGTTGTCGTCTGAGTGTACGACGCTGCACTACCGATCGCCGCGACCGCTTTTTGGACCGAGGCGAGCAGGGTCGCCGCCTTGGTCGTCGCAATGGCAATCTGTACGATCGCGGCATTAGGCGGGTGGTAGTAAGTCCAGCCGCTGAAGCCGGCCGGCGATGGTGGCGGCGATGGCCCAGTCGCCCAAACGGTCTGGCCGCTACCTGGACAGACCAGACCAGCTGCCGCCGTGGATGTCGCGGCGTCTGGAAATGGATCCGGCGCGGCCGCCGACGCCCCCTGAGGATATTCGGAGGCACACCGCTCGATCGTCTGACTCACAAAGCGGCCTTGCGCGATCAGGTCCGCGGCAATCAGCTGCGTGTTAATTTGCTGGTTGGCGAACCCCGCATTGAACAGCGACGCCGTCAGCACCGCCACCAATGCGATGGCGAACACGAGAATGGCCACGATCGATATGCCGCGCTGCCGGCACGCCATGGAGCGTCTCGCAATGCGTCTGTGCGCCGTCGGTGATGGCAATCGAATTGTTCGCATTTCAATGGACATGTAGATGTAGCCGCACGGACATACGTTTTGGGGCGGCGGCAAGCCGGTAATTGGCTGCCGAACGCGTCTGGCGTCTCCGTATGACGGTGCGGCAGGTGCGCGCCATTAATGCCAGTCCAGCCTGGCCGGTGGACGCTGAACGCATCGCTGCATAACTTCGCCAGCGCACCGGCCCGCAAATCAATCGTTTCTCTCCAGCCAAGGACGGGCCGGCGCTTGGTCCCCGTGCCGTTGCAATGCGCATGCGCACCGCGTGGCACCGAACGGGCCGGCACCACACTGCCAGCCCGCTGGCGGTCTTATTGCGGTTTCAGGACATGGTAGAAAACGTACGACGGGTCACTCGTTTTTAAGCAACCCATGTCCCAGCCATCAATGCCCGACACCGAGGTCAGGTCAGTGGGCGTGGTCGCCGTATCGACCGGTGAGGTGCGTGTAGTCGCAGTCGCGTCGCGGAAGGTGGCGGCCGCCTTATTGGAGTCGGGTATCGTCGTCGAACCGTGCAATGTCTGGTTGATCTGCTCGCACACGCTTTGCGTCAGGCCGGTCGTCACAATTGCATAGCTCGCGCCACCGGAGCCGACGCCAGTAATTTTTATGCCTGCGCCCCGGTAAATCCAGAAACCGTCCGGCCCCGTCTTCTTTTCATACGCCGAGATATCGGGCACTTGGGGCGAGGTGCCACCGGTGTCCACATTAAACAGGCCCACGTTCGCCGAATTGTCGAACTTTAACGTAGACATCGTTACTGCACCGTTCGTCGTCATCAAATCGACGCCGGTCTTGATATTGCTAGCCTGGGTAATGATGGAGCTGGCCCGCGCCGAGCCGCTGATGGAGCTGGCACCACCGGGGTTGATGCCGGAGCCGGCGAGGAAGTACGCCAGCACGGCCATCAGGGCAGCGACGAGGATGAACGCTGCGAACAGGGAAAAGCCACGCTGCCGTTGCAGAGCGGGTTGGCGAGAAGCGCGATGAGACACAAACATAGATCACTTTCAGAATGGACGGGCGTACGCCCGGGTTAAATATGGCGTCCCGTCGCATGCCGATGAGACACCCCTTGCCGGTCCGTACCGGACAAACTGGTTACACTTGATACACGACGTGGTAGTAGACGTAGCTAGGCGTAGCATCCGAGGTGCTCACGCATGCCTTGTCCAAGCTGACCGCCCCGCCAGTGACCGCCACGTTGGTCGTATCAGTCCAATCGTTGGTGGCAGCTGCCCCGCCGGTCCATGTCGCCACGGGCTGCCCCGAGCCTAGGATGGCGGTGGTCCCGCGCAGCACTTGGTTGATTTGCTCGCAGGCGCCCCTGGATAGACCGGTCAGGACGACCGCATAGTGGCGGCCGCCGGTGCCAACGCCGGTGAGCGTGAGCGCGGCCCTCTTATACAGCCACGTGCCATTCGGCGCCGTGCGTGTTGCAAAGGCGGACGGGTCCGGCAACTGCGGCTGCACGCCGCCGGTGACACCATTGAACAGCCCCGTCGCGGCGGCAGTGTTAAAGGTGATGGTCGACACGTCCGTGTTACCGCCAAGCGTCATCAAATCAAATCCGGCTTTGAGGTACGCGCCCTGGGTAATGACGGCGCTCCCACGGGCGGTGTTGGTAACGGAGCCGGCGCTTGTCGTATTGACGCCCTGCCCGGCCAGGAAGTACGCCACCACCGTCATCAGGATGGCGACCAAGATAAAGGCTGCGACGAGAGAAAATCCCCGTTGCCGCTGGTTCCTGCGTGCGAGTGCGAGCTGCTGCATAGATGCCTCTCTAAAAATTTAGGTGTTCAACAGGGCGGTTCGGTGCATGCCCACGATCGTGGCGACGAAGGCGCTTCCCTGACACTCGCCCGTGCACATTTTCTTGAGTTCCCAGGCGACGCCGTCGCCGGACAGCATGATTTCGCTGACGGTGCTGTACCAGGTCTCATAGTCGGCCAGAGCCCTAGCGTCGACCGTGATGCCAGCGGGTCCGGCGGCAATCGAGATACCGGGCGCCGCGATCATGCGCGAGGTCATCGCCTTGTAGTCCACCTCGGTCAGGGGAACGCTCTTTGCTACGACCTTCGGCAGCTGCCCGGTGGCTAGCACGCTTAAGGTTTGCTGGCCCTGAAATGCCAGCCGGACAGCACTCTGTGTCCCAATCAGACACAGCACCGCGCCCAGCCATACGGCAGCCGCGGTCGCAATGGCGGGCCATCCGGCCAACGTCAATCGGCGAAGCACCTGCATCAGTTCACCTTCCTTTCAATGGCAATCTTGCCGCCGTCCTGTCCGACCGGATCGACATTGGCGCCCAGCGCCTTGAACCGATCGATCGCCGCGGTCCCCGGCACATGCACGAGCCAGGAGATCCGGCCGTCCTCAAAACGAAAGCGCTTGATCTGCGCATTGGGATATCGCATCACTTCGTCAGCCAGGCGCGCATGCTCGCGCAATGCCGTGTTGCCGACGGGCGTAGCGGTCAATTGCGCGACCGAGCCGCTCAGCTCCTGGCGATGCTGGGCGAGCAAGTCCTCGATCGCCTGCCGATTGCGGCCGGCCACCACCGCGGCACCCAGCCAGACCACCGCCGTCACCGTGGCAATGCCGGCCCCCAGCATCACGACGCTCCGCGCCAGCTTCGCTGCCTCCCGGCGCTGTTCCGCTAGGAATGACTGCCACGGCAAGCCGCCTGTCTCAACGCCATACGTCTTGGTACAGCCTTCCATCTCGACGAAGCGCCGCGCCTGCTGTTCGGTGCCATAGAAGGTCTTTAGGCTTTCCGGCTGCTTGACGATGACCAGCACACGGCCAGATGCGACCTCGAAGACATAGGCGGCGTCACCCTTGTGTCCCGGATGCCCGGGCAACGCAGCCGCCAGCGGCGCAACCGCATCCGGGTCGTTGGCGAAGTCCGCCGCCGGCGCCGCCAAGTACCACGCATGGCCGTCCGCAATGGTCATTACGAACCGCACCTGCTCCGTGTCGAGCAGTGCGGCGGCCGCGTGGAATACGGCGTCGCGCTCATATCCCGCCTTGACAATGATGCGCCCGCCAATCGTGTTGGCCGACATGAACACGCCCATTAAATTCCTCCCCCGACTGATTCCAGCAACCCCGACATCAGCGACGAGCTGTAAATCATGTACAGATAGCCAACCACACCAATCGAGACCAATGAATAGAACACCATCACGCCAAATCCGAGGCGGATGAAGAGCTTGCGTCCTTCCTTAAACGACTCAGCCCGGTTCTCGGCTAGCAGCGACAGCGATTCGGCGAGCTGCCGGACATCTTCGTGATGACGCAATAGCTGCTGCTCTTCCCGGTGCAGCATGCCGCCGGCGGCCAGCGACTCGCTGGTCGAACTAGTCGAGCGCAGCGACCGCGCCACCCCCTGCCAGTAGCGCCGGACGATCGGCACGGCACTCACCCCGGCCAATGTTTCGGCCACCTCAAAGAAGGTGACATGCGACGCCAGCATGATGCTGGCGATGTGGAAGCTCTGCCCCATCACGCCGTCGACTAGGAAGCGGTTCAAGACCGGGATTTTCAGCAGGCGGTCATCGATTCTCGCGCGCACTTGCATCTGCGTGGTGTACAAGAAGACCGCCAGGCAGCAGCCCAAAATGGCGCCGACCGCCAACGCCAGGAAGGCGCCGTTGATCCACTGCGCCAGCGCGATGTCATGTGCCACCCGAAGCTGTTCCTCCGGCGTCTTACCACGGGAGGCCTGTTCGGCCAACATGGGCAGGATATGGAACTGCACCTCGATGGTCGACATCAGCGCCATGACGAACTCAAAGCTGACCCAACCTAGGCCGCCGAGCAACTCCTTGACGTTCGCCTTGCGTTCGCTGAGGTAACGTACCGCAGCTTCGACCGCGCGCTTCATCCCGGTGCGCTCGCCGGCCCGCAGGATCGTGATCGACGATCGGTCGAAAATGCCGAGCTGCGCGATCGCATCCGAAAAATCGCGCCCCTGCAACTGGATCATCTGCAGCGCCGCGTCTAGCTCAACGCGCTTGCGTGGGTTCGGTTCATTGCCGATGACAGTAGCCAGCGCCTGCCCGGCGCTCTTGCCCGAGCGCGCCTGCATCGCGATCGACTTCAAAAAGTTGATCTTGTAGTCGTTCGAATACCATTCCTTCTGCAGCATTCCATGCCGCTTGCGTTCGATCGACAGCACCGTGGCACCGGCGAGCACGATTTCTTTGCGCACCTGCGCTTCGGACGGCACGAAGAAGTCGCGCGTCTCCGTGACACCGTCCGGCCGCAGGTACTGTGCTGTAAAAAAGTGGCTCATCTTAGGTTTCGTGTGTGGACACCGGTCCGCTCAATGCGTGGCATCGAGCGCAATCGCGGCCTGCGCCAGGTCGCACAGGCCCTCCCCCACCAGCCGGCGCAGACTGGCCTCGCGCGAGACGTAGGTAACGCCCGCGTGCGTCAGCAACTTGCCCAACCCCTGGGGCGCGACCAAGCTGGTGCGCATCTCCTGGCGCAGCGTCCCGCTGTTTGAAAAAAACGCCGCTTCCGGCACCAGGACGCGGCCGCGGTAGCCCGAGTAGCCGCAGGCCGGGCAGCCACGCGCGACACTGAGCCGCACGCGGCCGGCAGTCACGCCAAGCGCCTGCAACACCGGTCCGTGCTGCGGATCGTCCGCTGCGGCCTCGATCGTGCCGGCACAGGTACACAGCTTCTTGATCAGCATCTGGTTCATGACCGCCTTCAGATTGTTCGCGATCGCAAAAATGCCGAGGTCACGGTACGAATCGGGCAGCATTGACACTAAGCGCACCACCGACTCCGCTACGCTGCGGGTATGCAGCGTGGTCAGAACCATGTGCCCGGTTTCGACGGCGCGCAGCGCTATTTCGGCCGTCGCCTTGTCGCGTACCTCGCCGACCACGATCACGTCGGGGTCTTGGCGCAATAGCGCGCGCAGCATTTCGGCAAAGCCATAGCCGGCCGGTTCATTGATCGACATGTGGTCGACGTTTGGAACCCGATTCTCGACCGGGTCCTCGACCGTCGCCACCTTGTAGCGGTCCCGCGGCATCGCCTGGATTACCCCGGTCAGGGTGGTGCTCTTGCCCATGCCGGTCGGCCCCGTTACCAGCACCAGGCCACCATGCTTGCCCCGCACGTCGGCGATCGCCGTTAAGTAACGCAGCACGTCTGGATGGTGGGCCAGCATCGTTGCCAGCGACACGACACGGGACTGGTCCAGGATTCGGATCACGATCAGTTCGCCGTCGTCCTTCGAGGCGGACGACACGCGCAGGTCGATGTCGCGGCGGTGATAGCGCACGCTCATGCGCCCGTCCTGCGGGCGCATCCGCTCCGAGGCGTCCATGCCGGAGCGCAGCTTGACCTGTGTGACCAAGCGCCGCATGCATTCTTCCGGCATGACGTGCCGGGCAGTCAGCTCGCCGTCAATGCGATAAAACACCTTGCACATGGCGTCGTCCGAGGACAGCTTGATGTGCACGTCGGAGGCACGCTGCTCGAGCGCGTCGGCAAATAGATGGTTCAGCACGTTCTGCAGCAGTTCGCCGTCGTCCGGGCTGGTCCAGAACCGCTCAATCTCCGATGCGAGCAGGCCGCTCGCTGAACTGGCGGCGTGTTGCAGGTACGCCAGGATGTCGGCCAGGTTGCGCGGCTCCTCCAGCAGGGTCGTCACCGGGATGCCGTGGCCGCGCACAGACGCCAACAGGCTCTGGCGATCGTTGTCCGACAACGGCAGGCGCGGCGCAATGCGCATCGTGTCGCCCTGGACCCCGAGTGGCATGAACTGGTATTCCATGCACACGTCAAATGGGATCTCGACGCTGGCGTCGGCGTGATGCGCATTGCCGGTCTGGTTCGCGACCGCTTCGATTGCCGGGTGCGACGCAAAGCCATGCCGGACCAGCAGCGCCGCGAGGGTCGCTTCCTGGCCGCGGCGGCGCAGCATTTCCTGTGCCTTGATGCAGATCTGCAGCTGGGCATGCGTGATGACGCCGGCCGCTACCAGCGCATCACCAAGCCCCACGGTTTCGCGTCGCATGGCGTCCCCTTATTGACGGCCGTTAGCGTTGCCCGGCGCCGTGGCACCCGGGGCACTGCCATTGCCGGCAGCCGGTGCGCTACCCAAGCCACTGCCAGTCGACACATTCTTGCTAAAGTCGGCACCGGCCGACAGCGGCGGAGTAAAGGTGTGGGTGGAGGGACCCGGCTCGGTGTACGGTTGTCCCTCGATCTGGCCACTCCAGGCCAGCTCGCGGCGCTTGCCCTGCACGATGTACAGGTTGACAGTATCGTCGTCCACGTTCACCAGATAGCTCTGGCCCTCAAGGAACACCAATGCGTTCTGGCGCGCCAACACTGTCACGCCACGATAGACGCGCAACTGGCTGCTGCCGCCATCGTTGTTGCCGCCGCGGTTGCCGCCGGCATTGTCGTTGTTGCCGCTGGCGTCTCTCTCATAGCGCAGCAGTGCGCCACGCGCGGTAATGCCAATCACATGCAGCTTGGCCGGGTCGAGCCCAGTCGTGCTGCCGACGCCGGACTTTGCCCCGCCCCCGACGGGCGGCGGCGGAGGCAACGGGAGGTCGAGCATCGACTTCACCGGGGTCGGCGGCGCGACGGCGGGCGGCGAGCGGTCGACATAGGGGCCGCCGCGCACCGGATTGTCGGTCGCCGTGGCGTTCCAGGCGGTGACGATGCACAGGCACATGAGGGATGCCGCCCGGATCATTTGTCCTCCCCCTTTTGCACAAAGCGCTTGATGCGGGGACGCAGGACGATCACGAGTTCGCTGCGTTCGGCCTGGCGACTGAGGCGCGTGGGCAAGCCAATTTTTCCGGTACCAGACGGGAGGCCAAAGCCATCTTCACTGGTGCGCTGGATCTGAATGCCAGCCAGCAGGATCACGTCGTTCGGACGCGACCGGACCAGCGTATTGACTTCACTGGTGGCCGTCTTAGGCAAGCCGATGACCGTACCCGCGGCATCCACCGGCTGCATGGCGAGCAGATCGGACACTTTCACGTTGATGTCGGTGTAGACCGTCCCGTCCGACACGTCGCCACTCAGGGTGACGAAAATGCCGGTCGAAATTTGGGCGGTTTCGACCGCGCCTGGGAGGATCAGGCCATTCGCCGCCGTCGACGGCGAGATCCGGGACACGTAGCCGGTGGAGATGTCACGCTTGACGAAGGCCTTCCCCCCGGATAGCACCTGCACTTTCGGTTGCGACAGTGCATTTAGGGTGCCCTGGGCGCGCAGGAAGTTGAGCAGCACGTTCATCGAGAAGCGACTGCCTGCAAACGTCATGCCGACGCCGACACCGTTGGTCAAGCCAGTCGCCTCCGACAGACTGAGTGCCGTCGTTGCGTTTGCCACCTTTGCACCACTGCCGCCAGCATCTGACAGTGGCCCCACCGGCAACGAACGCCAGTTGACGCCTAGCTGCGACTCGTCGTTCAGGCGCACTTCCCAGATATACGTGTCATACACGATGAGCGATTTATTCTCGCGGACATACTTCAGGTACTGGGCGATGCGGTCGTAGACAGCGCGTCCCGCCCGAAACGTAATCGTGCGGTTCGTCTTGTCGAGGAAGACGTCCTGGGCACCGAGCGTTTTCAGCATGGTCGGCAACGATTCGAACAATTCATTCACCGGCGGAATATTGGTGATGAACTGGCGATCGGCCTCGACGTGCAGTGTGCCGTTGCGGTAGCTCCAAAAAAATCCATACTTCTGCGACAGGTCATCCAGAATTTCAGGGAGGGGGCCGGACAGCCAGCGCGCCGTGACATGACGGCGCAGGATCTGCGCATCGGGATGGTCAGAGCTGACCGTCATGGCCAGGTCCATCCCGTCCGTCACAGTTCGGATGACATCGTAGAGCGCCACATTGGAGAACGAGACGCGCTTGACTGCGAGGTTCGGCAACGGGTCTGACGTGCTCAGCGCCGTGGATACCAACAGCGGCTTGCCGTTCACGCCGAGGTACTCGTCGTCAATGCCTTCGTCTTCGCCGATGGCGGCTGGCTTTTCCAATGCCGGCAGCTGCGTGGTTTTGGGCGTCTCGTTAAGCGGGCCGCGGGCGGTTACCGCACAGCCGGAGATGAGGCAAGTCGCGCTCAGTGCGAGTAGCGCAAGAGATGTGGTGGCAAGCGGTGCAGAGAGCCGATCGAACAGTTTCATGTACATACCTTCATAACGAATCCATCAGGGTCGCGGGGCCGAAACTCCATGGCCGCGATGTGCGGTGAGCGCTTCAGCAGGCACACGACCCATCTATGGCTATTCACGTACGACGCTGTGTGTGTCGGCGCGATGCAGTTGCTAGGTGAGGCTTGCTACAACGATGCCATTGTCAAGCACCGTATTGCTATGGCGAATAAACGTTAAGTGCCGCTAATAGTTGGGCGCGGTGAGCGCAGGGCAGGCCGGCTCAGGAGGGAAAGTAGCCACGCGGTAGCGATGGCGCGCCACGACTTTACTGCGTGCGGTCGCTACAGAGGCAACCACGGTCCGAGATGACGCGGCATGCGACTACGCCGTGCAGAATGCGACGTGCCGCGCAGGGCTACTGGGCAGTACACGACTGCGGCGCGGATTGCCGCAGCCCTCGCCCTGTTTCGTACCATTACTAACCCGCCGTCACGCCTTGGGAACGGCGATGCTGGCTCTAATATTTCTGTCCGGGGCTGGTCCAATCGCATACAGTCATCCGCTTAACCGCACCATGCATCATCCCTACACGATTAACCGGCTGAAGGAGCACTGTGAAACGTTCGCCCGTGGAAGCGATCAACTTGTTATTAGATGATCTGCTTACTGAATACAATCTAGCCAGTGACACCGCGCTGGCACGGTTCCTTGAGCTGTCGCCGTCCATTGTGTGCCGGTTGCGCGCTGGCGACTATCCGGTCAGTCCCCGCGTTATCCTGGCCATTCATGAAGCAACTGACATCAGCGTCCAGGACATCCGGACACTGATCGCCTAAGGCACATTTCACTCGATGCCGTCCACGAACGGCGTCCAAGGACTCACTGCACTTAACTGCAAGCGCGGTTCAAGACACGGCACTGCTGACGACAGCTCTTGAAACGTTTTACGCGCAGTTAAAATGCGGCGCCCGGGCTCCGGCGTTGCGGAAATCGATGGTACTGAATATCGTTGACGGATTGCGTCGTCGGAAAGCGGACGTCGTGCCGCCTCACTGCGTCCAGCTTGGCAAGCGCCTTCGCGACCCGCGCTTCTTTCTGGAGTACCGCACCACTGGCCGCGGCCGCGCCGAGTACCACTTCCTGCAGGCGCAGTTCGACATTGCGGCAGATGTACGGCTTGAGCTGTGCCGTGTAGAACTGCATCTGTACGATGGCTTGCGAGCTGGCGCTGCGGGTCGGTGCCGTCAAGGCGGCCCGGACATAGTGCATCAGGTGCTCATATTCATCAGGCCTCAGCAAACGTTTCTGTTGCGGTCTCATTGATTTCGATCGATGGCTGCCAATTGCGGATGGTTGTGGCGCCGGAGCATATAAATAACGCTCGCGCTTTGCATTAATTATTAAAATTTCGCGGGCGAGCTGGACAAGTCGTCTCGCGTCGGTCCAACTGGACCTCTGCTTCCCTACACCCAAGCTTGCGTTACTGCGTGCTTTAGGACCCGGGTGAAGCGCCGTCAAGCACATAGCCGACGCCACGCACCGTACGGATATAAGGGCCCGCCAGTTTCTTGCGCAGGTTCGAGATATGGACGTCAAGGGCAGGACCAGCGCTCGTCGTCAGCACGCGCGACTCCAGCTCGCGACGCACAACGACTTGGCCGGCCCGTCGCATCAGGTGCCGCAGAATGCTGAACTCCGTCCTTGACAGGGGCAGCAGGCGATCTCCGCGCGTGGCCTGCATGCGACGCTCGTCGAGAGTTAGGTCCCGGACGCGCCATACCGGGCCGCCGATGGCGTTTGCCCCCCATGTGCGCCGCGCGACGGCGCGGAGCCGGGCAAGTAGTTCTGGCATCGGAAACGGCTGTCTCAGGTAATCGTCGGCGCCGGCGTCAAAGGCTTGCAGACATCGGCTGAGGTCCTGGTGCCTGGACAACACCAGGACTGGGATGCTGGGCAAGTGCTTGCGAGTGTGTCGGAGCACCTCAAGGCCGGCGCAGTCGGGCAAGTCAACATTGACCAGAAGGACGTCAAAGTCGCCCTCCTCCAGCTGTTTCATGGCAGCGTGGCCGGAACGCAGCCAAACCGCCTCGTGGCCCGCATCCTGCAGCGAGAGCTGGAGTGAACGACCGAATCCGACGTCGTCTTCGACCTGACAGATCTTCATACGATACACAGCAGTCTTTTACTTAGGAAAACGTTCAGGCGACCTGAACCTGGCGTTAGTGCGAACAAAGGACAATCAGGGCAGGAACATTTTGGTCCGTGTCCCCTGTTCCGTCCGAATTGCCGCCACTCCGAAGAGGCAATCTTTCCCTGGCCGGGAATATCCGGCCAGGGTCTTTTTGCGCGCCACGCGACGGTAGCCGGCGTTGCGAACTTCCGCCATGATCATTAACCGCTGCTAATGCGAGCAGCGAGTAACCCGGCATTTCCCCATCCCAGCGGCGGCGGACCGATGCGCCCAGGGAGTGCCTGCCAGGGCCGCCGGCATGGCAAGCATGAAACGGCCCTGTGCAAGGCGAAGGGACAAATCTGGTACTGCTGTGACGACGTGCCCGCCAAGGCAACGCAGCCGCATCATTACCGCAGTCGATTCACGCGCAAGATGTCGACAGCAGCGTCGCGCCGCAGACGCGGGCCGAGCGCGTGCAATATCGCGGAGACCCCGGAGGCACCCAACTCATTGATCGGGCACGTTAGTGGACAGCCCAATATCACATCCGCCTCGATGCATATCACGCACTAGCAGACGGCCGGTGCAGCGTCGCCATTGGTGGCAGTGCTTGCGCTACCGACCGAATCGCCCGCTACGTCGCGTGACGTCGGCTGCCCGGCAGTCGCCCGCAACCCTCGGCGTCATGCGAACCGGTAAACGACCGGACATCCACGGTGGTCTATTGGTCGAGTGCAGTAAGTTGTCGACTGGCCGGGGCCAGAAGGGCGAACGCGAAGTGCTCAAACCAATGGTCCGTGTTCCAACAAAGGCATGCGACATGGTCTGCGAGGGACGTCCCGTTGCGGGCCTATCCGTGACGCTGGCGAGCCGGCTGGCATTGGCCATCGGCATTGATGAGAAAAGGGCCGCCTGAAAAGGAAATGCCCCGCGGGCCAGCCCGCGGGGCATTCGACAAG
>SPQI01000287.1 GCA_004570315.1 Oxalobacteraceae bacterium OM1 | reverse complement strand
GATACTGGGAAGCGCCGAGCTTGATGGCCTCCACCGCCGTATTGATGCTGGCAAACCCGGTCAGCACGACGATCAGCATCGCTGGATCGTGCTGGTGCAGCAGCTGCACGCAGGCCAGGCCCGAGCTGTTGTCGCTGAGCTTGAGATCGACCACCGCGTGCGTTGGCGAATGCGTCTCCAGCAGCGCTTCCATCGCATCGAGATTGGCGGCATGCACCACGCCATAGCCGCGACGCTCGAACGAGCGTCCGAGCGTGCGGGCAAATGCGGCATCGTCCTCGACGATCAGCAGCAGGCGCTCAGGATCCAAGCGCGTCTCCTTCCGGCAGCGCGATGGCGGCGAGCGGCAGCACCAGATCAACCACCGCGCCGCCTTCCAGATGATTGCGCGCGCTGACGGTGCCGCCCAGCTTGCGCGCGACATTCACGACGAGGAACAATCCCAGCCCGCCGCCCGGCCGTCCCTTGCTCGATTGGTAGGGCTTGCCGAGATTGGCGAGCATGGCGGGCGGGAAGCCGGGGCCCTTGTCGGTCACGGTGAGACGGATCCATTCCGCGTCACGGCTGGCATCGAAGCCCACCCACTGCGGCGAGGCCTCCAGCGCGTTGTCGAGCACGTTGGAAATCATCTGCTTCAGCGCCGAATCGAAGGCCACCGGCACGTCCTCGCGAATGTGATTGCGATAGACGAAGGTATGGCTGGGCCGGGTGGCCTGCCATTCCTCGGCGAGGTCGTCGAGGAAGGTGTTGAGCGTGGTGGGCACGGAGGATTCGCCGCGCGCTTCGCCGGCCGAGAGCAGGATGCCGCTGACGATGGTCTTGCAGCGCTGCAGCTGGGTCTGCATTTCCGCGATCTCTTCCGCCAGCGCCGGGTTCTTCTTGAACTCCGGCATGTGCTTCCAGTCGCCGAGGATGACCGACAGCGTCGCCAGCGGCGTGCCGAGTTCGTGCGCGGCGCCCGACGCCAGCAGGCCCATGCGCACGATGTGCTCCTCTTCGGCGGCGCGCTGGCGCAGTTCGGCGAGCTGGGCGTCGCCGGCGCGCAGGTTGGCGTTGATGCGGTTGATGAAGAACACGAGCAGCCCGGCGTTCAGCACGAAGCAGATCAGCATGCCCTCCACGTAGAGGTTGAAGAAGCGGCGCTCGTCGCCCGGCGGCAGCTGCAGCGGCACCGAGAAATAGGCCAAGCCGGCAAGACAGCCGCTGGTGATCGCGACCACCACCCAGGTCGTCCAGGACTCGAGCAGCACGGCGCTCAAGATCACCTGCAACAGGTACAGATAGACGAAGGGATTGGCGGTGCCGCCGCTGAAGTAGAGCTGCGCGGTGAGGCTGCCGATGTCCACCAGCAGCGCGAAGAACAGCTCGCTGTTGGTGACGCCGCGCCCTTCGCGGAAGCGCAGCTGGCTGCCGATGTTGAAGGCGATCAGGCAGGCCAGCACCGCCGACATCTGTGCCACCGGCAGGCGGATGCCGAGCACCAGCGTGGCAATGGTGATGGTCGTGATCTGCCCGACCACGGCGATCCAGCGCAGCTGGATCAGCTGCCACATGTTGACCTGCCCGGCAAAGGCTTCGATGCCGGGCTCGCCTGTCGTCCAGGCATGCGGCTTGGCGTGGAAATCCGGGTTCGGGGTCATGGTGGGTTCAGGAGCGGCGACGCGGCCGCAGCAGCAGTTTCCAGGTGGCGCCCGCCACCATCAGCGCCAAAGCATACCAAGTCAGCGCGTAGACCAGATGGCTGTTGTGAAACTTGATGACCGTGAGTCCGCCGACCGGTGCGCCGGGCCCGGACTCCTGGTTCGCATCGGCATCGACGAAATACGGCGCGACATGTTCCAGTCCGCGCGCGGCGGCGATGGCCTGCACGTCGCGCGAGTACCAGCGATCGTGCGCCGGGTCGTTCTTGCGCAGGAAGCCGCCGCCGGGTTCGGTGATGCGCAGCAGGCCGGTGAGCGTGACCGTTCCGGCTGGGGCAGCGCCGGCATCGCGCAGCGCATCGGCGGGCACGTAGCCGCGATTGACTAGGACGACATTGCCGTCCGCCGTGCGCAGCGGCGTGAGCACCCAGTAGCCGCTGCCCAGTTCGGTCACGGCCTGCACGCGGGTGCTGCGGTCGGCGAGGAAGCTGCCAGTCAGCCGCACGTGGCGATATTCGTCGGAAGCCGCGGTCACGTCCGGCCAGCGTTCGGGACCGGGCGCCGGCACCGGCGCCGCATGCACGCGCTCCTCCACCCGCGCAATCAGCGCCTCCTTCCATTGCAGCCGGAACACCTGCCAGGTGCCCAAAGCCGCCAGCACTGCAAACGCAAAGACGGCGCATGCCAGAAACATGAGCCGTCCTTGCTTGCCGGAACGGCGCTCGTCGGCCGTTCCGTTCAGGGGTTGCGCACGCGGCGCAGGTCCGTCGTTCATTGCATGTGATGCATTACATGTGATGCATGCCTTGCATGGAGTGCCCGGTACCCGGCGCCATGCCCGGCATCATGTTGTGATTGAGGTGGTACATCACCCACAGCGAGCCGGCCAGCATGATGGCCACCAGCACGCCGGTGAACAGCAGGGCCAGCAGCGACCAGCCGCCTTCGGCCTTGGCGTTCATATGCAGGAAGTAGACCATGTGGACCACAATTTGCACGGCGGCAAAACCGAGGATCACCATGGCGGTAGCGCTCGGGCTGGCGATCACCTTGCCCATCACCAGCCAGAACGGAATGGCCGTCAGGATGACCGAGAGAATGAAGCCGGTCAGGTAGCCCTTCATGCTCACGTGCGGATGTTCGTCGTGGCCATGATGGTCATGGTGGCCATGGCCGTGGTCGAGTTCGTGATGCGCGCTCATGGCAGCACTCCCATCAGGTAGACAAAGGTGAAGACGCCGACCCAGACCACGTCCAGGAAGTGCCAGAACATGGACAGGCACATCAGGCGGCGGTTGTTCTCGGGACGCAGCCCGTGCTTCTTCAGCTGGAACATCAGTGTGACGAGCCACACGATGCCGAACAGCACGTGCAGGCCGTGGGTGCCGACCAGCGAGAAGAACGCGGTCAGGAAGGCGCTGCGCTGCGGGCCGGCGCCTTCGGCGATCAGGTGGGCGAACTCGGTCATTTCCAGCGTGAGGAAGCCCAGGCCGAACAGGCCGGTGATGCCCAGCCACAGCAGCGTCTGATTGAGCTGCTTGCGCTGCGCGGCGAACATCGCGACGCCGTAAGTGATGGACGAGAGCAGCAGCAGCGCCGTGTTCATACCCACCAGCGGCAGGTCGAACAGTTCGGCGCCGGTGGGGCCGCCGGCGTAGCTGCGGCCGAGCACGGCGTAGGCCGCGAACAGGCAGGCGAACACCAGGCAGTCGCTCATCAGGTAGAGCCAGAAGCCGAGCAGCGTGCCGTTTTCCGGATGGTGGTCGCGGACGTGCCAGCGGGAGTCGAAGCCCTCCGCCTGGACGGCGTCGGACGTG
This sequence comes from Oxalobacteraceae bacterium OM1, assembly GCA_004570315.1. Taxonomy (GTDB): domain Bacteria; phylum Pseudomonadota; class Gammaproteobacteria; order Burkholderiales; family Burkholderiaceae_D; genus Noviherbaspirillum. The sequence goes on along the minus strand of SPQI01000287.1, from coordinate 16,948 downwards.
GCATGGGCAAAGGTTGCGGTCATTTCAGACATGGCATTCCATCAAGCAGGACGTGCGTTTTCGGTACGGATCACTTCATCCGCGGGGATATAGAAATCGCGCTTGTAGTTGAAGGTATGGGCGATCGCTGCGCCGACCATGGCGACGAAACCGACCACGGCCACCAGCCACATCTGCCAGATCACCGCGAAGCCAACCACCGCGGAGAGCGCCGCGATGATGAAGCCGGCCGCCGTGTTCTTCGGCATGTGGATGGGCACGAAGCCGCCCATCGGACGCACGTAGCCGTGCTTCTTCATGTCGGCCCAGGCGTCGATGTCATGCACGCGCGGCGTGAAGGCGAAGTTGTAGTCCGGCGGCGGCGACGAAGTCGACCACTCGAGCGTACGGCCCTCCCACGGGTCGCCGGTGACGTCGCGCAGCGCATGGCGGCGCTTGAAGCTGACATAGAACTGCACCAGCATCGCCAGGATGCCGGCACCGACCAGGGCGGCGCCGATGGCGGCGATCACGAACCAGATCTGCAGCGAAGGATCGTCGAAGTGGCTCATGCGGCGGGTGACGCCCATCAGGCCGAGCACGTACAGCGGCATGAAGGCGAGGTAGAAGCCGACCACCCAGCACCAGAAGGAGACCTTGCCCCAGAACACGTCGAGCTTGTAGCCGAAGGCTTTCGGGAACCAGTAGTTGATTGCCGCGAACACGCCGAACACCACGCCGCCGATGATCACGTTGTGGAAGTGCGCGATCAGGAACAGGCTGTTGTGCAGCACGAAGTCGGCCGGGGGCACGGCGAGCAGCACGCCGGTCATGCCGCCGATCACGAAGGTGATCATGAAGGCAACCGTCCACATCATCGGCAGCTCGAAGCGGATGCGGCCGCGGTACATGGTGAACAGCCAGTTGAAGATCTTCGCGCCCGTCGGGATCGAGATGATCATCGTCGTGATGCCGAAGAAGGAGTTCACGCTGGCGCCCGAACCCATGGTGAAGAAGTGGTGCAGCCACACCAGGTAGGACAGGATGGTGATCACCACCGTCGCGTACACCATGGATGTGTAGCCGAACAGGCGCTTGCTGGAGAACGTCGACACGATTTCGGAGAACACGCCGAAGACCGGCAGCACCAGGATGTAGACCTCGGGGTGGCCCCAGATCCAGATCAGGTTCACGTACAGCATGGAATTGCCGCCGAGGTCGTTGGTGAAGAAGTTCAGGCCGAACACGCGGTCCAGCGACAGCATGGCGAGCGCGGCCGTCAGCACCGGGAAGGTGACGACGATCAGCACGTTGGTGCACAGCGCGGTCCAGGTGAAGACCGGCATCTGCATCAGCTTCATGCCGGGCGCGCGCATCTTCACGATGGTCGCGATGAGGTTCACCCCGGATAGCAAGGTGCCTACGCCCGCGATCTGCAATGACCAGATGTAGTAATCCACGCCAACGTCCGGACTGCCGAGCAGGCCCGACAGCGGCGGATAGGCCAGCCAGCCGGTGCGCGCGAATTCGCCCACGAACAGCGAGACCATGGTGAGGGCGGCGCCGAAGGTGGTCATCCAGAAGCTGAAATTGTTCAGGAACGGGAACGCCACGTCACGCGCGCCGATCTGCAGCGGCACCACGTAGTTCATCAGGCCCGTCACGAAGGGCATCGCCACGAAGAAGATCATGATCACGCCGTGGGCGGTGAAGATCTGGTCGTAGTGATGCGGCGGCAGGAAGCCGGCGGAGTCGCCGAAGGCCACGGCCTGCTGGGCGCGCATCATGAGCGCGTCGGCGAAGCCGCGCAGCAGCATGACGATGCCGAGGATCATGTACATGATGCCGATCTTCTTGTGGTCGATGCTGGTGATCCAGTCGCGCCACAGCGAGCCCCAGAGTTGATAGCGCGTCACCGCATAGAGGACGACGGCGCCGCCGAGAAGGACGGCGGCGAAGGTCGCGACCAGGATGGGCTCGTGGTAGGGAATCGCGTTCCAGTCGAGCCGGCCCAGGAGAAGCTTGGTCAGGGTAAGTTCGTCAGACATGGTCATTCGTGATGGGAATGGTGATGAGCGGGCGGCGCGTCGGTGGCGTCGGCGTCGGCTTGCGCGACCGGCGAAGTGGCATGGGACGCGTGCTGTGCGTGCTGTGCATGTTGCGCGTGCTCCTCGTGCTCGCGCTCCTTCTTGCCGGACGTGGCAGCCTCTTTGGCGCGTGCCGCGTCTTGCGCCATGATGTCGCGCATGCAGGTGGTGTCGGGTGCGACGCAGCGGTTCACGATGGCATCGAACAGCTCGGGCGCCACGCTCGCATAACGGCGGACCGGCTCGCGCTCGCTGGGCTTTTCGAGCGTAAGGTAGTCGGCGCGCTGCAGGGCACTGCCGGCGGCCTTGGTGTCGGCGACCCACTTGTCGAATTCGCCGTCGGTCACGCCGCGGTACTTGAAGCGCATGTTCGAGAAGCCGGCGCCGCTGTAGTTGGCGGAGAAACCGTCATACACGCCCGGCTTGTTCAGCACGGCGTTGAGCGTGGTCTGCATGCCGGGCATCGCGTAGATCTGGCCGGCGAGCGCGGGGATGTAGAAGGAGTTCATCACCGAGGAGGCCGTGATCTGGAAGCGAATCGGCGTGTCGATCGGCGTGACGAGCTCATTCACCGTGGCCACGCCCTGCTCCGGATAGATGAACAGCCATTTCCAGTCCATTGCCACGACTTGCACGGTGAGCGGCTTGTGGTCGGCGGCGAGCGGACGGTGGGCGTCGAGCCGCTGCAGCGGGCGGTAGGGGTCGAGCTGATGGGTGCTGATCCAGGTCAGCAGGCCGAGCGCGATGATGATCATCAGGGGCGCGCCCCAGATGATGAGTTCGAGCTTGGTGGAGTGATGCCAGTCCGGGTCGTAGGTCGCGGCGGTGTTGCTGCGGCGATAACGCCAGGCGAAGAGGATAATGAGTGCGATCACCGGAACGATGATCAGGAGCATCAACACCGTCGAAATGACGATGAGGCGGCTCTGCTGGGCGGCGATGTCGCCCGAGGGATTCATCACGACGGTTTCGCAACCCGCCAGCAGTGTAAGCAGCAGAGCGGGCAGCAGGACGCGCGAGGCGCGGAGGAGGGCTAGCGGGCGCATTCTGATAAGTCAAGAACCTGGATCAAGTCTGTGCTACTTTACTTGCAGGACCGCGCGCTGGACATTGGACATTTTGTCCCACCATGTCCGATTTCCAAGCGGTTCTAAGACATATATAGGGTTCTGCAGCCGAGGCCAAACCCGAGCGCAGACTCTAAAAAAAGCAATGCGGAGAGAGACAAAAATGGCAAGCAATCCGGCCCGGCGCCTCGACGCGCGCACGGGCTTTTCGGCCAAGGCGGACGTGCGTAGCCGTTCCGACTATTCGGCCGTCGCGCCGGGCGAAATCGCAGTCGGTGTGGTGGTCGGGCGGGCGTCGGAATATTTCGACTTCTTCGTTTACGCGATCGCCTCGGTGCTGGTGTTCCCGTCGGTGTTCTTTCCCTTCGAGGCGCGCTTGCCGGGCACGCTCTGGGCCTTTGCCGTTTTTGCACTGGCCTTCATCGCGCGCCCCTTCGGCACCATTGCCTTCATGGCCATCCAGCGCCGCTTCGGACGCGGCACCAAGCTGACTGCCGCCCTCTTCCTGCTCGGCTTCTCCACCGCAGGCATCGCCTTCCTCCCTGCGTATTTGCATCTCGGCGAAGCATCCATCGTGCTGCTGGCCATGCTGCGCATCGGACAAGGCATTGCCCTCGGCGGTTCCTGGGACGGCCTGCCGTCCCTGCTAGCCCTGAATGCGCCGCCGCACCGGCGCGGCTGGTACGCGATGCTCGGCCAGCTCGGCGCGCCGGTCGGCTTCATCGTGGCGGCTGCCCTCTTTGCCTTTTTGCTCACGAGTCTCACGCCGGCCGATTTCGTCGAGTGGGGCTGGCGCTATCCGTTCTACGTGGCCTTCGCGATCAACGTCGTTGCCTTGTTTGCACGCTTGCGCCTCGTGTCGACGCCGGAATACTCGCGCCTGCTCGACGAGCGCGAACTGGAACCGAGCAGCGCGGTACAGGTGGCGCGTTCGCAAGGCGACAACATCGTGGTGGGCGCGCTTGCCGCATTGGCAAGCTATGCGCTGTTCCATCTCGTGACGGTGTTTCCGCTGTCGTGGATCAGCTTGAACGAGCAGCGTCCGGTGCCGGAATTTCTGATATTGCAAATCGGCGGTGCGGTGCTGGCGATCGTCGGCATCGTGGCGTCGGGCTATTTCGCCGACCGCGTCGGACGCCGCACGACGCTCGGCGTGCTGGCATCGCTGATCGCGGTATTCAGCCTGTGCGTGCCGGTGCTGCTCAAGTCGGGCCCGATGGGCGAGAACCTCTTCGTGCTCTCCGGGTTCGCCCTGCTCGGCATGTCCTACGGCCAAGCCTCGGGCGCGGTCGCCGCCAACTTTGCGCCGCGTTTCCGCTACACCGGCGCGGCATTGACCTCGGATCTCGCCTGGCTGGCCGGCGCGGGCTTCGCGCCGCTGGTGGCGCTGGCAGTGGCAGCGCACTTCGGGGTGGGTTTCGTGGGGCTGTATCTGTTCTCGGGCGCGGCAGCGTCGATTGCGGCGCTGGGGTTCAATCGGGCGTTGGAGATTCGGGGTTAGCCCACATCAAGTGTTCCATCGCAGCAGAGCAACTGCCGTCGTGGCACCGAACCGCCAGTGTCTGGGAAAGTGCGGGCGATTCAGGAATATGGTGACGGTGTAGCGTCACCGATCGCGATAACAGCTTTGCCCGCTGGTCTCAGCTATCCGAAATCCAAATGCAGTCGGTGGTTCGAGTGCGTCAGTAGCAATGACGAAGCCGGTCTCTTAATAATGAAATCGACTCGACCTCACCTTTTCGCGTTATGCAGCTGTCAAGTTTAGGGACTTTAATCAGCGTTCTTTCTTCGATGCGTAGGGCTACACCTGTGCTTCCGTAGTGGTTAGCAATTCTGTATCTGACAGAGGCGAGATAGTATGTCCCGTTCGTGTTTCTATCGAGGGCCACGGCATTCAGGCCGATACAAGTGCGAACAATTTCATCGCCACTGTTTCGTTCCGCCAGCAATTCAACGTACCCACCATTAAAGTCAGGCGCTAATAGATACAGGCGGCAAATAGTGTTCCTGTAGTACGTGGAACTAAATTTAACTGGAAATAAGTAACCAACGACTTCCGCTCCTCCTTTTAGGAGCTTGAACGTTTGATTTTGGTCGAAGGGGATCGTTGCTATACCAATGTTATCGGCAGCGATCAGCTTCTCAACCGCTTCGGATCCAACTTTAAACTCGTCCTGCTCGATTTTTTTCAGTGCAAGAGGCTCTGCACTCGCTTTAATGCAGAGGAGCATGAAGGTGAGTGCCACAACCGTAGTTTTGATCATTTCGCGGCCTCTCTGCACGCTTTGTAGTGTGCTTCGAGCTCTTTGTCGTAATTGTTCTTCTTGAACTTCGGTCCGTTATAGGTCCTAGCGATCGCGGCCCAGTCTCTGTTCTTAAGTGTAGGTAGCAATTTATTGCCCTTGCAAAAGGCCACCATCACGCTGAGATGGGCTTTTTCGTTCCTGCACATTGCTTTCGCAAAGTCGCCAGGCGAGGAAAATCCACATAAACGGAAATGTGTACCAAGGACTTGAAATTTCCCCCATGAGCAGGCTTGTATTGCGGCGTCTTTGTTCAATTTAATTGCTTTGGCTAATTTTTTATACTGCCAAGAAAACATGCCATAGTGGTTGCCATCGTCGTAACGCTCGCCTCGAGTGTTTTTAGCGGTTCCTGCTAAGTATTCTTGAGAGCTAGAGAGATCTGGATGGTTGGTGTCGAAAGCATGTCCTGTGATGCGACTAAAGATATGACGCTCGTAAAGAATGGTCGGACGGTTTAGTTTGTCGAATGCGCCTATGCCCAGCGCTGCCAACTTTCCCGTTTCCTGTTTTGCGATAGCTTTGATTACTTCGACTTCGCAGCCAAGTTCTTTGGCAGCAGCATCGTAGTCTTTGTCCTCGATTTGTTCGCCATTAAATCCCCCAAGAAAGTCGAGCTCTAAGAGATCTCCTTCACCAGTCGTTATGGGTTTACCGTCCGGCGTCTTCGATTGCTTGGGGAGGATTCCAAGTGCTTTGTCGGGCGTTTGCGTAGTTGGTTTTGCGTGCGCCGGCTTGCCGCGCTCCTTTGGGTCTGGCTGCGCGTTCGGCGGCAAGTCGGGATGTTTTTCGGTCTTCGTGTTGACCACGATATGGGCGCTGACCAGTACCGTCTGCTTGTCGCCGAACCCCGACAGCACGCTGGCCGCCATCTTCCACGACCCGTCATTGCGCTGCAGCCAGATATGCACCATGTCGAATGGGCTGTCGGTGACGATGCTCCGGGTCTCCCCATTCTTTGCCGTTGTGCCGGTATAGGTCTTGTTGCAGGCAACGAGCCGGTATGGCAACTCACCAATCGGGTTGCGGTCGCGGTCCAGCAGCAGCACACGAAAGCCGCCAACCGCTTCCCGGTGCAGCGCAATGCGCTGGCCTTCGTGCAGTGCACGTGGGTTAGTAATGCCGTTAAGTTTCTGCAACTCGTCTACGGTGGTGTGGTGCGCCTTGGCGATTTTCCAAAGCGTGTCGTCCTTCTTGACGGTGTAGAGATCGCGATGCGGGTCCATGGTCATGCCGGCGAAGAGGTGTGGGTGTCAGCCTGGTCGTCAAATGCGCGCACGTATTCCTCGACCTCCCACGTGCCTTCATCGAAGACGACCACCAGGTCCTTGGCATCGTTGGTAAAGATACGATCCGTGATGCCGCTCTGGTCGGTCACACCAGAGGTGATGAACTTGCCGTGCGCGTCGTAGACGCGGTATGGCTTGTTCCTCGACGAGTAGGTGAGCGGATCGTCGTGATGGGCCAAATGAGACAGGTCGATTTGCTGGCTGTAGAGCGGCTTGGCGGGATCGGCCTGCACGGGTTGCTTGGGCAGCTTCGGCATGGCGACGTGTTGAACGGCGGGCCCGCTCAATCCGAAGCTCCCTGCCTTCTGAGACTGCTTGCCGGGATTGTGGATCTCGATGTCCTTGCCGATGCGCAGGTACCCGCCGCCGGCGGTGAGCAGGATTTCCTCGGGTGCCTGAATCGTGACCTTGCCGGCCACGCTGGTGATCGTGATGGCCTGCTGCGCGGTGGCCTCCAGCTGGCCGTCCTGCGCCTGCAGCTGGATGTTGCCTTTGGCGGCGATCAGCTTGAGGGTGTCCTTGACCTTAGCCTTCGTGCCGGCGACGAACAGGGAGATCGATTCGCCGACGTTGTGAATCCAGCGGCGGCCGCTGGTCTGGTTCGTGTCGCGCTGGGCGATGTGGTCGAGGTTGGTAACGGCGGTCAATGTCGCGCTTTGGCCGCTGGCAAGGGCGATGCCGTCCGAGCCGCTCACGGCGATGACGCGCTGGCCGCCGGGTTGTGCGCTGTTGCTTGTTTCTTTGCCCGTATTGCTGCCGGCTTCGAGTTGGTGCAGCGCGTCCTTCAACTGGGTTTGATGGCCTTGGCGGCTGGGCTTGCCGGGGACGGTGTCATCGTCGATGAGGCGGTTGTTCTGTCCGGTTTCTGGCAGATTCGCGTGCTGGTGGTGCGCGGTGTCGCCCAATTGCTCGCTTAAGGCAAGGGCTGCATCAAGCAGGTTCAGCAGCGCTTGCCGGTCGAGCTGTTTGCTAGCGGCATTGGGCGCGGGCTCGGCGGTCAACAACAGTCCCTTGGCGGCCCGAATGGCGCCGGCCGCATCGGTCCGTAGCTCAAAGCCTTCGCCCCGTGGTTCGGCGTGACCATCCATTCTCGGGTGCGTCAGGTAACCGAGGTTGGCTTGCGTCTTGGCATGCTCGGAGGAGAGCTTGACCCGCAGCTGCTCTTGCGTGTCGTCGAACAACAGTTCGTTGTAGCCGTGGCCGTGGTGCTCCTTGGTCTTGGTGCCGGATAGCGCCTTGTTGGCCGGCAAGGCACCCTGGCCGCTGAAGGTTGGCGGCCGGTGGCTGCCGTTGTAAATGACACCGGTGCAGAGGGGGCGGTCGATGTCGTTGTCGAGGAAGGTGATCAGCACTTCTTGGCCGATGCGTGGCAAGTGCTGGATTCCCCAGTGGTGGCCCGCACTGGGTGTGGCTACGCGGACCCAGGTGGACGACTTGTCGTCGTAGCCGGCGCCGCCCTCGGGGTGCTCGGCCGGGCGCTGCCAGTGGAACTGGATGCGGATGCGGCCGTATTGGTCGGTGTACACCTCCTCGTTCGGCGGGCCGACCACGATGGCCGTCTGCGGACCGGAGGCGGTCGGCTTGGCGTGTTGCGGCGTGGACTGGGGCACCAGCGGCGCGCTGCGGCGCAGCGCAGTGAAGCGGTTGGTGTAGGGCGCTTCCTCGGTGCCGGCCTCGGGCAGCAGGTTGTTGACGGCAGTGAACTGCAGCGCGGTGACGACGAACTGCCGGTCGGCCGGCAGGTCTTGGTCGTGCAATGGGTGGTCGCGCAACTCGAACTAGGTGCCGGCGGCCAGGTTGCGCACCACGCCCGCGCCGTAGAACTGCTTGCCGGCCAGGTCGGCCGCCTGCTGGCGCCGCGTCGCATAGCGCGCCAGGTCGTCCAGGTCGCGGGCGTAGTACGGCGCCTGCGGGGCGTACTGGGTGAGCGTCGCAGCTAGGGAGGTACCGGCATCGCCTTGGTCCAGCCGGCTGGACTGATCGGCGGCGATGGGCGCGGCCGGCTGGTAATCCCAGGTCTGCAGCTGGGTAGCGCCTGGAGCAAGCTGACGGCTGCCGTGCCAGTCGGTGATGGTGTCGGCGGCTTCGGTGCCGTCGGCGCGGTGAAAGCGGATCTGTGGCTGGCTGCAAGAGTCGAGGTCGCTGTTGTCATCGAACAGGATCAGCGTGTGGTGCGGGGTGCCGGCGTCCGCATCCTCAAACGCAAAACGGTACGCAATGCCTTCCTCGGCCAGCAGGCGCTCGATGAACGCGAGATCGCTTTCCCGGTATTGCAGGCAATACGAGCGGGTGGGATAGCGGTGGAGCACGCGGTCTTCATACGCAAAGGCCACCGCGAACACCGCATTGCCGGCGAGGTGCTCGTCCAGGATGGCGGCCACGATCTGCGGCACGGTCTTGTCCTGGAACACCCGGCTGCTCACCCGCTGCGCCAAGGTCCCCAGGCACGGCTCGATCACCAAGCCGTACTGCGCAAAGCCGCCGTCGCCGCCCAATTGCTGCGCCGCCGTCACCACGCCGGCCAGCACCCGGGCAGTACCGTCGGCCTGCAGCAGGCGCAGCTCCACCGGCTGGCCGAGCAAGTCCTTCAGCTCAATATGCAAGTCGGCCGACAGGCAGGTCAGTTCATAGCGGTAGCAGGCCGACAGCGCTTCGGTGCCGGTCAGGCGGTGCGGCAGCAACAGGTCAGGGGCAAGGCCGCTGTCGGCCGCAAAGCGCAGTTGCAGCAGCCGCGCATGCTGACTGAACGGGGCGGCGAAGGACGCCAGCAGCGACGCCAGCGGCGTGTCGAGCGACGAGGCAAGCAAGCCGGCAGCGGAGGCAACGGCAGAAGCGGAAGACGGAAACGACGGCATGACATCCACAGCATTGCAAAAATGACAAGGCCGAGATGATAGCAAAAAGAAAACAACACGCGAAGGCCGTCGTTCGTGACTTGCGACTTCTTTACCCTACGCCGCCCGCATTTCCACGCGATTCCTGCCGCCCTGCTTCGCGCGGTACAGCGCGTGGTCGGCGGCGCTGAGCAGCTCTTCGATCGACTCGTCCTTCTGCAGCTCCGCCCCGCCGATCGATACCGTCACCGGCGCTTCCAGCCCGAATGCAAGGTAATCCAGCGAGGCCACGCTGCGCCGGATGCGCTCCATTGCCTCGCCGAGCGAGGCGAGGTTTGCCGCCGGCATCAGCACGATGAACTCTTCCCCGCCCCAGCGCGCTACGACGTCATTGCTGCGCACCGCGCGCCGGATGGAGGCGGCGCAGGCGCTCAACACGCGGTCGCCCACGACGTGGCCGGCGGTGTCGTTGATGCGCTTGAAGAAATCCACGTCCAGCACGAGCAGGCACAGCGGCGTGCCTTCGCGCACGGCCCGCGCGCACGCCTCCTGCAGGCGTTCCAGCATGTAGCGCCGGTTGTAGAGGCCGGTCAGTTCGTCGCAGGTGGCCTGCGTGCGGATGACCTCCAGCGCGCGCAGATTCTCGGCGAGCGCGCGTTCGAGCTGCTCATTGGTTTCGCGCTGCTTGCGACGCAGGTTGCCGATGTAGCCGCCGATCCATGCGAACCACGGATAAACGAAGATCATCATCAGCCACTGGAAGCCTTCGGCGGCCGGATTGAAACCAGGTTTGCGCGCGAAGAACTCGAGCAGGATGACGGCGGTGTAGGCGCCGATGACGACGGCACCGATCTGCAGGAATTCCTTGCGCTGCAATTTGAAGATGCCGAACACCAGTATCAGCATGTAACCCAACAGGAGCGCGCCGCGCACTTCATGGGCATGGAAGACGAGATAGGTATTGACCATGCTCGCCACCAGCATCTGCGGCACGGTCAGGCTCGGATCCCTGGCACGCAGGTTCCAGCCGAAGCGGATCGCGACGTAGAACAGCGCGTTGAGCACGAACGCCCCGCCGATCACCGGCCAGAATGCGGCCGGCGGGAACAGCCCGTACCAGCTGCAGTAGGCAATGATGAACATGCCGAACACATAAGTGCTCGAAGCCAGCAGCAGGCGCTCGATGCGCAGCGCCTGGCGGGGATCGCTGCCGAACACCAGCGTGCGGAGGGATGGCGTGAGTTGGCGTGTCATGGGTCGCACTGGGCCGGCCCGAAGCCGGAGAACCACAGTGTAACGGTATTTCCAAAAAGAAATATCACTCGGTTATGGGATGTGCATCCGCGCCACAGTACCGCAAGCGCTTGCGTCAGCCGGCCTGCTCGCTTGCCTTCAGGCCGGCGTCTTCCGCCACGTTCATTGCCGTCGCCGTCCAGTCGAGATGGCCGCGCGCTTTTGCCACCGCCGTCTGCAGCCGCCCTTGCGCCAGTTGGGCCAGCGGCATGGGCATCTGCACGGCGCGCGCGGCATCGAGCACGAGATTGGCGTCCTTGAGCCCGAGCGCCAGCTTGAATTTCGCCGGCGCATAGGTGTGCGCAGCGATCTGCTTGCCGTAGTTGACGAAGATCGGCGCCGGGAAAATGGATTGCGTCAGCACCTCCATGGTCTTCTCGCGCGCGAGGCCGTACTTCTCGCCGAGCGTCATCGCCTCGGCCATCGCCTCGATGACGCCCATGATCATGAAGTTGCCGTTGAGCTTGAGGATGTTGGCGTGCTGCGGATCTTCGCCAAGCGCAAAGACCTTCTGCCCCATCGCTTCGAGCACGGGTTGCGCCGTCTGACAGGCTTGCGCGGGACCGGCGCAGAGGATGAACAGCATCTTCGCCGCCGCGGCGTCGGGCCTGCCGAACACCGGGGCGGCCACATAGGCGGCGCCCTTGGCGCGATGCAGTTCGGCAAGGCGCGCCGACGTCTGCGGCGCAACGGTGCTCATCGATAGATGAATGCCGCCCGCCCCGAGTTGTTCGCCGATGCCGTTCGGCCCCTCGACGACATCGAGCAGCGCCGCATCGTCGGCCACCATGGTGACGACGATGCCGCCCGGCGCCGCGACGTCGCGCGGGCGGTCGGCCGGCTGCGCACCGCGCGCCACGAGGTCGCGTGCCTTGTCTTGCGAGCGATTCCACACCCGCAGCGTGTGTCCCGCCTTCAAGAGGTTGTCGGCCATGGCGTGGCCCATGCTGCCAAGTCCGATGAATCCGATGTCCATGCTGTTCTCCTTGTCGATAGTCCTTGCTTCGGTCCGCACGGGTGCAGTCGGTTCCCTGGTACCTGTTGCCGCAAGCGATCCGGGCACGACCGTGGTTAGAATCGGCCTTCGAGACAGCCAGGATCCATAGTCTCGACGTGACGCAGCGATGCTGCCCACTCTATTGGAGAAGTCGATGGCCAATCATCCTTTGAACCTGGCGATACGCGCCCTCCTGGAGCTCGTCGCCCTGATCGTGTTTGCGATGTGGGGATGGCGGCACGGCGGTGTGCTGCCGGCGATTGCGCTGCCGCTGCTGGCCGCGTCCGCGTGGGGTGTGTTTCGCGTGCCGAACGATGGCGGGACACCGGTCGTGCGGGTATCGGGTCTCGTGCGCCTGCTTCTCGAAGCCGTCTTTTTCAGCGCAGCCGTTGCCGCCGCTGCGGACCACTGGTCACCGGCCATCGGTGCCCAACTTGCCGGCGCGGTCATTGCACACTATGCCTTGTCGTATGATCGCGTTCTGCGCCTGCTGAAAGGCAATGCCGCTTAGCGCGCCAGCTTCCCGATTCTTCAACCCATTCCCTGAGGACGCCCCGCTCATGTTCGATCTCGGCTCGCAAGCTCTCCTCGTCGGCGCAGCGCTGAGTGCGGCCGCTGCCGCGGCACATCTGGCTTGTATCGCGATCGGCGCGCCCGCCTATCGCTTCATGGGCGCGGGCGAACGCATGGCGCGCGGCGCAGCGGCCGGAAAACTGCGCCCCACCCTCGTCACCCTGGCCATCACCGGCATTCTTCTGCTGTGGGCCGCCTACGCGCTTTCCGGCGCCGGCGTCATTGCGCCCCTGCCGCTGACCAGAGCCGCGCTCATTTTCATCTCCGCCATCTATCTCGGCCGGGCCGTCGCCTTCCCGCTGCTCAAGCCGGCATTCCCCGGGAACTCGACTACCTTCTGGCTCGTGTCGTCGTCGATCTGCGGCGGCCTCGGACTTTTGTACGCGTACGGCACGCTGTCGCTTTGGCGGTCGCTCTGAGCAACTATGCACTGCCGGTCACGCCGCCCATGACGGGCAGCACGACGCCGGTGATGTAGCTCGAGCACACCGGAGACGCCAGGAACACATAGGCCGGCGACACTTCTTCCGGCTGCGCCGGCCGCTTCATGTCCGTGCCCGAACCGAACTGTTCCACCTGATCGAGCGGCTGGTCGGCTGGGTTCAGCGGCGTCCACACCGGCCCCGGTGCGACGGCGTTGACGCGGATGCCGCGCGGCGCGAGGTTGGTCGCCAGCGCCTTCGTCAATGCGTGTATGGCGCCCTTGGTGGCCGAGTAGTCGAGCAGGATGGGCTGGCCAAAGAGGCCGGTTTCCGAACCCGAGTTGACGATGGCCGAACCCGGCTGCAGATGCGGCAGGGCCGCGCGGATCATGTGGAAATAGCCGTAGAGGTTGGTGCGAATCGTCAGGTCGAAGTGCTCGTCGGTGATGTCCTCGAGCGACATCGCATGTTCCTGGAATGCCGCATTGTTGACGAGCACGTCGAGCTTGCCGAAGGCGCTCACGGTCTGTTGCACCGCTGCGTTGCAAAAGGCCGGATCGCGCACATCGCCGGGGATCAGCAGGCAGCGCCGCCCTTCCTTTTCCACGCAGCGCTTGGTGGCTTCGGCATCGCCATGTTCGTTCAGATAGAGCACCGCGACGTCGGCGCCCTCGCGCGCGAAGAGCACGGCAACGGCGCGGCCGATGCCGGAATCGGCGCCCGTCACGATGGCGGCCTTGCCTTCCAGCTTGCCGCTGCCCTTGTAGTCGGGCGCGAGGAATTGCGGCGCAGGATCGAGCTGCGATTCGAGTCCGGGCTTCTGCAGGCGTTTGGCGGGAAACGGCGGTTCCGGCTGCTTGCGAGCGCCGGCCTGCACGGCGCCGCCTTCATCGCTGCCGCCGGATCGCATCGCGTCGCGCGCGTCCGTCTCTTCCTGGATCTTGCGTTGCAGACGTGCGGCTTCCGCGGCCGCGGGACTGTCAAGGTCTTTTGACGCCATATCGGTTCCTCGATGAGTGAAAAAAATCCGGTTCCTGTCATGCATGCAGTCAATGCATGTCCGAATGACACCGTGATGGATTCGACTCGTCCGCAGGGAATGGTTCCGCCGGCGCGCCGCAGATGCGTGCTCGAACGAAAAGGTGCCTGCGTCAGGACGCAGCCGTGACGCCGGACAGCCACACGCCTGTACAACCGCCGTGATCGTGTTCATGCAGCCAGCTTGGACAAATGCCTGGTCCGAGCGGCAGCCCGTCGTCTTAGGGCAACAACGCGTTTTAGACTCAAGACGCGAAGACGGCGATCGGCCCCGTCGCGAACAAGGAACAGCATGGTCTATCGCTTTCGCATCTATCACGACTACGCGCGCAGCAAGCGCGCGATCGTCCCGCTCGATCCCTCGATACTGGAGCGGGCGTGTCACCCCATGTTGCTGGCGCAGGCATTGACGGACACGGGGATATTGACCACGTGCAGGCCGGCCGAACGCCAAGGCGGAGTCATCGTGACAGCCGAAAGCGAACTTCCCGCTGCCGCGGTGCGGCATGCACTGCAGCAGGTGCTCGCGCAGCGCAACACCGAATTCCCCGGGCTCTCCCTGACCTTGGAGATGCTTTCCGACGTCTGCCTGTGACCGGACCGTGAGCGATCTGCAAACCGTGAAGGCGGCGCATGGGATCGCTAACCGCAGCCTCCAACGTAATGGCATTCCACGCAGCGGGTGCAGCCATCGACCTTGCGCAAGGCCATCGCGCCGCACTCGGGACATTTCTTCGCCGTTCCCGATGCAGGTGGCATCGGCGCCGCTTCGACGGCAAGCGATGCGCCCGCATTCCGCTGCACGAGCCGCTGCGCCAGCTCGGCGACCGGCACCTGGTTGCCGAGGCCGTCGAGGAAGCCGCGCCGGATGAGGATGCGCTGGAGCATGAAGGCGGTCGCTGCCACTTCGGAGTCGTGGTAGACCGGCACCTGCGTTCCGTCCTCGCGGGTGAGGAAACCGCAGCGTACCGGGCCCTTGTCCCACACCACTTCGCGCATGTCGGCCAGCGCTTTCGCGATGGAGCCGCCGGAGCGCGCCGCCATCGACAGCAGGCGCATCGACGAGGTGATCCACTGCTGGCCGTCGGTGCGCTGGCCGGCGGGCATGAAGAACTCGAAGGGACGCTCGATTTCCACCGGCTTGCCGTCCTGCGTGCCGGCGACGCGATGGAAGCTCACCGTGAGGTAGACGGTCTTCTTGCCTTCATGCGTGAAGTATTCGATCTTCGACGTGACCGATTCCAGTTCGCCGAGCGGGCGGCTGTCGAAACGCTTGCGCAGCGGGTCGTCGTCGGCGATGGGTGTCGCGGGTGCACCCACGCTCAACACGCTGCCCAGCACCGCGTTCGGCCGGTAGGTCGTGATGCCCTTCAGTTTCGCGCGCCAGGCGTTGGTGTAGAGGTCCTTGAAGTCCTCGTAGGGATAATCGCCGGGCACGTTGACCGTCTTCGAGATCGAGGTATCGATGAAGGGTTGCACCGCTTCCATCATGCGCAGGTGGGCGTCGGCCGACATCTGCAGTGCGGTGACGAAGGACGGCGGCAGCTTGGCGTCGTCGCTGACGTCGTGGCCGAGATGGCGATACAGGCGCCATGCATGGTCGGCCACTTCGTACGTCCGCGTGGACCCGTCCGGCATGCGCTTCTTGCGCTGATAGACCCAGGAGAAGGCAGGCTCGATGCCGTTCGAGGCATTGTCCGCGAAGGCGAGCGTGATGGTGCCGGTGGGGGCGATCGACGTGAGATGGGAATTGCGGATGCCGTGCCGCCCGATGGCCTTGCGCAGCGCATGCGGCAGGCGGGCGATGTACTGGCCGCGCAGGTAGTGTTCCGCGTCGAACAGCGGGAAGGCGCCCTTCTCCCTGGCGAGGTCGACCGAAGCGGCGTAGGCGGCGTCGCGCAGCGCCTCCGCGATGCGCGCGGCCATCGTGCGGCCTTCGGCGCTGTCGTAGCGCAGCCCCAGCATGACAAGCGCGCTGCCGAGGCCGAGGAAGCCCAGGCCGATGCGGCGCTTCGATTGGCCTTCGATGCGTTGCTGTTCGAGCGGCCATTGCGTGGCATCGAGCGCCGTGTCGAGCATGCGCACGCCGATGGCGGCGACCTTGCGCATCGCTTCGAAATCGAAGTTGGCCTGCGGCGTGAACGGATGCAGCACGTACGCCGTCAGGTTGACCGAGCCGAGATCGCAGCAGCCGTAGGCCGGCAAGGGCTGCTCGCCGCAGGGATTGGTGGCGCGCAGCTCTTCGGCGTAGTACAGGTTGTTCTCCGTGTTCATGCGGTCGAGGAAGAGGATGCCCGGTTCGGCGTGGTCGTAGGTCGAGCGCATCACCGCATCCCATAACTCGCGCGCTTGCACGGTGCGGTAGGCCCATGTGCCGTCGGCGCGGCGGAACGCGCCCTGCGCCTGCTGCTCGTCGCCCGGCTCGGCGGCGTGTGCCAGCTCGAAGCCGGTGTCATGGATGACGGCTTCCATGAAGGCGTCGGTCACGCCGATGGAAAGATTGAAGTTCTTGAAATCGCCCTTGTCCTTGGCGTGGATGAAGCGCTCGATGTCGGGATGGTCCACGCGCAGCACGCCCATCTGCGCGCCGCGCCGCGCGCCGGCCGATTCCACCGTCTTGCATGAGGCGTCGAACACTTCCATGTAGGACACCGGCCCGGAGGCGCGCGACTGCGTGCCCTTCACCTTGCTGCCATGCGGCCGGATGGCGGAAAAGTCGTAGCCCACGCCGCCGCCGCGCCGCATGGTTTCCGCGGCTTCGGCCACGGCGGTGTAGATGCCGGGCAAGCCGTTCTCATGACCGGTGACCGAATCGCCGACCGGCTGCACGAAGCAGTTCATCAGCGTGGCCTTCAGGTCGAGCCCGACCGCGGAATTGATCCGTCCGGCCGGCACGAAGCCGTGTTCCTGCGCCCAGAGGAATTGCGCTTCCAGCTCCGCGCGCTTGGCTTCCGGCTCGTACGCCGCCAGCCCGCGCGCCACGCGCCGGCGCACGTCGGCGATGCGCGTTTCACCCTCCTTGGCATATTTTTCCAGCAGCACGTCGACGGACACGTCCTGCGGCTG
>SPQI01000311.1 GCA_004570315.1 Oxalobacteraceae bacterium OM1 | reverse complement strand
GGCCTGCCATACGGCGCGCGGCGGCGCGATGTACGCCGGCGGCCGCGCGATCCCGACGCCCTTCGGCACGCTGTACGCGCCCAACATCACGCCCGACAAGGACACCGGCATCGGCGGCTGGAGCGCCGACGACTTCTGGCGCGCGCTGCACAACGGCAAGGGCCGTGACGGCCGCCTGCTGTACCCGGCGTTCCCCTTCCCGAACTACACCAAGGTCACGCGCGAGGACAGCGATGCGATGCATGCCTACTTCCTCTCGCTGCCGCCGGTGCGCCGGGCCAACCACGCGCATGAACTCAAATTCCCCTTCGACCAGCGCTGGCTGCTGACCGGCTGGCGGGCCTTGTACTTCCGCCCGGGCGTGTACGAGAAAGAGGCACAGCAGACCGCCGAATGGAATCGCGGCGCCTATCTCGTGCAGGGCCTCGGCCATTGCAATGCCTGCCACACGCCGCGCAACGCGCTCGGGGCAACCAAGCGCGGCGGCGCCATGATCCCCATCCTCGGCTGGTATGCCTCCTCGCTGACGGGCGAGTCGGACGTGGGCTTGGGCGGCTGGAAGGTGGATCAGCTGACCGACCTGCTGCACACCGGCGTCTCGGCACAGGGCGCGGTCTCCGGACCGATGGCCGAGGTGGTGCAGCAGAGCCTGCAGCATCTGAGCCGCGAGGACGTACAGGCGATGGCGGTGTATCTGAAGTCGCTGCCGCAGAGCCAGGTGGAAGACGCGGAGGCCGGCGCAAACGCCGACGAACAGACGCTGAAGATCGGCGGCTCGCTCTACGAGAAGCATTGCGCCACCTGCCACGGCGCCGACGGCAAGGGCGACCCGCCGGGCTATCCGCCGCTGGCCGGCAGCCGTGCGGTGGTGCTGAGCTCGCCGGTGAATCCGATCCGCATGGTGCTCCACGGCGGCTATGCGCCGAGCACGCGCGGCAATCCACGCCCCTTCGGCATGCCGCCTTTCGGCGCGCTGCTCAACGACGATGACGTCGCGGCGCTCGTCACCTACGTTCGCAACAGCTGGGGCAACCATGCTTCCGCCGTGAGCGCCGCGCAGGTGAACCAGTACCGCACCGTGCCGCTGGACTGACATGCTGAAGACGCCGACCGCATTCACGCCGCTCATCGACGCGCAAGGTCACGCGACGTACGCTACGCCGCTTAATTTCCTGTTCCGCGGCGACGAGTTGCTGGTGCGCGAACATGACCTGGCGCTGCCCGACGCCGCCGCCTGCGCGCAGCTCGCGACCGCGGGCGCCATGCATGCCGTCGGCCTGCTCGATGCCGCGTACTGCCACACCAACTGGATCGAGCGCGATGCCGTGCCACCGCCCGGCCACGCCTTCCGCAAGCTGCGCGCGTTGTTCGGCGCCATCGACGACGATCTGATGGCCGTCGCCGGCCGCTCGTACCAGATCGCCGAGTGGGCGCGCACGCATCGCTACTGCGGCGCCTGCGCCACGCCCACGGAACGCGTCGCCAGCGAACGCTGCCTGCGCTGCCCTGCCTGCGGCCATGTCGCCTATCCGCGGATCTCGCCGGCAATGATGGTGCTGGTGCGCAAGGGCGACGCCATCCTGCTGGCCCGGCACACCATGTCGCCGACCAAGCGCTTCAGCCCGCTGGCCGGATTCCTGGAGGCCGGCGAATCGGCGGAGGAAGCGGTGCATCGCGAAGTGTTCGAGGAAGTCGGACTGAAGGTGAACAACCTGCGCTACTTCGGCACGCAAGCCTGGCCCTTCCCGCATTCGCTGATGATTGCCTTCACCGCCGATTACGTTTCCGGCGAGATCCGCGTCGATGAACGCGAGATTGCCGAGGCCCGCTGGTTCGGCCCGGACGATGGCTTGCCCGAATACACCACGGGCATTTCCATCTCGGGTCTTCTCATCGACGCCAACCTGCCGCGCCGCTGAAGCGTCAACCGCACGAGATACCGCGCGGCAAGCGGAACATTCCTTGCATTCGTCCCCACGTTTTTTAACGATCGGGGACGAGCATGGAAAAAATTTCACGGCGATCCTTCTTCAAGGTCGCCGGCGCGACGGCGGCCGCGACGGCGCTGGAAGCCAACGGCGTCCCGCGCGAAAAGCACGGTGGCGCCCAGCGGCCCGCGTATACATTTTTCAATCCGGAGGAAGCAAATTTCATCGAGGCCGCCGTGGAGCGCCTCATTCCTGCCGATGAGAATGGTCCCGGCGCACTCGACGCCGGCGTCCCTAACTATCTCGACAAGCAACTCGGCGGTGCCTGGGGCGCGGGCGAGCGGCTCTATCGCGGCGGCCCCTGGCGCCAGGGCGAGCCCACCCAGGGCTACCAGCTGCCGTTCACGCCGGCCGAACTCTTCCACCATGCGCTGCGCGGCATCCGCACCGACCTCGCCAAGCGCGGCAACAAGCCCTTTAACAAGTACTCGCCGCAGGAGCAGGACGCCTATCTGAAGCAGCTCGAAGCCGGCGGCATCGACCTCGACGGCGTGCCCTCCAAGACCTTCTTCGAATCGCTGCTGGAACTCACGATCGAAGGCTACTTCGCCGATCCGGTGTACGGCGGCAACAAGGACATGGTGGCATGGAAGATGATCGGCTTCCCCGGCGCCTATGCCACCTATTACCACCTCGTGGACCAGCACGGCATGCAGTTCAACCGCGCGCCGATGAGCCTGGCGGAAGACAACCGCCGCGTGATCCACGTGCATCCGAACATCCCCGCCGGACCCTCCGCGAAAGGAAAATGAACCATGGCGACACGCCTGCCTGAAGTCGACGCCGTCCTGCTCGGCGTCGGTCTCGTCGGCTCCATCCTCGGCCGCGAACTTACGCGCGCCGGCCTGAAAGTCGTCGGCCTCGAACGCGGCGAACCGCGCTTCACCGTGCCGGACTTCCAGGGACCGCAGATCCACGACGAACTGCGTTATTCGATCCGCAAGGCGATGATGCAGGACAACACCAAGGAAACGCTTACCTTCCGCAACAACGGCAACCAGACGGCGCTGCCGATCCGCCGCTGGGAAAGCTTTCTGCCCGGCACCGGACTCGGCGGCGCGGCGGTGCACTGGAACGGTCAGACCTACCGCTTCCAGGACACCGACCTGCGCATGCGCACGCGCACCAACGAGCGCTACGGCAAGAACTTCCTGTCCGACGACATCATCATCCAGGACTGGGGCGTGAACGCGGCCGACCTCGAACCGTACTACGACCGCTTCGAATACCTGCTCGGCGTGTCCGGCAAGGCCGGCAACTTGAAGGGCCAGAAGGTGAACGGCGGCAATCCCTTCGAAGATGCGCGCAACCGCGACTACCCGACGCCGCCCATGAAGGAGCCGTACGGTTCGGCCCTGTTCCGCAAGGCCGCGGCGGGCCTCGGCTACCATCCGTTTCCGCAGCCTTCCTCCAATCTCAGTCAGCCGTACACCAACCCCGAGGGATTGACCCTCAACTCCTGCATGTTCTGCGGTTACTGCGAACGCTACGGCTGCGAGCACTATGCGAAGTCCTCGCCGCAAACCATCCTGCTGCCGGTGCTGCTGAAGGACAAGAACTTCACGTTGAAGACCGGCGCGCAGGTCCTGCGCATCAACCTCGACAGCGACAAGAAGCGCGCCACCAGCGTCACCTACGTCGATGCCAGCGGACGCGAGTTCGAGCAGCCGGCCAAGCTGTTCATCGTCGGCACGTTCGCGCTGAACAATGTGCGCATGCTGCTGCTGTCCGGCATCGGCAAGCCCTACGATCCGAAGACCGGCACCGGCGTGGTGGGCCGCAACTACGCGTACCAGACCACGAGCGCGGTGCAGGTGTTCTACGACGAGAAAGTGAACATCAATCCTTTCATGCGCTCCGGTGCGAACGGCGTGGTGATCTCCGACTTCGTCAGCGACAACTTCGATCATGGCCCGCTGGGCTTCGTCGGCGGCGCCTACGTCGGCGAAATCATGTCGCACGGCCGTCCGATCGAATTCCATCCCACGCCCAAGGGCACGCCGGCCTGGGGCGCCGAATGGAAGAAAGCGGTGGCGAAGCACTACAACCACACCTGCGCGCTCAACGTCCACGGCAGCTCGGTATCGGTGAAGCAGAACTACCTCGACCTCGACCCGACCTACAAGGACGCCTGGGGCCTGCCGCTGCTGCGCATGACCTTCGACTTTCCGGAGAACGACCTGAAGATGTCGGCCTACGTCACGCAGAAGGCGATGGAGATCGGCAAGGCGATGGGCGGGCAGCTGGTGGAAGGCGGTCCGCGCAAGGGGCCGTACACGATCACGCAATACCAGACCACACACAACACCGGCGGCACGGTGATGGGCACCGACCCGTCGACCAGCACGGTGAACCGCTTCCTGCAGAGCTGGGACGTGCACAACGTGTTCGTGATCGGTGCGTCCAACTTCCCGCAGAACGCGTCGTACAACCCGACCGACACCGTCGGCGCGCTCGCCTACTGGGCGGCCGATGCCATCACGAAGCAGTACTTGAAGAACCCCGGACCGCTGGTGCGCACATGAAGACATCGATCCGTCTCCTACTCCTCGCTGCGCTGGCATTGACGGGCACCGCGCAGGCGCAGAACGCGGCGCAGGGCAATGCCGGCGTCACGCAGACCGTCGCTACCTGCGCCGGCTGCCACGGGCAGAAAGGCGAGGGCAATGCGCAGAGCAACTTCCCGCGCCTGGCCGGGCAGTCGCAGGCCTATCTCGCGAAGCAGCTCAAGGCCTATGCCGAGGGCAGCCGCAACAATCCGATCATGATGCCGATCGCGAAGGGCTTGTCGCAGGACCAGATCCAGGCGGTTGCCGCGTATTACGCGGGCCTGGATACGCCGTCAGCGAAGACGGCCGCGCCGGCCGCACAGGTGGGCAAGCGCGGCGAGCAACTCGCCAATGTCGGCGACGACAAGATTGCCGTGCAAGCCTGCGCGAACTGTCACGGTCCGGGCGGATCGGGCGAGCCGCCGACCTATCCGTATCTCTCCGGACAGCACGCCGGCTACCTGAGCGCGGCGCTCGGCGAATGGAAGAGCGGCGCGCGCAAGACCGACCCGAGCATGCAGATGAACATGATTGCCAAGCGCTTGTCAGACAGCGATATCGCGGCGCTGTCGGCGTTTTACGCGGCGCAACCGGCACCTGCGCCGGAGCCGCAGCGTACCAATGTGGCGGTCGGCACGCCGCAGCGCCCGGCCGCGCAAAGTTCGGCGCAATCGCCGACCAGCGCCACACCGACCACCGGCGGCGGCGTGGAACAGGGTGCGCCGACGACAGGCGGCGCACAAGGCATCGGAGGCGGCGGCGCCGCGTCCGGCACAGGCTCGTCCGGCACGACGAACGGACAGGGCAAATAACCAAGGAGAACCGTATGCAAAAGCGACGTATCGTCATCAAGGCCATCACGGTGGCCGGCATCGCCGGCGCCACCGGCGTTCCGCTCACACTGTGGGCGGCGGTGAAGAAGATCGACCCGAAGGACCCGCAGGCCGTCAGCCTGGGGTATGTGGACGACACCACGAAGGCCGACGAGAAGAAGTATCCGAAGCACGACAAGAGCCAGATGTGCAGCAACTGCCAGTTCTATCAAACCGCGCAGGAAGAGAATAAGGTGGCGCCGTGCCAGGTGCTGTCGAACAAGGGCGTGTCGGCGCAGGGCTGGTGCAGTGCGTGGGTGAAGAAGGCGGGTTGAGGTAGGGTCGTTGTGATGGGTTGGAACGGCCGTGCAGGGCATGGCCGCGGGGTGGTTTTGTGTTGTGCGGTGGGGTGGCTTGGCGGACGTCGTCGCGGCATCTCTGGGTTCCCCCTTGCAGGGCGCGTGTGGGCTGGTAAGCCCACACCGTTTTGCAGGCGCGCAGCATGCTGCGCGAAATCCCTGCAAAACCCTTCGCGGGAACGACAGCATCGCAGGGTGCGCTTGCACACCATTACCGTCATCGAGGTGCGCAAGCGCACCCTACAGGCCGCCAAGACCTTGAACCAGTTCCCGACGGCGGTTGAAACAAGCGCAGGAGAGCCATCGCTGGGACCCCGCCTGAGCGCGGACGACACGGTGCGAAGCAAGCGAAGTCGCTGCACGCTATAGTGCCCCGTCCACCCACCTCCCCCTCAAACCATGCGCATCCTCACCCCCCAAGACACCGCCCGCGCCCTCCCCTACGGCAAGCTGATCGAAGCCATCGCCGAAGCCGCCGCGCAGCTGGCAGCGGGCACGATCAACGCCCCCGACCGCCTGGTCGTTCCCACGCCTAACGAAGGCGTCCTGCTCTGCATGCCCGCCGTCGCCCCCGACATCGCCGTCACGAAGCTCATCACCGTCCACAACGACAACCCGCGCCGCGGCCTGCCCGCGATCCAGGGTGAGGTCACGGTCTTCGACGCCGCCACCGGCAAGCGCCACCTGCTGCTCGACGGTCCTACCGTCACCGCGCGCCGCACCGCGGCCGTCACGCTGCTCGGCATCCAGCGCCTGCGCACCGCAGCGCCGACACGCGCGCTGCTCATCGGCACCGGCGTACAGGCCGCCGCCCACGCCGATGCGCTGGCCACCGTCTTTCCGCTCAGTGAACTGCGCGTGGCCAGCCGCGACGTCGCGCAGGCACAGCGCTTCTGCGCCGAGGTGGCGCAACTGCATCCCGCGCTGCGCATGCAAGCCGTTGCCGTCGCGGACCTGCAGGCCGCCTGCCAGGACGTCGACGTGGTGATCGCTCTCACCACCGCCACCACGCCGGTCATCCCGGAGCAGTTGCCCCCCGCCACGCTGGCCGCCGGCGTCGGCGCCTTCAAGCCCACCATGGCCGAGCTGCCGGCCGCGTTGCTGCATGCGCGCCGCATCGTGGTCGACCACGTCGCCGGCGCACAGCATGAAGCGGGCGACCTGCTGCGTGCCGGCATCGACTGGAGCCGCGTGCAGGACCTCACGCAAGCCGCTCCCGACGGCGGCCCGGCGGTGTTGAAAACCGTCGGTCACGCCGCCTGGGACCTCGCCGCCGCACGCGTCGCCTTGGCCACCGCAGGCTGAAGCAAAGGCGCGAACCTTTTGCGCCGGCGGTTGCCAATCACACGAGGTCGCGGTCGCTCAACTCTTTCTTCAGGTAGGCGTAGAACACCGGCGCCGCCACCACGCCGGGCAGGCCGAAGATCGCTTCCATCGAGAGCATCGCAATGAGGATCTCCCAGGCGCGCGCATTGATGTGCGTGCCGACGATCTTCGCGTTGAGGAAGTATTCGAGCTTGTGGATGACGATGAGGAAGCCGAGCGAGGCGGCCGCGATGCCGACCGAATGCGACAGCGCGACGATCACCACCACGGTGTTCGAAATGAGATTGCCGATCACCGGCAGCAGGCCGGCGATGAAGGTGATCAGCACCATGGTCTTGGCGAGCGGCAGATGCACGCCGGCCAGCGGCAGGATCACCAGCAGGTAGATGCCGGTGAGGATGGCATTGATCGCCGCGATGCGCACCTGCGCGAACACGATGCGGCGGAAGGCATCGTGCAGGTTCACCACGCGCGCATGCAGCGCGGCGGCGAGCGGCTTGTAGTTGTGTGAAGAAGTGGTGTCGTAGAGCGCGGACATCATGCCGATCACCATGCCGATCAGCACGTGCACGACGGAGCGGCCGGCGTGTTCGCCCATGGTCTGCGCGTGCGCCGCGTGCAGGCGCAGCCAGTTGGTGACCATTTCGCGCAGCGCCTCCGCGCCTTCGGGGATATGGGTACGCAGCCACTCGGGCATTTGCCCGCGCGACGCGTCGAGGATGTCGGCAAGGCGCTGGAACAGGTGTTCCATGCTGCCGATGTCGCTCTGGAAGAACACGGTGAGTCCCCAGATGCCCAGCGCGAGCAGCAGCACGATGAGGCCGGAGAGGAAGACCGCGACGATGGCGCGCGCGCGGCGGTCGCTGATGTTGCGGCCGAGGACCGGTGCCAGCATGTGCACCAGCGAGTAGACCAGCAGGCCGGAGAAGAGCGCCGACAGCAGGCCGGCATGCAGCACGGTCCAGAGCGCGACGGCCGCCAGCACGTAGGACGCAATGATGGTTAAATCAACTTTTTGTCGTTCGGACATGTCAGCAATGGTGTTCGAAAGGCATTAGCTTACGCCACTTCCCCGCCTGCAACGGCGGCAGCGGCGCTCCCTTTGACAAGAAACCGCCTCGCGCGGTCAGGATGATCGATGAGCCAACTCTTCTCCCCCATTTCGCTCGGCGGCCTGCAGCTGCAGAACCGCATCGTCATTGCGCCGATGTGCCAGTACTCCGCCCGCAACGGTGACGCCACCTCGTGGCATACCATCCATCTCGGCCACCTCGCGCTCTCTGGCGCAGGCCTGCTCATCATCGAGGCCACCGGCGTGGAACCGGAAGGCCGCATCTCGCCGGACGACCTCGGCCTGTGGTCCGACGCCAACGAAGCCGCGCTCGCGAAGACGCTGCAGGCGGTGCGCGAGAACTCCGCCATGCCGATTGCGATCCAGCTCGCGCATGCGGGCCGCAAGGCATCCACCCATGTGCCCTGGGAAGGCGGCCGCAACATTCCTTCCACGGCCGGCGGCTGGAAGACCTTCGCGCCCTCGGCCCTGCCGTTCCATGAGGCCGACGAGACGCCGATCGCACTGGATGCCGCCGGCCTCAAGCGCGTGCGCGACAACTTCGCCGCCGCAGCCAAGCGCGCCGCCCGGCTGGGTATCGACGCCATCGAAGTGCACGGCGCCCACGGCTACCTGCTGCATCAGTTCCTCTCGCCGCTGTCCAACCACCGCACCGACGAATACGGCGGCTCGCTCGAGAACCGCATGCGCTTTCCGCTCGAAGTCTACGAGGCGGTGCGCGCCGCCTTCCCGGCCGACAAGCCGGTGGGCATGCGCGTCTCCGGCACCGATTGGGTGGAAGGGGGCTGGGACGTGGAGCAGACGGCGGTCTTCGCGCAGGAACTTGCCAAGCGCGGCTGCGCCTTCCTGCATGTTTCCAGCGGCGGTCTCTCGCCGCTGCAGAAGATTCCGGTCGGCCCGAGCTATCAGGTGCCCTTGGCTGCGCGCCTGAAGCAGGCTTCCGGCATGCCGACCATAGCGGTCGGCCTCATCACCGAAGCGCAGCAGGCCGAGGAGATCGTCGCTTCCGGCCAGGCCGACATGGTCGCGCTGGCCCGCGGCGTGCTCTACGACCCGCGCTGGCCGTGGCACGCGGCCGCCCAACTCGGCGCGCAGGTGGACGCGCCGAAGCAGTACTGGCGTTCGCAACCGCATCAATTCAAGGACTTGTTCCGCGGCGCGAAGCTCGGATAAAAAAATGGCCGGTGGAGACACCGGCCATGTTGTTTTACGACAGCTGCTGAATGCCTGCCAGCACCCAGCCGCCCTGGCCCGATACCGGCTTGCTGAGGTTCCACACCTCGGTGAAGGGTTCGGCCGCCGCATTCTCCGCTTCGCGAATCATGCCGCTGAACTTCACGCTTGCCATGTAATCGCCGCCGATGGTCTCGATGCCGAGCAGCTGCGCATCGAGCGCGACGACGTCGGTATGGTTGCCCGCGCTGCCGCGATCCAGCAGGTCCTGCTTGAGCTCGGCGAACATCTCCGGCGTGGTGAATTCACGCAGGTCGTTCACGTCGCCCTTATCCCACGCCGCCTGCAGGCGGATGAAGTAGGTCTTCGCGTGGCGCAGGAAGCCGTTGGTGTCGAAGCCGGCCGGGATGCCGAAGGGCGCATCGTTGGCCGCGCCGCCGGCGCTCGTGCCACCTGTGAAAGCTTCGTTCACACGCGAACCGATCTCCGGCGTCGCGCTGCGCTCGTAGGCTTGGCTGGCCGCGCCGGCGAAGGCCGGCTGCGGTTCACCCGACTGCTTGCGGCGCACCATGCGCACGATGAACATCACAGCGAACACCAGCAGGGCGATCATCAGCAGGTTGCCGAGCATGCCGGCCATCGCACCGCCGATGCCGAGGTGCGAGAACAGCGCGCCGAGGCCGAGGCCGAGCAGGGCACCGCCGAGGATGCCTTTCCACGGGCTGGACGGACGCTGCTGCGCGGCCGCCGGCACGGTCTGCTGCGCCGGACGCTGGGCTTGCTGCTGGTAGGGCGCCTGCTGCGCGGGCGCGGCGCCCTGACGGCCAATGCTCTGCGACTGGCGGCCGATGGAGCCGCCGCCGCCCATGCGCTTGGCTTCAGCGACGGGCACCAGCACCGACATCGCGCTCACGGCGACGACCAGGCCGATCAAGAACTTTTTCATGCTTCCTCCTGAGAAGTGGACTGCGTGGCACGGGCCATCGCAATGCCACCATGGTAGGGACATGCGCGCTTTCGAAAAAGCGAATTAACCGGAATAATTTCTGCGGAAAAACGGGAAATTAGATAGCAGGCAGAACGGCAGGCACCAGGCGCAGCCGGGTGATTTCCGACGGCGCAAGGAAGCGCTTCGGCGGTCCCCAGTAACCGGTGCCGCGACTGGTATACACCCACAGCTTCTCCAGCCGTTTGAGGCCCGCGACGAACGGCTGCTGCAGCGGCACGAAGAAATTCCACGGGAAGAACTGACCGCCGTGCGTGTGCCCGGACAGCTGCAGGTCGTAGCCGGCTTCCACTGCCGTCAGTGCCGTGCGCGGCTGGTGTGCGAGCAACAGTTTCACCGCCACATCGCCGGGCGCGCCGGCGAGGGCCTTGTGCGGATCGCTCTTGTGGGTGGGATCGAAGTGATGCGCGGTGTAGTCGGGCACGCCGGCGAGCAGCACGGCGGCATTGTTGTGTTGCAGGACGACATGTTCGTTCATCAGCACCCGCAGCCCGAGGCGTTCGAATTCGTCGATCCACGCATGCGCGTTCGAATAGTACTCATGGTTGCCGGTGACGAGGAAGGCGCCATGCCGCGCCTGCAGGCGGGCCAGCGGCGCGGTATGCGGTGCGAGCTGGTGCACGCTGCCGTCGACCAGGTCGCCCGTCACCGCGACAACGTCGGCGCCGATGCGGTTGACCTTGTCGACGATGGCATCGAGATAACGGCGCTTGATGGTGGGGCCGACGTGGATGTCGCTGATCTGGGCGATGGTGAAGCCGTGCAGGTCGGGCGGCAGGTTGTCGATCGGCACGTCGACATCGACGATGGCGGCGACGCGGCGGGCGTTGATGAAGCCGATCAGGGTCGTCGCGAGCGCCACAACCGGCACCGCGACTGCCGACCACATCACGAAGTGCGGGCTCGCGGCACCCGCCAGGGTCGCGACGAGCAAGACCACATCGCGCAGCAGCGTGCCGACGAAGAGCGAAGAGAAGAAACCCATGGCCAGCAAACCCGCCCAGGCGACGCGGTCGGCATGCGGCTGCGCGAGTCGGTACGCGGACACGCCGGCCGGCATCAGGACGATGGAGGCCGCCAGCCAGAGCCAGCCAAGGGCACGCGCGGCGTTGTCGATGGGAAGGTCGGGCAGGATGCGGATGCCGACGTAGACGTGCACCGCGGCAAGGATGACAAGAACGGTCAGGAAGCGGCTGCGCATCGAGGCATTCCGAAAAAAAGCCGTGCCCTGTCCGAAGAGGACGGGACACGGTCAAGGGAGGGAGACCGTCGCCGCTGGAGCGGCGGCGGTTGGAATGGAGATGGGGTTGGGTAGGGAAAAATCAAGTGTGTGCACATGCCTGCAAATTCGGCCGGAGCATCACACTCCCTCCCCTTCAAGGGGAGGGCTGGGGTGGGGATGGGGTTAACGCCGGCTCACTTATGACTGCAACCCATCCCCACCCTACCCCTCCCCTTGAAGGGGAGGGAACGTCCTTGATCGACCCCGCGGGACGCTACGGGTGCGGGCTACGCCGCCGCCCGCTCGACGCCGGCCCGATACAGCGCCGCGACGAGATCCGACTGCGTCACCATGCCGACCACTTTGCGTGTCGCATCGACAACCGGCAGGTGATGATGACCGGACTCGTTGAACAAGCGCACCAGCGCCGGAATGGATTGCTCGGGATGTGCGGCCACGACGTCGCGCGACATGATGCGGCCGATGGTGCCGCCTTGTGCGGGACGCTGCTGCGCAATCAGGTCGTGCAGCGACACGATGCCGATCAGCACGCCGCGCGCATCCACGACCGGCAGCGCCTTCACATGATGTCCTTCGATCACTTCCCAGGCCGCTTCCGGCGGCAGGTCCGCAGCGACGCTCAACACATCCTTCGACATCACTTCGCGGCAGCGCAGGTCGCCCGCATGGCGTCGCCACGCGCGTTCCTCGGCGAGCAGCACGATGTCCTCGAGATCGTCGGGCGCGATGTCGAGCGGCTCGGCATGTTCGCGCAGCGCTTCGTCCACGTCCTCGCGGGTGACGCCGACGCGATCCTCGGGCCGCGGGTCGCTGGTGCGATGCGTGTTGATATGCACCACCACCGGATGCGGATAGCGCCGGCGCAGCAGGTTGTTCAGCACCAGCGCGGTCACCAGCAGCAGCGCGGAGTTGGCGCCGACGGGAAGCAGCGCGAAGCGATAGCCGCTCTCGACCACCGCCGGTCCGCCGAGGATGGCGGTGAGCGCCACGGCGCCGCTGGGCGGGTGCAGGCATTGCAAGGCGAACATCGCCGCGATGGCGAGCATGACGGCGACCGCACAGGCCAGCATCGGTTCGCCGATGAGCTTCGCGCAGGTGATGCCGATCAGCGCCGACACCACATTGCCGCCGATGATGGACCACGGCTGCGCGAGCGGGCTCGACGGTACGGCGAACAGCAGGACGGCGGAGGCGCCCATGGGCGCGATGAACCAGGGATTGAGCTCGCCGAAAGTGAAGCGGCAGACGGCCTGCGTGATCAGCAAGCCAAGGCAGGCGCCGAGGCAGCCGGCTAGTTTTTCGCGGCGGCCGGCGTTGACGGGAACCGGGCGGAAGCCGCGCAGCCAGGCGGCGAGGCCGTTCGTTGTGTCGTGCTGCATGAATCAGATGGAAATGCGAGGCAAAAACCTCGAATATATCATGTCGTGATATATTTGACGCTTTGCAGCATTGGCAAGCCAATGGAAAAGAAGAAGACGCCCGCACCTGGCAAAACGCTCGGCAAGAAGCATTACGAAGCGCTCTCGGAGTTCCGCTACCAGCTGCGGCGCTTCCTGCATTTCAGCGAAACCGCCGCGCGGGCGGAAGGCATCACGCCGCTGCAATACCTGCTGCTGCTGCACGTGCGCGGCTTTCCCGGCCGCGACTGGGCGAGCATCGGCGAGCTTGCGGAGCGCCTGCAATTGCAGCACCACGGCGTGGTGGCGCTGGTCACGCGCGGCGAGGAAGCCGGCCTCGTCGAGCGCCGCAAGAGTGAGTCCGATCGTCGCCTGATCGAAGTGCATCTCACCGCACGCGGCGAGCGCACCCTCGAACATCTTGCGGCCCTGCACCAGGCCGAACTGAAGTCCCTGCGCGGCACGTTCACGGTCGCGCGCATCACCGCCTTCAACGACGACGATTCCCTCCACTGACATGCAAACCGATTCCGTCCTGCAGATCGAACGCCGCGACTACACCGCCGACCGCCGCATCCTCGCCATCACCGCGATGGCCGCCTGCATCGGCGGCTGCAGCACCGTGGCCGCCGTCGTGCTGCTGAACCTGATCCGCTTCTTCACTAACCTGTTCTTCTTTCAGCGGTTCTCGCTGGCCGACGCCATGCCGGCGCAGCACACGCTCGGCGCCTGGGTCATCCTGCTGCCGGTGCTCGGCGGCCTGATCGTCGGCGCGATGGCGCGCTACGGCAGCGAGAAGATCCGCGGCCACGGCATTCCGGAAGCGATCGAAGCCATCCTGTTCGGCAAGAGCAAGATGTCGCCGAAAGTGGCGGTACTCAAGCCGCTCTCGTCGGGCATCGTGATTGGCAGCGGCGGGCCGTTCGGCGCCGAAGGCCCGATCATCATGACCGGCGGCTCGCTCGGCTCGCTCATCGCGCAGTTCTTCCATCTCACCGGCGCCGAGCGCAAGACGCTGCTGGTGGCCGGCGCTTGTGCGGGCATGACGGCGGTGTTCGGCACGCCGGCCGCGGCGGTGCTGCTGGCGGTGGAACTGATGCTGTTCGAGCTGCGCCCGCGCAGCCTGCTGCCGGTGGCGGTGGCCTGCGGCGTGGCGGGCTTCCTGCGCATGGTGGTGCTGGACGCGGCGCCGCTGTTTCCGCTGCAGACCGCTCCGGCCACCTTGCCTGCGCTGGGGTCATGCCTGGTGGCCGGCCTGCTGTGCGGCGTGCTCTCGGCGGTACTGACGCAGGCGCTCTACAGGATTGAGGATTTGTTTGCGCATCTGCCGGTGCACTGGATGTGGTGGCCGGCGATCGGCGGACTGGCGGTCGGCATCGGCGGTTGGCTGCAGCCGCGTGCGCTGGGCGTGGGCTACGACGTCATCAACGACCTGCTGCACAACCAGATGGCGCTGCAGGTGGCGCTCGCGCTATTGGCTGCCAAGGCGGTCATGTGGGCCGTCGCGCTCGGCTCCGGCACGTCGGGCGGCGTGCTTGCGCCGTTGCTGATGATGGGCGCCGGCCTTGGCGTGGCGCTCGGTCCCTGGCTGCCGGGCGGCGAACCCAGCCTGTGGGCGCTGGTGTGCATGGCTGCCGTGCTCGGCGCGGTGCTGGGCGCGCCGCTCACCGCGGTGGTGTTCGCCTTCGGCCTCACGCACGACAGCGCAGCGCTGCTGCCGCTGCTGCTGACGACGGCAGTGGCCTACGGCTTCACGGTGCTCACCATGCCGCGCTCCATCATGACGGAAAAGATCGCGCGGCGCGGCCTGCACATTTATCGCGAATACAGCGTCGATCCGCTGGAACGCCAGCACGTGGCCGACCGCATGACGCGCAAGGTGCTGAGCATCGACGCCGCCATGCCCGCCGGACTCGCGCTGCAGGAATACTTCGGCCCCGACCAGTTGCACCGCGCCTATCCGCTGCTGCGCGATGGCCGCCTGGTCGGGATGGTGGAACGCGGCACGCTGCTGGCGATGGAAGAAGCGGACCTGCCCTGCGCCAATCTCGTCGAGGAAGCGCCGGTGGTCGCGCTCGCCGGCGAATCGCTGCGCATGGTCGCGGCGCGCATGGCGGCGCATGGCATCGAACGCCTGCCGGTGGTGGACAACGAGCAAGACATGCAGCTCATCGGCCTCATCAGCCGCAGCGACATCCTGCAGGCGACGCAGCAGGTGTTCAATGAGGAAATGGTGCGGGAGCGCTTACGCTGATGTAGGCCAACTCCCCAGGCCAGAACTTGCATTAACGCCGCGTGTCGAACCGTTAACATTGCCGGCGCAGCAGCATTTCCTTTCACCAATTTCATCCACGCGCCCGGCATCCGAAAGGACGGCTCGTTCATGGCACGTGTCATGTGGAAAGGCGCGATCAGCTTCGGTTTGCTGAACGCGCCCGTCGCACTCTATCCCGCTTCGCATTCCGATGCGGTCGACTTCGACTGGCTGCAGAAGGGCACGCTCAAGCCGGTCGGCTACAAGCGCGTGGTGAAGGACACCAGCGCGGAGGTCGACAAGGACGACATCATCAAGGCGGTGAAGTACGAGGACACCTATGTCGTGCTCTCGGACGACGAGATCAAGGCCGCCAACGTGAAGTCGACGCATACCATCGACCTGGTCGGCTTCACCGATCCGGCCGACGTCAGCTTTTTCTACTACGAAACGCCGTGCTACCTCGCACCGGCCAAGGGTGGCGAGAAGGTGTATGCGCTACTGCGGGAGGCGCTGCTGAAGGTGAAGAAGATCGGCGTGGCGCTGGTGGTGATGCACAACAAGCAGCATCTGTGCGCGCTGATCCCCACGCCCCAGGCGCTGGTGCTCAACACCCTGCGCTGGGACGCCGAGGTGCGCGCGCCCGACGAGCTCGACCTGCCGGCCGAAGGCCTGAAGGAGGCCAACGTGAAGCCCAAGGAAATCACGATGGCCACGGAGCTGATCGAGAGCATGACCGAGCCCTGGGATCCGGCGCAGTTCAAGGACACCTTCCGCGACGACATCATGAAGCTGGTCGAGCGCAAGTACGAGGAGGGCAAGGCGAGCGAGATCGAGGAGGTGAAGATCGAAGAGCCGGAAACCACCGACGAAACCGATCTCACCGAACTGCTGCGCCAAAGCCTGCAGGGTGCGTCCGCGCGCACGCCGCGCGGCGTCGTCGGCCCGTCGTCCAAGACGCCACCACCCAAGCGCGCCAGTCGCAGCAGCAGCGGCAAGGGCGCCCGCAGCGTTCATTGATGCACCATGGCCACCAAGCTCTCCACCTACCACGCCAAACGCGACTTCGGCATCACGCCGGAGCCGCGCGGGGCCGTCGTCACGCCGGGCGAACGCCTGCGCTTCGTGGTGCAGAAACATGACGCTCGCCGCCTGCACTACGACTTCCGCCTGGAGTTCGACGGCACGCTGAAGAGCTGGGCCGTGCCGAAAGGGCCGAGCCTCGATCCGGCCGAAAAGCGGCTCGCGGTGCATGTGGAAGACCATCCGCTGGACTACATCGACTTCGAGGGCGACATCCCCGAGCACCAGTACGGCGCCGGCCATGTCGATGTGTGGGACATCGGCTGGTGGGAGCCGCTCGACGATCCGGCGGCGTCCTACAAGGCCGGCAAGATGAAGTTCCGCCTGCACGGCGAGAAGCTGCACGGCGGCTGGACGCTGGTGCGCACGCGCTTGCAGGCCAGCGGCGACAAGGAGCAGTGGCTGCTGATCAAGGAGCGCGATGACGAAGCGCGGGCGCATGCCGAATATGACATCACCGCTGCCGAACCGGACAGCGTGCTGAACAAACCGAAGCCGAAGCCGGCCAAGCGTGCGCGTGCGGCGAAAGGAACCAAAGCGAAGCCAGCGAAGAAGGGCAACGGCAAGGATGAAGCACCGGAGATTCTGATCCCGCGCGCGCTGACCAACGCCAAACGCGCTGCGCTGCCCGAGACGCTCTCACCGCAGCTCGCCACGCTGGTGGATGCCCCGCCGGAAGGCGGTGAATGGGAATACGAAATCAAGTTCGACGGCTATCGCCTGCTCGCGCAGGTGGACAACTACCGCGTGCGTCTCTACACCCGCGACGGCAAGGATTGGACCGAGCGGCTGCCGAAGCAGGCCGAGGCGATCCGCGCGCTGGGCCTGAAGACGGCCTGGCTCGACGGCGAGATCGTGGTGCTCGACGAGAACAGCGTGCCCTCCTTCCAGCGCCTGCAGAATGCCTTCGACGCGTCGAGCACCGCGCAGATCATCTACTTCGCCTTCGACCTGCCCTATCTCGACGGCTACGACCTGCGCGCGGCGCCGCTGCGCGAACGGCGCGCGCTGCTCGAACAGATCATGCGCACGTCGAAGCACTACGCGCTGCGCTACAGCGCGCCGATCGACCAGCCGGCCGAACAGCTGCTCGACAGCGCCTGCAAGATGCAGATGGAAGGCATCATCGGCAAGATGAACGACTCGCCCTACATCGGCAAGCGCAGCGCCAGCTGGATCAAGCTGAAGTGCCGGCGGCGGCAGGAATTCGTGATCGTCGGCTACACCGAGCCGCAGGGTACGCGCATGTTCTTCGGCGCACTGCTGTTGGGCGTCTACGACGACAAGGGCGTGCTGCATTACGCCGGCAAGGTCGGCACCGGCTTCGACCGCGACGTGCTGCGCTCGACCTACGAGCGGCTGCATGCGCGCGAGATCAACCAGCGGCCGGTCGATCGCATGCCGCCCGGCGTGCGGCGCGCCGACACGCATTGGGTGAAGCCCGAGCTGGTCGCCGAGGTGTCCTTCGCGGAATGGACCGAGGACGGCATGTTGCGGCAGGCGGTGTTCCACGGCTTGCGCGCCGACAAGAAGGCACGCGACGTGCGGCGCGAGGAGGCCGTGCATGCGCGGCCGGTAGGCGGCGACGGTCGCGCGGCAGCAGCGGAGAAAGCGGAGAAAGCGGAGACGAAGGACGCGCCGCGTGCGCCGGCGGCAAAGCGCGGCGGCAAGGGCGACGCCATGGTCGAAGGCGTGAAGATCACGCACCCCGACCGCGTCATCGATCCCTCCACCGGTTTCACCAAGCTCGATCTCGCGCATTACTACGCGCAGGTGGCGCAGCACATGCTGCCCACTCTGCACGACCGGCCGGTCTACCTGCTGCGCTGCCCCGAAGGCATTCCGGGCGAGCATTTCTTCCAGAAGCACGCCGAGCACATGGTGATTCCCGGCGTGGAGTTGCTCGACCCCGCGCTCGATCCGGACCACAAGCCCTACATGGCGATCAATACGGCGCATGCGCTGGCGGGCGCGGCGCAGATGGGCGCGATCGAGCTGCACACCTGCAGCGCAACCGCCGACCGCATCGACCGGCCCGATTTCATGGTCTTCGACCTCGATCCCGATCCCGGGCTGCCGTGGCAGGCGGTGGCCGAGGCCGCGCGGCTGACCAAGGTCGTGCTCGACGAACTCGGCCTGCAGAGCTTTCTCAAGACCAGCGGCGGCAAGGGCCTGCATATCGTGGTGCCGCTGTCGCGCCGCAACGATTGGGAAACCGTGACGGCCTTCTCGCAGGCGGTCGCGCAGCACATGGCCAAGACGATCCCCAGCCGCTTCAGCGCGAAGATGGGCAAGCAGAACCGCGTCGGCAAGGTCTTCATCGATTACCTGCGCAACCAGCGTCAGGCGAGCACCATCGCGGTCTTCGCGGCGCGCGCGCGGCCGGGCATGGGTGTCTCCACGCCGATCCTGTGGGAAGAGCTGGATCAGGTAAACGGCGGCGACCACTGGAACATCGAGACGCTGCCGCAGCGGCTCGCCACGCTACAGGGCGACCCGTGGGAAGAGTATGCGCAGACGCGGCAGTCGATCACCGCCGCGATGCAGAAGACGCTCGGCTTGAAAAAATAGTCAGCGGAAGTTGACCATCACCACGCCGGCCAGCACGAGCAGCGCGCCGACGGCAAAGCGCGCGTCGATGGCATCGCCCAGCAGCAGCACGCCGAAGGCCACGCCGAACAGCGGCGTGAGGAAGGAGAACACCGTCACGCGCGAGGCGAGGTAACGGCGCAGCATCCAGAACCACGCGAGATAACTCAGGAAGGCGACGACCACCGACTGGAAGAACAGGCTGCCCCAGACCAGCGGCGTCATGTCCACGCGCGCGAAATCCTGGTTGACCGCGCCAATGCCGGTCAACAGCACACCGCAGCCGGCAAGCTGATAGAACAGCGTGGTGGCGGGCGGGGCTTCCGAGAGCGCCGAGCAGCGGATCAGCACCGTGGTCGCGGCCCAGAACAGGCCGCCGAGCACGCCGAGGAAATCGCCGAGCAGCATGTCGCCGAGGTCGCGGCCATCGGTGGCGAAGCCGTTGGAGAAGGCCGTCGCCACACCGGCGAAGGCGGCCGCCACGCCCAGCCATTGCCGCCAGTTGATGCGCTCGGCCGGCAGGAAGAGATGCAGGCCGAGCACAGTGAAGATGGGTGCGGTGTAGAGGAAGACCGACATGTGCGAGGCAGTCGTGAACTTGAGGCCCGCGCCGGCGCAGAGGAATTCGACCGCGAACAGCACGCCGGCGCCGATGCCGGGCAGCAGCATGCCGCCCATCGCGATGCGTTCGCCGCGCACGCTCACCATCGCGAACACCAGCGCCGCTGCGATCAGCGAGCGCACGCCCAGTTGCAGCACCGGGCTCATCCCGGGCGCGGCGGCCTTCACGGCCACCTGCTGCAGTCCCCATAGCACGCAGAGCACCAGCATGAGCAGCATGGCGGAGGAATCGAGGGGCTTGCGTTCGGACATCGGGCTTCTTTCGACTGGCATGGGGGCAAGGTATTGTAGGCAGTTCGCCGCAAGGGCGCAGGCGATGGGCTGAACCTGTCCACGGCATGTGTCTCTAATCCCGAGACAATGGAGCCGACTCATGACCGACCTGCCGATCGAAGCCATCGATTACCTCACCCGCCAGCACCGTGCGCTGGAGCAATTGCTCGGGCTCGTGCTGCCCGAAGAAGACCCGGCGCAGCGCAAGCAGCTGTTCGACCGCGCCGGCGACCAGCTCACCGTACATCTCAAAGCCGAGGAAGACATTTTCTATCCCGCGGTGAAGGCCTCGCGCACGGAAGACATCCTGCTGGAATCGCTGGAGGAACACCTCTCGCTGAAGCGCCTGCTCGCCGACCTGCTCGCGATGGCGCCCGACGAGAAGACCTTCGAAGCCAAGTTCAAGGTGCTCAAGGAACAGACCGAGCATCACCACAAGGAAGAGGAAGAGAACCTGTTTCCCAAGGTGCGCAAGCTGATGGACGACACCGTGCGCCAGGAGCTGGGGCAGAAGATGGCCGAACTGCAGGCGCGCCTCAAGCGCGCTGGCGAGCCGCGCGAGGCGGTGGTCAACGAGACGGATTCGGCAGCGCCCTTGAAGTGACCGAGAGAGGCTGACGATGAACGCTACCCAGATCCTGATCGTTGCGATCCTGCTGTCGGCGGTGCTGGCGGCGACGGCGCAGACTTCCGGCGGCGGCAGCGCCCCGGCGGCGCCGGATGCCGGCATGG
>SPQI01000200.1 GCA_004570315.1 Oxalobacteraceae bacterium OM1 | reverse complement strand
TCGATCGAGACGGCTTTGTCATGGGGGAAGGAGCCGGCATGCTGGTCATCGAAGAACTGGAGCACGCATTGCGCCGTGGCGCACTGCCGATTGCGGAACTGCTAGGGTACGGGACAAGCGCCGATGCGTATCACATGACGTCTCCGCCCGACGACGGCACCGGCGGACGGCGCGCCATGGAACTCGCGATCCGGCAGGCAAACCTGGCGCCCGAACAAATCGGGCACTTGAATGCTCACGCGACGTCCACGCCAGTCGGCGACACGAGCGAGCTGGCTGCCATCAAGGCGATATTCGGAGCGGGGCGCGGCCCGGCCGTATCCGCCACCAAGTCGTCGACAGGACATTTGCTGGGCGCGGCAGGCGGCGTGGAGGCGATCTTTACCGTGCTTGCCCTGCGCGACCAGATGGCCCCTCCCACACTGAACCTGGCACAGATTGATCCGGCAGCGGAGGGCATTGACATCGTTAGCGGATCGGCCCGGAGCATAGCGACAAGCTATGCCATCTCCAATGGCTTCGGTTTTGGCGGTGTGAACGCGAGTCTGGTTTTCGGTCGACTTTGATCGGTGTGGTGAGCGACTGGGAACGCCGGGATGGGCCGAAGCGCGCATGGAGATGTCGACAAAAGGCATTACGGTGGGCGGTGTCCTGCATCACATTATCCAGGCGCCTGATGTTCCATTTTGAAACAACGGAAACGTTGCTATGGCTTTGTGAAACGGGATTTGGTACGCCGGTAGCCGAGGACGCAGCGGCTAACGTATTGAGTATTCAACTAAACGGACGTGCGCCCCCCCTTTGGCATAAAAACTGCAGATAACGACGCGTTAACAGGAGACACTCATGAACCAATCATCAACCGCTCGCCGTGCAAGCTTCCGCAGTCGTGTCCAAGAACGCCGGGGGCTCCTCGTCGCGGGCGCCTTCAATGCGCTGAGTGCCCGTATCGTCGAGGACATCGGCTTTGAAGCCGTGTACTTGACCGGCGCAGGCACCTCCAACATGTTTCTTGGCCTGCCCGATCTAGGCTTCATCGGCTTGCATGAAGTGGCAGAGCACACGGCGCGCATTCGGGATATCTCGACGCTTCCGATTATCGTTGACGCCGACACTGGATTTGGCAACGCGCTGAACGTACGCCACACGGTCCGGACGCTAGAGCGCGCCGGCGCTGACGCGATTCAGCTCGAGGACCAAGTTTTGCCAAAGAAGTGCGGTCATTTCTCAGGCAAGGCCGTTATCTCAACGAATGAAATGGTCGGCAAGTTGCGCGCGGCGGTCGATGCGCGGGAAGACGAGAACGTCCAGATCATTGCCAGGAGCGACGCCTGCGCTGTCCACGGCATTGAAGACGCGATCGAGCGCGGGCATCGCTACATTGAAGCGGGGGCAGACATCCTCTTCATTGAAGCCACGGAGACCGTCGAAGACATCCAGCGACTGCCGCAGCTGTTCGACACGCCGCAACTCATCAATATCGTTATCGGCGGGAAGACGCCGACCCTATCCGCCAATGAGCTGGCGCAGCTCAAATACGGGATCGTCTTGTACGCCAATGCGACATTGCAAAGCGCAGTCCAGGGGATGCAAACAGCCTTGCGCCGACTTCGCAGCGATGGTCGTCTCGATGAGGATTCCTCGCTGGTGGTTTCCTTCGCGGAGCGGCAGCGTCTGGTGAACAAGGATTTCTACGATGCACTTGAACGGAAGTACTCCCCGGATCGGGAATAGCGGTTGCAAGAGGGCTTCGCGCAAATGGACTACCCGCGTTGCAGATAACATCCTTGGGAATGGGTATGGATTGGACCAAAGAGAACTACTTAGTTTCGACTGACGGTGCGTTGCTTCAACGAGATGTCATCCATGCGAACCTCACCTGCAGCACCTGGGCTGCGGGAATTGATGCGGCGACGGTGCATCAGGCCGTCGCGAACAGTCTGAACTTCGGGTTATACGATGGCGGCCAGCAGATTGGCTATGCCCGTTTCATCACCGATTACACGACGTTTGCCTATATGGCAGACGTCTTCGTGATTGAAGCATATCGCGGCAAAGGACTTGGACGCTGGCTCGTTGAGTGCATGCTGCGATATCCCGGCGTGGAACGCTACCGGCGCCTGCTTCTGGCGACAACGACTGCCGCCTGGTTGTATGAGAAGCTTGGCTTCTCGACACCCGATAATCCGGACTTATTCTGGCAGGTGAATCGGCCAGATATTTACAAAAAGCAGGGGGTGCCTAGCCTGGATGCTTCGCCTGGTGCGTCGTCACATGGTTAGGTCGGTGGCAGTGTCGACGCGCAAGCCAACCGCAGCGGGCGATCCACGATCGCCATACTGACGGGCATACTCACGCACCAACTGTTCAAACGCTGCGTGAGCGTGAAGAAGATGCGTCGCTTCAAGCGTACTGCGCCAGGCCGAGGCCGAGGGACCAATTCTCTTTCTGAACTTCGACCAGGCTGACGAACACATCCTCTGGCCGGATGCCGGGGCTTATGCCGAGCAGTTCCGTGATGCGGGCAAACAGCACCTTCTTCTGTTCCACCGTGCGCGTGTTGTTCGCGGTGATCTGAATAAACACGAGATCGTCGCTGCGCGCAATCCCCATAAAGGACGCACCGTAGCGGAAGTTAGACGCGTCGTGCTCCCGGATCGTCATGAACTGGTTGTCTTCGGGGACGTTGAAGGTTTCATGCATCGCGCGATACAGGCTGTGGAAGATCGCCTGACGATAGGTTTCCGGCTTGCCGGCACGCAGGGAGATGTGAGTCAAGGGCATGGCGGACGCGGAAGTCCGCACCCCAAATTCGTACGGCAGATAAGCGGCGCAGAGCCGTCATCGCAATCCGATCGGCATTCGGTTGGGTGTGGCCAAAAGCGGACTTTCTCCCACTTACTACAGGTGAATATCTCTACAGCGCATTGGGTGATTTTGAATGCGAAGTGATGCCTCAAAAACTTGGAACTTTGGAATGCGAAAGCTTGGCTCTACGGTCAGGGCGGATATCCGCGCTATGCGAAGAGTAAGACGAACTGTCACTCGTGAGGGGCAAGGTTTAACGGGACGGTCAGCCATTAACCTACGATTGATTACCCTAGTAGAGTGTTCTTCTTTCACCGGAGCAGAGGCCGTTATGCAGGCTGGGCTTTCCATGGATTGATCAAGTATTTCTCCCCCGTGCTGCGCTTGCCATAAGCCGCGATTGCTTGCTCGTGCAGGGCTTCCTGCAGCGACACCACCTGTGTGTAGCGACTGGCAAAGGTCGTTTTCAGTTCGGCCGCAACGCGCTGCTTGAGTTGATTCGTTCGCTCAGGGCCGACCTTCTGCAGAAAGGAAAACAGCAGCCAGCCCCCCATACTCCAAGTCATCCCGAAATCACGGACAATTTCCGTTGGGCGCATGTCAAGACCGCCATAGATATACACCTGCTTAAATGTAGTCGAGCCATAGCGGCTGTATTCTTTGGTGGATCTGTTGGCCGCCGCTTCCATGGCGCTCAGGATCTGGCCTGCAAGTCGCCCACCGCCGATGGCATCGAATGCAATCGTGGCGCCAGTTGCCACCAATGCGTCGATCAGCGTTTCCATGAAGCTGTCGGCGCTGGAATTGCACACGTACTGTGCGCCGTTCTTGCGCAGTAGGTCCTCTTGCTCCCGGGAGCGGACAATGTTCACCAGTCCGATTTGTTCGTTCTGGCAAATGCGCTTCAGCATCTGTCCCAGGTTGGAGGCGGCGGCAGTATGTACCAGCGCCGTATGGCCTTCCCTGCGCATCGTTTCGACCATGCCCAGTGCGGTCAAGGGATTGACAAAGGAAGACGCGCCATCGGCTGCGGATGCGTCTTCAGGAAGAGCGAGACATTGCTCGACAGGCACGCAGCGGTAGTGCGCGTACATTGCGCCGCCCAATGCAGCCACCGTCTTTCCCAGCAGCGCTTGCGCGGCCGTAGAGGCGCCAGCGGCGATGACCGTGCCCGCGCCTTCGTTTCCAACCGGCATAGACTGGTTCAACCTTCCCTGCATGCTTTTCATGCCGCGCTCGGGGATGCGGGCAGTCACCACCGGCCCATCAGCGTTTTCCGCGTAGGTGGCGGTAGCCATGTCAGCCGCCCCAAACAGCAGGCCGATGTCGGAGGGGTTGATCGGGGTGGCCTCGATACGTATCACGACCTCATTTTCCGCGGGGACGGGAACAGGTACCCGGACCAGTGAAAGTTCAAGTGCACCTTCCAAGCGGACGAGTGAACGCAACTGCAACGATGGGGTGTTATCCGATGACATGAGCATGCGCCTTACCGGGGTGGATGAACGTACGGATTTCACAGAATGCCATATCAGCGGCTGGGCTGCTTGCAGTCACTCTGCCTGTTGCTTTTCGCGGTCGTTGACCCACCTTTTTCATCGTATCGTGACCCGATAGAGCGATGAATGCGCCTCGTGCAGACAAGTAATCCGCCAGATAACGCGGGGTCACAATTCGATACAAATACGGTTCGCAGTCGGTCAAAAATCAGCAAGCCTTTGCGGCCAATAGCTGTCGGTCGATGGCGGGCCGGCCATTGGACGACAGCATCGAACCGATCTCGTCCGGAGACAAGCCGCCCGCCTGCCCAAGTGCAATGAGGGCGAGCTGGTCCAGCACACACGGCGCAAAGCGGCGCCGTATGCCTTGCCGATTGACTGAGCTGATCAGCCCCTTCGTTTCGTAGTAGCGCAGCGTCGATGCCGGCACACCCGTGTGCCTGGCGACTTCAGCGATATCCATGTCGAACCAGCCTTGACTTAAAGTCGACTTCAACTTCTATAGTGAACTCCACCACCTGAACGGTCAACCCAAACACCATGGCTCAAACAATTTTTGTTGCAGGCGCCACTGGCGCCATCGGCACCCGCCTTCTGCCCCGGCTCGTCGCGCTCGGGCACCGGGTCTACGGGTTGACGCGGTCGGCTGCTAAGGCCCCGGCTCTGCTGTCGTTAGGCGTCGCGCCGGTGGCGGTTGATGTTTTCAACGCAGATGCCCTGACGGCAGCAATGTGTGCGGCGAAGCCGGATATTGTTATCCACCAGCTGACAGACCTCCCGCGTGGCCTTGATCCCAGCCAGATGGAAGACGGCGTGCGACGTAACGCACGCATCCGCGCGGAAGGCACGGCGAACGTTGTAGCGGCTGCCCAAGCCGCAGGGGCCAAGCTGCTTGTGGCACAAAGCATTGCTTGGGCTTACGCGCTCGGGAATGGTCCCTACACGGAAGAGTCGCCGCTCGACATGAATGCGCAAGGTCTCCGTGCGATCAGTGTCGGCGGAGTCGCCGCGCTTGAGAAGGCTGTGCTCGAGGCGCCTAGCCTGATTGGTATGGTCTTGCGATACGGCGAACTCTACGGGCCAGGCACCGGCGGCGAGAGCAAGGCCGACAAGAAGTTGCCGCTACACGTGGATGGCGCCGCCGCTGCCGTGCTCTTGGCGATGCACGCGCTGAGGCCAGGCGTCTTCAACATCGTTGAGACCAATGCCACGGTCGATACCAGCAAAGCACAACGGGAACTCGGCTGGCGGCCAGACGGCATTGTCAGTGCTCCTTGAGAACTCTGGCCCATGTCTTCTTACCTTTTCAAAGTAGACGTCCTTGGTTCACGCGTTCCCTCTATGTCGTCGCATTTCGTCGTGGTACGCACGGCTTGTATGTGGGCTTTTCGGGAGAGTGACAGGCTGGAGTTGACCGCTATCACTCGGTTATGCATGGAGTTCGAACGGCCGGTATCGCGTGTAAGGCAGCCGTTGCAAGCGGCTATGCGCGACACCATCAACGGCCAGTGCCGGAAGTTTAGCCAAGCACTGTCGCACTGCGTTGCCTAAACAGGCGGCCGCATGTTTATTGCCCCGCGCCCGA
This sequence comes from Oxalobacteraceae bacterium OM1, assembly GCA_004570315.1. Classification (GTDB taxonomy): domain Bacteria; phylum Pseudomonadota; class Gammaproteobacteria; order Burkholderiales; family Burkholderiaceae_D; genus Noviherbaspirillum. The sequence goes on along the minus strand of SPQI01000200.1, from coordinate 14,789 downwards.
TTCGTTTGCAGGCGCTACCGGCTCCAGCGCCTGCTGCAGCTGGGCCAGATCGACTGGCTTGGTCAGGTGCACGGCGAAGCCGGCTTCCCGGGTGCGAGCACGATCCGCCGCCGCGCCATAGCCGGTCAGCGCAACCAATTGACCGGGCCAATGTGGGTGTCGCCGCCGTAAGGTTTGGGCAAGCGCGAATCCATCCATTTCTGGCAGGCCGATGTCGAGGATGGCCACCTCCGGCGGGTTCTGCTCGAACCGCTCCAGCGCCGCGTACGGATGATGTACCGCCTGCACGTCGTGTCCGAGCGCCGAAAGCAGGCCGCTGACGGTCTGTGCCGCATCGACGTTGTCGTCCACCACCAGCACGCGCCGACCGGTTACCGCCGCGGGCAGCGTCGTAGCTGGTGGCGGAATGGCGGCGGAGGCGACCGCGGGCAGCCGCAACTCGACGGTGGTTCCGCATCCGAGGCCGTCGCTGCGGGCGGCGATATTTCCTCCGTGCAGCTCTACGATGTTGCGCACGATCGCCAAGCCCAGGCCGAGACCGCCCGTCGACCGTACCAGCGGCTGCGGGGCCTGGTAGAACGGCGTGAATACTTCCCTCGTTTGTTCCGGCGTCATGCCGATCCCATGGTCGCGCACAATCAGTAGCGCGTGGGCGTCCTGCACGCGCACGGCAACCCTGATTTCCCCTTCAGGATCGAAACGCAGCGCGTTGTTGAGCAGATTTGTCACCACCTGCACCAGGCGTGCCTCATCGCCTACGATCCATGCCTCGGGATCGACGTCGATTGCGATCGTGCCCGCTCGCTCCTTCAATGCAGGCTGCGTTGCTTCCAGCACGCTGTGGACCACTGTTGCAAGGTTCACCGGCACCTTTTCGATCGCGAGTGTCCCGCGCGTGATCCGGGACAAATCCAGCAGGTCATCCACCAACCGCTTCATGTGCCCCACCTGGCGGCGCAGAATCTCGCGCTCACGAGCAAACGCCGCCGTGTCGCGCACATCCATCAAATCGAGCGCTGTCACCATCGGTGCCAATGGATTGCGGAGTTCGTGGCCCAGCACCGCCATGAATTGATCCTTGGCTTCGCCCGCCTCACGTGCGCGGTCCAGGGCGTCTTGCAGTGACTTCAGCAAGGCCGTCCGTTCCCGTTCCGAGTCCTGGCGCAAATCCGACGCTGTCTGCAGCGCGCGGCCCACCTCGTCCAATTCATGGATCGGATTCGGCACCACTTGCACCGGATGCCCGGTGCCGAGACGGCTGGCCTGCTGTTGCAAGGCGGACGTCGCCTTGACGATCTTGCGTGAGATTGCCAACGCCGCGACCACGCAGGCCAGCAAGGACAGTACGATACCGGCAGCGATCACGGAAGCGCCGCGCCATAGCATTTGCTTGAGCAATGAGGTCGGCGCACCGACCACGACGCTCCAGTGGTAGCGCGGCAGCCGCGTGAAGGCGGTGAGCACCTCCTGTCCGTCAACGGTGTAGCTCGTGCCGACGCCGTCTAGTCCAGCATTCCGCAACAGCGCGGACGTAGACGGCGACAGCGCCGTGCCGACGGTGCGCTCATGGTCGACGGAACGAGCCACGCGCAGATCATTGCGCTCATGAATCGATACCACCCACCCGGCCGGCACCTGCTGGCGGCGCAAGATGGCCAACATGCGGTCCGGTTTCAGCGCTGCCGAGAGGACGTAACGCAACTGCCCGTCGACCATCACCGGGATGCGCACTGGCACGGCCGCCGGTTGCACCTGGCCGCGTGCAACGGTGCCCACTGTTGGTTCCCGTGAACGGATCACCTCGTTCAGGCTGGCCGGGTCGATCACCCGGCCGTCCGTCGCGCCGTAGGGAAGCGCCGTCTTGAAGCGCAACCTCCCGCTAGCGTCAGTCAGTATGATGCCGGCCCAGTCGGGCCGGCTGCGCACCACATCGCTGGCCAGCGCATAAAACGCGGGCAGGTCGCCGCGCGCCAGCGAAGGCGCATACGACAGCGTGCGCAATGCGCTCATGTTGCCTTCCAGTTCGGACTCCACCGCACTGCCGAGCGCACGCGATAGGGAGAGCATCGAACGCTCCAGGGTCTGGCGCTGATGATCCAGGGCGGCGCGGACACCCCATGCGCCGATCAGCGCCAGCGGCACCAAGCCAAACGCAGTCAGGAGCAGGAGGAGCGTGCGCAGGCGCACGGTACGGCGGCGCAGGCCGGCCGGCACAGCCGGTGTCGCATCAATCATGAAAGTAGTTGAGCGGGACGATACCGTCAGGATATCGCACTACGAGGAGGCCTGCGGCGCTATACCGATGCTGCCGTACGTTTGCAGCAGCCGACCTGACACGTCGCAGTGTCGTTTGGCGCGCTTCCCTGTTGATTTTCGTGCGGTGGCAATCGTCATTTGCGGCAAATTTTGACCTAAGCTATTTTAGTGGACCGCTTGTCCGCACCGCTTGCCTTCTTCGCTTTACTGGATCGCGATTCGACGAAAAAGCTGGGTCAACGGTCGCAAAAATTAACAACCTTTCGAAGAACAGGTGGCAAGTTCGCTTTGCTATTGAAGCCTGTTACACTGGGTTGAAAGTCGGCTGACCTACATGGCCTTCCGGTAGCGCGAACCGATGTCGCGCGCACCTTCAAGGAAAGCCATGCGCAGTCTCACTGCAATGGAGGCGGCATGTATTGCCGTGCTCCGCTCATCAGAACCGGATCCGCGCGCGCTGGACATCTACTACTCTGTATGCACACCTGAATCCGTGCGCCAGGTCGTCGTGGCGCTGCTCGAGGCGCAACGTGCCAGCCCAATCGCTCAGGATGAGCTTGTCGAGCTTGCCCAGTTGGTGCGCGACTTTTCCAACTTTGCCAAAACCCATGTTCCGGAAGCCGCCAATCCGGAGCGTGACCGCCTGCTACTTCGAGCGCGCTCATTGTTGTCCAAGCTTTCCATCTGAGCAGGCTTACACGCAAGCGTATGCGCACCTTCGAAATCTCCTGCTATTTGCGAGATTGCTGGCGCGTGCTCGCTGCCCCAGTCTGCGGGCCGGGTAGGGCGATGCCCCGACCGCATGTTTTCGCGGGCTCGCGCCATAGTAGTTGCCACCGTCGAATTGATGGCGACACAACTCTCTATTACACATTGATGCAACGGAGGATTCTTTTTGTCCACTGGGCGGAGCGGAGCGGACATTGAAGCCGTCCGAACGACGGTCTTTGTACGGCCACAAGCTGCCGTTCAGCAGGCGTGCCTCAACGCAGGTAAGCATGTGCACATGCTCGATGACTTAGGGATAGGACATCAGCATCAATGTATTGCCTGCATCACGCCCCAACAGGCGTTCACAAGGGCATCTTCAAACTCGGCCGTGCCTAGCAAGGGCGAATCTTCAAGCGCAGCGGAGCGAACGGTGCCCGCCAAGAGACGCGTCAATACGAACGCGATTGCTGGTGACGGTGAGCGCAGCGACGGATGCGCGATCCGCCCGATGTGCAGCGCAATCCTTTCACTCGCTTCGCGCAGCGATTGCACGAATACCTGATGATGATCGAGCTTCCATGCGAGTTTGATCAGCGCACGACGCCCTGGCGTACCGGTTCCGAACGCCTCCACATAGCGCCGGACGAAGGTACGTAGCACCATACGAGGATCGGATCCGCCTGGGTCCCGACCGCCGGAATTCACGCCAGCCAGCAGCGTATCGAGCGTGTTCATCAACTGTGCGCGTTCGCGCGCAAGCATCGCAAGGACAATCGCTTCCTTGCTCTCGAAATACTGGTACAGGGTGCCAATGGAAACGCCGGCCTGTTCCGCGATGCGGTTCGTCGTCAGCGCCGCCTCCCCATGCTCATCGAGAACCTGAGCTGTCGCTTCAAAAATGATGAGTACGGTTTGCTCGGAACGCGCCTGCGATGGGCTACGCCGCGCCGGCGTCGAGCGAGACAAGGCAGTCGGGCGGCGTTTGGGCGGCATCGGACAGGGGCAGCGAAAAGCTGAGCAAAAGGCGAGTGGAAAACATGAGTAAAGCTCATTATATTCTTATCTCGTTCGGCGACGCGCTGACACAAGTGTTTCGGTTTGGTGTCGTAAAAGACAACTCATGAACGAGCACACGGCATGAGGCTATGTATCGCAGGAGAACTTCGTCACGCAACTCGCGGCCCGCGGGTTTGACAAGGCAGCGGTGATTTACGACGAATTCAAGGCGAAAGGCGCCACGTTCAAGCTTGAACCCCGCGACATCAACAGATGGGGCTCGGAATTGCTAAGCGGCAGAATGCTGAACGAAGCGGTTTCGATCTTCCGCTTCGGCACGCAGCTGCACCCAACTGATGCCAATCTGTACGACAGCCTTGGTGAAGCGCAGGCCAAAATGGGAGATCGGTCCCAAGCGATCAAGAACTACCGACGTTCACTCGCTCTCAACCCGAAAAACACGAACGCGGTCGAGCGGCTGCAGGCATTAGGCATGTCTGAAGCGCGATAGCCACCAGGATCAATGCGCGCTTTGGCGCGGACAGCAAGAAGCTGCTTCGCTTAACGCAACGAACGTGGAGTGAGAGCTACGGGTGGTCAGTTGCTGCCTGTCGTGACGGCGTGTGACGTTTCGAACTGGGCAAAATGCTATGCTGGGTTGAACGAGATCACCCGGCCGGAAGAGGATAGTGTTGTACGCGTCGTTTCGTCAGATTCATGACAATCCTTGAGAGTGCGGTTTTCCCAAATCCCTAGAACTAATTGACTCTGCACCGGATGTCACTGAAGTGACCTACTGCTTTGTTCTTATAAGCATCATGCCAGTATTAAATTGCGGTTTCTTTAATCAGACACGGCCGCCTGCGACTTGCGGTACTAGACGAATCATAAGCACACACCGTGCCTAATATTTCCGCATGCTTCTACGCTAAAAATTACATGTTTAACTCTATCGACACCATCCGGCTCCGAGGCTTGGATACCTTGCGTGCGGCCGCTATCGCGCTGGTGCTAATGTCTCACTATGCCAGCTTCGTCAGCGGAGAGCACACCTTCGGTTTCCTCGACAAAATCGGCTCATCCGGTGTGGATTTGTTCTTCGTCCTGAGCGGGTACCTGATCGGTAACCAGATTCTGGCCCCGATCGGGCGCGGCGAAGACTTTCGTCTTAAAACGTTCTTCGCACGCCGGCTGTTGCGAACGTTGCCCAGCTATTACGTCGTCCTAACGGTTTACTTGTTGTTTCCGCACTCGTCCATCAGCGGCTCGAGTACGCCGCCGCTCTGGCAACTGCTGACCTTTACGCAGAACTTCGGCCTGGCCTACGGGCAGACCTTCACCCATTCCTGGTCGCTTTGCATCGAAGAACAGTTTTACGTCGTGCTGCCGCTCGTGGTGCTCGCACTCGCGCGCTGGAAGCGCTCGGTGCACTTGGCCTGGGGCGTGCTCGGCGCTGCGATTGTGTTCGGCATGGCCGCTCGTGCGTTGGCATACATGCAGTATGGCCATGGCGCATTTGCCGCTAATGTCTATTACTCGAGTTTTTGCCGTTTCGACGGACTGCTGCCTGGTGTTGCGATCGCCATGATCTGCAACTTCCATCCTGCCGTGTTCGCGCGGCTTCAGCGGTATGCGAACGTTCTGTTGGTCACCGGCTTGGGTGCGGCTTCGCTGGTCCTATACGGCCTACACAACGACTTGCCGAATACCTTTGTTTCAACGACATTCGGCTTTTCGCTCGTCGCCGTTAGCTACGCCGTGCTGACGTGCGCCGCGCTCAGTCCCGGCTGCGTGCTCAATCGCATTCGAATCCCGGGCGCATCGAAGTTGGCACTGTGGTCGTACGCGGTCTACCTCGCGCACAAGCCAGTGTTCATGATGCTGCATCCCCAACTTGAACGGCTGCACATCAACGCCGGCGCCCCCATGACTGTGATTGCCGTCATGGCCTCGGGTATTTTCGTGGGCTGGTTGCTGTTCCAGCTGGTCGAGACGCCATTCATGCGCCTGCGCGCACGGTTGTACCCTGCGTCGTCGGCACATCGCTCGCCTGTCACAGCTTCGACTGTACTGGAGCACGAAGCGGTAGGTGCCGGCTCGAACGGGCTGCGGTCGATCTTGCGATGATCCATACCGGGACAGCATTGCGGCTTCAATGCACAGTCGCGGCAATCCCGTACGCTGGCGCGGTAGCGGAACGGGTCTTTCTTGTCCTTGCGTGATGGCGGATTGAGGAATTTCCCACCGGGGCAGACATAGCGGTTGTGAACGGCATCGAAGAGGAAGCGCGCCACTTCGAAGCTGCCGTTCCGGCGTGCCGTCTTATCCCACACCGGGACGAACGGGGCGATCTGCTTCTCATCGACCAGCCAGTGCAGCATCGCTGCCGTGCCATACGCGGTATCGCCAATCAGACGTACCGGCTTTATCGCAAAGCCCTGCTCCGATCTATAACGAGTTATGTTGCATAAACATGCGTCCCCTTGAAACCAACGTTCCGTCAAACAGTCTTGTCGCACCTTTATTGAATGGTGCCAGTTTGCATGATTCGTGGAGCATTACGTCTTGTAATGCAGAGTTATCTGCGCTGGACCATTTCATTGTTGCAGCCAAGCGCGCGCCTCGTTGGATTGATCTGTGCATGACGGTTCGTAATCGGACCGGACGGATTGTGGGGCTCAAGGATCTGGGAACGCTATCAGGCGTGGCCGCTGAAAAACCGGCCTCTGCGTATAAGCCAGGTGATCGCGTGAGCATCTTCACTGTCTTTGAGAACTCGTTCGACGAGGCGCTCATTGGCGATAGAGACAAGCACTTGAATGTCGTACTCAGCATCCATCGCGAAAAGTGCGTTGACGGAAAACGCGTTGTCGTTACTGTGACGACCGTCGTTCACGTCAAGAATATGCTCGGTCGCATCTATATGCTGCCTGTCAAGCCAATGCATCGGCTCATTGCCCCAGCAGTACTCGCCACCGTTGGAGATGCTGCATATGCGACATAACAATTCATCCAAGCCGAGGCCACTTCCCGACGCGACTCGATCCAAGTGACAGACGGCTTACAGTATGGGCATGCGTGCGCTTAAGTGCGTCGTCCGCACAGCACTTCTCGGTTCTCCGCTTGGCTGGGCCGTCTGGCCGATTGCCGGCTTTGCCGCGTCAAGTGATGGCTTCTTTCTTGTCTTGCCGTTGGACGCTGACGCTGCGCGCCAGTCAACTTACACGTTGAACGTCCGCTTTTGAAGTCGACGGGCCGTTGTGGGTCGTGTCGAGCCGGATGTCTATTGACCGTTAGCGGCTCCATTCTCGCCGTTCCCTCGCATGCTACGTCGAGACAGCAAATTCCACGCAGTCTTCAGTGGTCCGTTGAGAATGAGGTTCCTTTCATCGAATGAAGGAGAACCTCATGGACTCGCACTATGTTCAACCATGCCATCCAGTGCCGTGGAACAAGGGCCGCCTTACCGGCCAAAAGGCTCCGCTAAAGCAACAGGAAGTCTGGGCCATTCGGATCCGTCTGCAGCTCGCGCACCGAGTGCGGGACCTCGCCCTGTTCAATCTGGCGATTGACAGCAAACTGCGAGGATGCGATCTGGTTCGTCTGCAGGTGGCAGATGTGATGCAAGGTGGGACCGTGTTACGACGTGCGGTGGTCCTGCAGCAAAAAACGGGGCGCCCGGTGCAATTTGAAATCACGGAGCAAACCCGACAGGCCATTGTTGATTGGATTGCACAGGTGCAGCTCAAACCGAACGGATACTTGTTCCCCAGTCGGATACAGAGTTCGCCGCACCTGTCGACACGGCAGTATGCCCGCATTGTGGACAGCTGGATTGCCTCGATTGGTCTCGATACGGCACCCTATGGCACCCATACCATGCGGCGGACTAAGGCAACATTGATTTACCGAAGGACCAAAAACTTACGCGCAGTGCAGCTCCTGCTTGGACACACAAAACTGGAGAGTACAGTCCGCTACCTCGGCATTGAAGTCGACGACGCATTGGAAATCGCTGAGCAGACGGAAGTGTAGGGAGCCGGGTTGGCGGTGGCGGGGATGACCAGCCAGAGCGCACCGTCCGTTTCCGCTAGACGAAATGCAGCCGTTTGGTAGTAACGGTCGCTACGTGACCATAAGCTGACCATGCCGTTCCTGCCGCTACTGCATCAATAGCGGCAGGGATGGCTGCAAGGGGCGACCGGCGCCGTTCCGGGACGCCTCAAAAAGAACCAGAAATTTCAAATCGCTCTAGTCTGCTTATGGCAACCGGCGCTGCCGCGACAAACTGACCACCGTGGAGCAGTGTGGCCCGGCTGTGCTACGCTGGTCGTTATTCTTAACGACTGGGAAACCGGATGAAAGCTGACATGAAGTCTCCTAAGAAGCAGGGCCGGCACACCTCGACGCCGGACGGGTTTATCAATGTCCCGGTCACCAAAGCGACGCGTGACGGGCTGCATACATTAAAGGAGTCAATGGGCGTAGCGAGCCAGGCCGAAGTGATTGAAAAGCTGGTCGCAATCGGCCTCGCGATACAGCAAGCGGCACGCGGATGACTTTCCCTGCAAAGTAAATGCCGTTCCTAGTTCACTCCCTGAAGGAATCGGGCCGCCGAAGTCTGCTTTTGTTCGTGGCGCTGGTAAAGCAGTGAGGTACTTATGCAGTCATTGAACGCACGGCAGCACCAAGCCGTACTGAGTTTCATATTCGGCTTCCCGGCGTTCGCGCATGGCGCGGCATGCGACGTGGGTATGGCCGAGGTGGAGCGGGCAGTCGTGGCCGCGCGATCGAAGCGCTCGACGCTTGCCTTGCGCTGACTAAAATCCCCCGGGAGGTTCGGGCCGATTTTCTGGCGTATCGTGGGTCGATGCTGCAGGCGGACGGCCGCCTGGACGATGCGGCCCGTGACTACGAAGAGGTTATCCGCCTGCGACGTGAACCGGAAATCTACGATCTTTTCATCCTCGCCGATATCTATGCGGGCATGCAGCGGTATCGGCAAGCGCATGCCACGCTTGACCATGCACACGAACTGGTTGGGCAATTGAGTGCCAGCCGCCATCCGGCGCTGTTCCAGCGGATTGAATTCTTCCGGCAAAAAATCACGAGTGCCGAGTTGGCATCCGGCGCAAAACCTCACACGAACGAGTAAAACGTTTCTAATTGCAAACGGCCTAACGCCCGTAGCAGGGTGCCGATAGACTCGTCGCCATGAAACGACTCTTTGCGTTGGTCGCCATAGTGGCCGCTCCGGCATTTGCCCAGATTCCGGACGAAGTTCTCAACCATGACGTGACTCAGCACACGATCATGCAAACCATCTGCGTGTCGGGATACACCAAGGAAGTTCGGCCGGCAACCAGCTATACCAACGGTGTCAAGCGCCTGCTCATGAAACGGCAAGGCATCGACTGGAGTCGGGCCGGTGAACTGGAACTCGATCACAAGATTCCGCTGGCATTGGGCGGCCATCCACGCAACCCGCACAACCTGATGCTGCAACCATGGGGCGGCAAGGATGGCGCACGCGTGAAAGATAAACTCGAAGTGCGCCTTAAGCGCATGGTCTGCAATGGCAGCATGCCCTTGGCGATGGCACAGGCGTGCATCTGGGATGACTGGCGCAAGTGCGAAGCACGAACCCGGCGCTGAAATTATCGCAGGACATGACATGATATCGCCGCGGCGATTGACGCCCAGGGCGCCGTCGCGCGTGCCAGGCATCTTCGTCAATACTTGGCGGACGCGCGCCACCACTCCGCAACGTCGTCCGATGAAATGGCCTCAGCTGAGTCCCCATCCGACACAAGGAACTGGCGTTGCGGTTGATCCCAGCTTGCTTCCATGGTGCGTCCGCCCGGGAGCACGATGAAGCACAGCTCGCCGTGCCAAAGCAGGTGAAGCGCGGAATTTGGTCCGGTGCGGCTGTCGTTCGTGTTCATACCGAAAATCTTACTCCAGCAGCTCGTCATAGCCTCACGCGCACTCAATCCGAACGACGCATCTGGCGCCGCAGCAGCGGCGTATCGACCTTCGGATAGAGTGCACTTCGCACCTGCGCGGCAAGCACCGGTGCCGTGACATCAGCGTGTGCAAGCAGCTTCTCGAGCCAGTCCGTCAGCTCCAACACGCATACCGGCGGGACGGATGCAGCGTAGTCGGATGGCCAACCCGCACTTGCCTTCTGTATGGCAAGTGTCTCAAGGCACGTGTTCCGGATTTCAGGGAGGCTAGGCATGGGGCACTCCTGCTAGCATACTGTATGTATCCACAGTATATAACAATGACAACGTGAAGTGCAGTGTGATTCGCATGCGGACCTTGGGCGTTGCCATCGCTAGGCGTGAGCTGTACCGTCAGATTCCCCTCGTTGGCCAGCTAGAAGTGGTCGAGGACAAAAGCGGTGATCTGAACCGTATCGTCAAGTACGCCCGGTTCCGCTGGACGTACGAGCCAGCCATGCGGGAAGAGCACCTGTACGACCCGGTACTACTGTGGATGCACGACGACCGATTCGTCCTGACCGGTTTTGAGCGCGTCAAAGGCAATAGCGGTACGACAGACTATGCCCAGTCTTGGCTGTGCGCGCTCAACGGACTGGAGAGATAAGCGACATGGCTGTTGATTTTCGCGGCCGCTGACCCACATGTCTCATCCAATCGCGACCCGGTAGGGGGAAGAACGCGGCCAGTGTAGTCGAGTCATCGACGGGTTTGTATTGGAGCAAAATTGGTGGAATGTGGACTGCAATCGGTCGAACATCAACACCCAACACTCGATTGCGCCGCGGCTCCCGACGCGCCGACGGCAAACAAAGACCTTGCGGAGGATGGATGAGTTTTTCATTTGCATTAGTCAGCGTGGATGATGTCGGCGCACCGGCGGTAGTGTTTCGCGACACCGTCAATTCCGGGCTGGTACCAGTCTGGCAAGCCATCGGCGCGTACGCCGCGCTGTATGAAAGCCAAGGACAGGAGGCGCGCAGCGTCAGCCGGACGCTTGCCTTTGCCCTGGACCGGTTGCAAGAGGACGCGTCCTTGGTCGCCCTGGCGCCGCCGTCGCAGCGCGGTTCGCCGGGCGAAGCGATCCGGTTTCTGGAAAACGTCCTGCGCGCCTGCATTATCCACGCGGACTCCCAAATTGAGTCCAGCTGAACCGGCCGCGATCGGCCACACGCCGACTCCGCATCTTGCGCGGGGGGCTTAGCGTAAGCGGCTTGGCGGGACAGGGGTATGGGATGTTAGACGACAGGGCGCCATGTTAGATTGGCATTTCGCGATCTAGAACCGGTTAGAACGAGTATGCGAAGCACGATACGTAGCGAGGTGTTGGCTCTCGAACCCTGTGATGAGCTTGAGGCGGCGCATATCGCGGACGTGTGCGGTTGGATCGATTCTGGCGTTGAATTATGCAGACTGCAAAAGCCGGCGACTCCTCCGAAGCATTTGGTGTCCTACTTTGTTGTGGTCGACGGTGACCACGTTTTATTGGTCGATCATAAAAATGCACAGCTTTGGCTGCCGACCGGTGGGCATGTAGAACCAGGTGAGCATCCATGGGATACGGTAATCCGTGAGGCGAAGGAAGAGCTCCAGATGGACGCGACGCCTCTATTCGATCGACCACTGTTCTTGACGGTGACTTCGACAGTTGGATTAACAGTTGGCCATATCGATGTTTCACTTTGGTATGTGCTTAAGGGCGATCGAAGGTTGCCGATCCATTTCGATGAACAGGAATTTAATGCGGCTACATGGTTTCACGTCTCAGGAGTTCCTCTGGAGCGAAGCGATCCTCACATGAGCCGCTTTTTACAGAAGCTCGTTTCAAAATTTCGCGGCAGCAGAACATCGTCCGCTGGGCTGCAGCGTTAGGTATCCGATGACGCTATCCCCACACGTTGGTATCGCTGTACTGGCCGCAATGCTCTCGGTGCCGGCGATGGCTCAGGGTGACGCTGCACAACAAGCAGCGCTCGCTGATGCGTTTGGCGTCGGTAGCGGTTTTGCGGGCGGGATGATTGCTGCTCAGCGGAAGCCACTTCCTTCTCCTTCAGAAGCGCAGGTGGCAGTGGCCGAGGCGCCTGGCGTTCGAGTGGAAGTGTTCCAGGCAGAGTTTGGCGTGTTGCCCATCTCGGTGCATGCTTACACCCCAGAAGGTGTCCGAACTGTCAGCAAGCTACTTAGCGAGTTTTCTCTGGCCGGTGCGCTTGCGAGCTTTGGCCCTCCAGAAAGCAGATCGGCAGACTCCTTGCGTTATCGTGGCCCAGCAGAAAACTGCAGCGAGTACTTGGAGTTACGGTTCAAAAACGGTTCGTTGGCTTCGGCACGATGGGAGTTTTGTTGGGATTGAAGAGAAACCTAGATGGTTGTTGCACACCGGCGGCGCTGCCGCCGTTGGACTGAAACCTTAGCCCGCCTTCACATGAAAAAACTGTTGATAGCACTGAACGCGTTAGCCGTTGCGCTAATATTGGCGAACATCGCGCTGTATGTTGTCTACGCGTCAGAAAGTGTCGTTAGCCGGTGGACACTCACGTTGCTTGTCTTTGCCCTTCCAAGCGCTAGCTTTATTTCAGCAGGCGTATTCCGGAAGTCCAGCCCAATGGCAGGTGTTGCGCTGGCAATCAATCTTTTGTTCTTCCTTTCTTTACTGGCACTCGGAGCCTTTGCGGCCACAGGCATCGCCGGCGCGGCTGGTCTGCTTATAGCCATATTTCCTGGTGCGTTGATTCTGGCACTCAACAGCTTCGCGCTCTTCCAAGGAGTGAAAGCGAAATGGACTAACTCGCCGTTGCACGCTGATGCTCCGCGCCAGTGAACTCGAACGTTGAATGTCTCCTTTGGAGAGGCGAAGGGCCGTTGTGGGTCAAATTTCGCCAGATCACGATCGAAGCCTGACCGTCCAAAAATCAGCGTGAAGCGGACGTCGACATGATTCGTATGGCGGACGCAGTGCGGCCAGAAGCGGAACTTTACGCGTTGCCTGACGCGCCGCATTCCAGACCTTCGCTAATGCCCTGTCGGAGGCAACAGCTTGTCCAAAGGGCTGGCTGTCGTACCGGCTGCAATTCTCAGTATATGGATGTAGACCATCTTTACACTCACATCGCTGTGCCCAAGCAGCTCCAGTACAATCTGAATATCGGTATTGGCCTGGGGTAAGTAAGTTGCGAAGCTGTGCGTCAACAAGCCTACACCGTGCCGCGTACTGCCGGCGCACGCCGGTCAGCTACGACCTTAGGCACGAAAACGGAGCTAATTCAACATGTCCGCATGGTTAGAAGGTCCTAAATTTCTGCGCGAGCTAGGCCTGATCGCGAAGCTTTCTGCGGGAAGCATGATTGTTCCGATCGTCGCAACCTTTCTGTTTCAGACACTTCCTCTGCGCATCCTCGAACAATCCTTTGGGCGGTTCGCGAACATTGGGTCGGCTGCCGCCTTCAGCCTCTCCCGTACACACAATGTTGGCTACGATCAAGCGGATTTGCGACGCGGTGGAACGCGGCCACGCGGACACGCGTTTCGATCTCATCATCAAGGCGGTGGGCGAGGCGACGCAAACGATCAAAAATCGCGACCGCAGCCATACTCGCCGCGATCTCGCCCTGGAGTCCTGACATGAGCATGCTGACGAGCGACCCGGTTGAGGCAACGCTGCGTCGCGTCGAGGCGCAGGAAGCGCTATTCGCAGCGAAAGTTTACCGGTTGGCAGTGCAATCGCTGAAATTGCCCGATCAAGGTGTCCGAAGGTGTTCTGTGAATGTATGGCGCAACCACGCTATCGAGCCGGTCGCTGCGCTGGCGCGTCCCTATATGCTCTTCGGCCGCTGGCTGGGTGAATTCAGCATCGGCGACTATGACGACAGCCTAGCGTTTCACGGTCACGCAAAAGCCGACGTCGAACTGCTGTGGCTAGACAGCCAGCGCTACCTGGCGTCGATGGATTTTGGCGATTGGCTCGAATGGTTGCGTGGTCGCCTGTTTGCCTTGCGTGCATTGACCAAGTCGCCTATCGTGCTCGCGACGTGGGTGCCCGACGATAGGGGCCATGTGGTGGCCATGCAAGCCATGACCGACGGCATCCCCGGAGCGTATTTCGCTGACCTTGGCGCTGTTTGTGCCGCTGCGGACGTGAGGCTGCTGGACCAGCGCACTGCTGCGGTGGCCGGTACACTCTTGTCCAATGCCGCGCAACCCGTAATCGCCCGCAAGCTTGCCTGCCACTGGCTGGCGGCTGTCGTGCTACCGCCAATCAAGGCGCTCGCGCTGGATCTGGATCACACCCTGCATAAAGGCGTACTTGGTGAAGACGGCGTTGATGGCGTCGAACTGACCGAGGTGCATCGCAAGTTCCAGGAATATGCGAAATCGCTGCGCGAGCGCGGCATTTTCCTGTCGCTGGTTTCCAAGAACGACCGCGCAGACGTGGAAAAGCTTTTTGCCTCCCGGTCCGATTTCGAGTTGCAGTGGAGCGACTTCTCCGCGACAGAAGTTGGCTGGACTGAAAAGGCCGCAGCCATCGCACGCATTGCCGAGTCGCTGCGCATCAGCAGCGATGCCGTTTTGTTCATCGACGATAATCCTGGCGAGCTCGCGCAGGTCGCCGCCAGACTGCCTGATGTGCATGCCGTCTGCGCTGCTTCCGATGCATCGCTGACGCAGCGAGTCGTCGAGCATTATCCCGGTCTGTGGCGCTGGCGCGTGGAAGCGGATGACGCCAAGCGCGTGCGCGACTTGCAAGCGAACGCCGAGCGCGAGGCATTGCTGCACGACGCCGCCGACCCGGCCGAATATTTCCACAGCCTGCAAGTGTCATTGACC
>SPQI01000094.1 GCA_004570315.1 Oxalobacteraceae bacterium OM1 | reverse complement strand
GCGTACGCAACGCGCTGGCCGGGCGCGAGGTCCTGCACGCCGTCGCCGACGCGCTCCACGATGCCGGCGCCTTCGACGCCCAGCACGGCAGGCAAGGCGGGCAGGGCGTAGGCACCCGTGCGGTGATAGATGTCGACGAAGTTGACGCCGATCGCGTGCTGGCGGATCTGGACCTCGCCCGGACCGGGTGGCGGCAGCTCGGCGCGCTCGACGCGCAGCACCGAGGCATCGCCGGTGGTGTGGATGCGGACGTGACGGATGGATGTGCTCATGAAGGACTCCCTGTTGTGAACTTGCATGAGCAGCGTAGCAAGCGCAAAATCGCACGAAAATCCCAAAAATAACCCATTCATTGTGCAAAAATTCACAGAGAAGCCGGCCCAGTCGCTGGCCTGGGACGACGTCCGCTATTTCCTGGAACTGGCTCGCCAAGAGACCTTGTCCGGCGCGGCGCGTGTGCTCGGCGTCGAGCACTCCACCGTCGCCCGCCGCGTCACCGCACTGGAGGCGCAGCTCGGCCTGCGTCTGTTCGAGCGCTTGCCCAAGCGCTGGAATCTCACGACGGAGGGCGAGCAATTGCTGGGACCCGCGCAGCGCATCGAGGACGAGGCGCTGGCGTTCAGCCGCGCCAGCCTCGGGATGGGCAGCCTGCAGGGCACGGTCCGGGTATCGGCGCCGCCGGCATTCGCCAGCCACTTCATCGTGCCGCGGCTGGCGGCGCTGCATGCTCGATGGGCCGGCATTCAAATCGAGATGGTGGGCGAGGCGCGCGAAGCCGACCTGCTGCGGCGCGAAGCCGATCTCGCCTTGCGGCTGTCGCGGCCGGAGGCGCCGAGTCTCTCGGCGCGTCCGCTGGCGGAACTCGGCTACGGCCTTTACGCGGCGCCGCGCTGGCTCGCCGCGCCGTCCGAGGAGTGGCAGTTCATCGGCTATGAAGGCAGCCTGCGCGAGACGCCGCAAAACCAGTGGCTGGAACAGCTGGCCGGCACGCGTCCCGTGGTGTTTCGCGCGAACGATGTCGCCGCCTTGCATCAGGCATGCCGCGCCGGGCTCGGGCTCGCCGCGCTGCCGCACTTCCTTGCGCGTGGCGACGTCGCACTGGCTGCCGTGCCCGATGGCGCGTGTCCCGTGCGCCGGCCGCTATGGCTCGCGATCCATCCGGACGTACGTCGCTCGCCGCGCGTGAAGGCGATCGCCGACATCCTCACCGACCTGTTCCGCGAGCATGCGCAGGCGCTGGGCTGACCGCATGCGGCCTTTGCTATAGTGAACCTCCCATCGACCCGAGGACCCTGCCCATGACCGCCAGCCGCCGCGTCACCTTTTTCCATTCGCCCAACTCCCGTTCCGCCGCCGCGCTGTTCCTGATGGAAGAGCTCGACGCCGACATCGAACTCAAGCCGCTCAACCTGCGCGCGGGCGAGTCGCGCAAGCCGGAGTACCTCGCGGTCAATCCCATGGGCAAGGTGCCGGCCATCCTGCACGGCGGCGCCCTGGTGACGGAACAGGCTGCCGTCTTCATGTACATGGCCGATCTGTATCCCGAGCGTGGCCTCGCGCCCGCCATCGGCGATCCGCTGCGCGGTCCCTACCTGCGCTGGATGGTCTACCACGGCTCCTGCTTCGAGCCCGCACTGGTGGATCGAGCGCAGAACCACGCTCCGACACCGCCGTCGATGTGCCCCTACGGCGACTACGACACCATGCTCAACACCCTCACCGGCCAGCTTGAAAAAGGCCCCTGGCTGCTCGGCGAGCGCTTCAGCGCCGCCGACGTGCTGTGGGGCTCGGCCTTGAACTGGACCATGATGTTCAAGCTGGTCCCCGACCTGCCGGTGCTGCGCGCTTACGTCGAGCGCGTGAACGCGCGCCCGGCCGCCGAACGCGCCCGCCGGAAGGACGCCGAACTGGCGGCATCGATGGGCCAGTGATGGACTTCGCGCCCGAGCTGCTCGAGGCTTTGCGTCAGGCGCGCCATGTGGCCGTCTTCACCGGCGCGGGCGTCTCGGCCGAGAGCGGCATTCCCACCTTCCGCGATGCGCAGACCGGCCTGTGGGCGCAGTACCGCGCGGAAGATCTCGCCACGCCGGACGCCTTCGAGCGCGATCCGGCGATGGTGTGGCAGTGGTACGCCTGGCGGCGCGAGCTGATGCAATCGGCGCAGCCGAATCCCGGCCATCGCGCCATTGCGGAGCTGGAGCGGCGCGTGCCGCGCGTGTGCGTGATCACGCAGAACGTCGATGGCCTGCATCGCATGGCCGGTTGCAGTGACGTCATCGAGCTGCACGGCAACATCTGGGACAACGTTTGCTTTTCCTGCGGGCGTCGCGTGGACCGCGGGGAAGACGTGAACGCCGTCGACACGCCGCCGCGCTGCCCGCATTGCAACGGTCTCCTGCGTCCGGGCGTGGTGTGGTTCGGCGAAGCGCTGCCGGCCGAGGCCTGGCAGCGCGCGGCGCAGGAGGCGGAATTGGCCGACGTGTTCTTCTGTATCGGCACGTCGAGTCTGGTAGAACCTGCCGCGAGCCTGCCGCGCCATGCGCAGTCCTGCGGGCGCACCGTCATCCAGATCAATCCCGAATCGACCGGCCACGACGCCTTCGCGCGCTTCGTGCTGCGCGGCAAGGCCGGCGAAGTGTTGCCGGCACTGCTTGCGGATGCCTGGCCGGCCTGCTGATCGGCACGCCGGCTGCGCCGGCTACGTCGGTTGGCACGCCGTCTGCATGGCGCTCCACAAAAGAAAAAGAAAGGAGCGTCCATGTATCCGCTATGGCTGCAAGCAGCCTGGTGGGGTTTCGTCGCGGGCTTTGCCCTGCTGATCGGCGCCGCCGCCGGCTATTTCCTCACGGTTCCGCAGCGCGTGATCGCGGCCGTCATGGCCTTCGGCAGTGGCGTGCTGATCTCCGCCCTGTCGTTCGAGTTGATGGACGAGGCTTTTCAGCGCGGCGGCTTCGATTCCACCGCCATCGGTTTTCTTGGCGGCGCGGTGGTCTACACCGCGGTGAACTGGTGGCTGTCCGAGCGCGGGGCCAAGCATCGCAAGCGCTCGGGCGACCAGCAGCCGGCGGAAAGCGAGAACGACGGCAGCGGCATGGCGATCGCGGCCGGCGCGCTGCTCGACGGCATCCCCGAATCCATCGTCATCGGGCTGTCGCTGCTCGGCGGCGGCTTGGTCAGCACGGTCGCCGTCATCGCGGTGTTTCTCTCCAATATTCCCGAAGGGCTGTCGAGTGCGGCCGGCATGAAGAAGGCGGGACGCGGTCCGCGCTACATCTTCGGCGTCTGGGCTGCCATTGCCATCCTGAGCGGCATCGCGGCGCTGATCGGCTACGCCGTCTTCCGCCATTACTCGCCGGAAGTGATCGCCGCCACGACTGCGGTGGCGGCCGGCGCCATTCTCGCGATGCTGGCAGACACCATGATCCCCGAGGCGTTCGAAGCCGCGCACAACCTGGCCGGGCTGATCACCGTGGCTGGATTCCTCTGCGCGTTCGTCCTCAGCAAGCTCAATGCTTGAACGGCACGGCAAGGCAAGGAACTTTGCCGCGGCCAACCCATCATCCCTCCATCAATCACCGCGAGGAATGGCCATGGACATCCAGCAACAAGCTACCGAAGAACTGCAGAAGATTGCCGAGCTGATCGGCGAGATCAAGTTCTGCATGATGACGACCGAGGACGACGACGGCACGCTGCGCAGCCGGCCCATGTCCACGCTGCAAATGGAAGCCGATGGCACGCTGTGGTTCTTCACATCGCTGTCGTCTCCGAAAATCGACGAAGCGCAGCATCACCGCCATGTCAACTTGAGCTATGCGCGGCCGGACAAGCAGGATTACGTTTCCGTGTCGGGCACGGCAGCGATCTTGCGCAACCCGGAAAAGATGCAGCAGCTCTGGACGCCGTGGGTCAAGCCCTGGTTCCCGCAAGGCCTTGCCGATCCTGACCTCGTCCTTATCCGCGTGACCATGGACGAAGCGGAATACTGGGATGCGCCCGGCAACGTCATCAAGCGCTTCTACGGGCTGAGCAAGGGCGTGGTCACCGGCAAGACCGATGCGCTCGGCGAAAACCGCAAGGTGATCATGTAAGCCTTGCATGGCGATGTAAATCCTGTCACGGCAGCGCTGCCGTCCGGCTGCGTTTTGCTGGCGGCGCGGTGCGGCACGCCCGTCGTGCTGCCTTTCGGGACGGGCATGCTCCTTGCGCCGCAGCCCGGTTCGCGCGGCATGACCGGGGCATCGTGCCCCGCCGCGCCGGCAATCCATTCACAGGAGCATCGCCATGGCATTCAATCTGTTCAGTCAAAAGGGAACGCCCCTCGAACAACAGCGCTTCACCTGGCGCGACATGGTCGGCAAGCCGATCAGCAAACTCGACGATGACGCGTTTACCCGCATTCGCGTCATCCTGATGAACGGCGTCGAGCAGGAATCGATCCGCTTCCAGCATTTCGCCGGGCGCGCCAACCGTGCGCTGCGCCAGCAGCTCGCGCGCGTGCGCCGCACCGAGCAGCACCAGGCGACGATGGTGAACTGGCTGCTCGGCCCCGACCATTCGCCGCTCGAAATCACCATCGGCTACGAGCAGGTCGCCATCGAGATCACCGCCGCCGTCGCGCAGCGCGAGCCGAATCCCTACCTCGCGCAAAACTATCGCTTCGGCATGCTGGAGGACTTCGATCACCTCTATCGCTACTCGGCGCTGCTCGACCGCCTTGAAGGCAAGGACGCCAACAACATCCTGCAGAGCTACACCGACATCCTGCCGGGCCGCCCCACCGTCGTGGAGCATCGCTCGCCGATCGACGACGTGCGCGAGCCCTACGACCGCGCCGTCGCGGAACCGATCACCAAGCTCAATGCGCTCACCATCGTCGCCACCGAATTCCAGGTGCACGAGTACTACATGAACATCGGCCCGCAGTTCGCCGATCCGGTTGCGCGGCAGCTGTATGCGGAGATTGCTTCCATCGAAGAACAGCACGTGACGCAGTACGAATCGATGCTCGACCCCGAAGAGAGCTGGCTCGAGCAGTGGCTGCTGCATGAGGCCAACGAGGTCTACAACTACTACAGCTGCGTGCAGCAGGAGACCAATCCGCGCGTGAAGGCGATCTGGGAGCGCTTCCTCGATTACGAGCTGGGCCACTTCCACTTCGTGGCGGACCTGTTCAAGCAGTATGAGAAGCGCGACCCGGCCGAGCTGCTGCCGGGCGATTTGCCTGAACCCATCGCCTTCCAAAGCCAGCGCGACTTCGTGCGCCAGACGCTCGCCCGCGAAGTGGACCTGCGCGCCAAGGGCACGCAGTTCGTCGACAAGAACCAGGAAAGCCAGGACTCGATCGACTACCGCACGCACATCAATTCCGGCGGCTCCCCGAGCGAAACCGTCGCCGCCGGCTACATCTGGACGCCGGGCACCGAACTCAACCGCAAAATTGCCGTCGCCGTCTGAACAGGAGCACCACCATGAAAGAACAGAATCCCTCCATGGGCATGAACCGCACCGGCGTGCAGATGTCGCCGCTGGACAGCATGGAGATGACGAAGGACGTGCCGCCGTCGATGATGCCGTCCACGCCCGGCGACGAATCGGCGCTGGCCGAAATGCGCGGGCGTTACATCGCCGAAGCCGATGCTATCGGCTCGGTGCCGCTGCCCGGCACCATGAAAGGCGCGTTGACCACGGGCGTGCAGATGCTGACCGGGAAGGAGCCGCAGATCCTGATCGACAAGCTGGGCGAACGCCTCGCCTTCGAGCGCACCGGCACGCGCTTGTACGACGCATTGATCGTCAAGTTCACCACGCTGGAAGACAACACCACCAGCATGACGCTGGCCGACCTCCAGCAGATCCGCGCCGACGAAGCGCGCCATTTCGCCATTCTCGTGGAAGCGATCAAGTCGATCGGCGGCGACCCGACCTCGCAGACGCCGTGTGCCGACGTCGCCGGCGTCGAGTCGATGGGTTTGATGCAGGTAGTGAGCGACCCGCGCACGACGATGGCGCAGGCGCTGCATGCAGTGCTGGTCGCGGAGATGACGGATAACGTCGGCTGGGACATGCTGATCGCGCTGGCCGAGGATCATGGGCAGAGCACGATGGTGACCGACTTCAGTCTCGCCCTCACCGAAGAGCAGACGCACCTGCAGCGCGTGCAGCGGTGGATGGAGGAAGCGACGCTCGGGCGGGCGATTTCGGATGGCGTGCAGGTGGACGATATGGCGGATGCGAATCCGTCGCAGCAGTTGCATTAAGCGTGCGACGCCGTGCGACGGACGTAGGGTGCGCTCCGCGCACCATTGCAACCGCAGCAGACCGCTGCGCATAGCGCACTCTACGCCGGCGTCACACCGTCCCCGTCAAATACCCCACCAGCTGCCGTGCCTGCGCCGACAGCGCTTCCAGCCGCCGCACGCAGATGCGCAGCTCGCGCGTCGCCCACGCATCGTCCAGCGTCACGATGGCCGCCGGCAGCGATTCGCTGTGACGCTGCGCGGCCGACTCCGGCATCACCGCCAAGCCCACACCCTGCGACACCAGCTGCGCCAATGCCGAGAACCCCGGCGCGCGCACCCGCACCGTGAGCGGACGGCCGAGCAGCGTGGCCATTTCCTCCACGAAGCGCTGCATCGCGCGTTCGGCCGGCATGCCGACGAAGGGAAAGCCGAGCGCTTCGCGGAACAGGCAATGGCCACGCTCGGCCAGCGCATGGTCCGCCGGCACGAACAGGACCAGCCGGTCATGGCGGAAGGGCAGGGTGACGACGCCGCCGGGCACGTCGGCGGTTACCACGTTGCCATCCAGTACGCCAAGATCCGCATCGCCCGCAGCAACCGCCCGCAGCACCTCTTGACTGGGATGCTCCACCACTTCGAGATCGACCTCCGGATAATCGAGCAGGAACGGCCCCAGCGCCGGCGGCAGGTAGGTGCTGTTCGCCACGGTGTTGGCGGCGAGCCGGATCGTGGTGCGGGCACGGCCGGCGAGCGCATCGATCGCGGCATCGAGTTGACGCGCTTCGCCGAGCACCCGGCGTGCGTGGTCGAGCGCGATCCGGCCGGCCGGCGTGGGTGCCATGCCGTCGGCGTGACGCGTGAAGAGCGTCACGTCCAGGCGGTGCTCGAGATGGCGCAGGCGGTTGCTGGCGGCGGACAGGGCGATCGGAAAACTGGCCGCGGCACGGCTCAGGCTGCCCGACTCGGCGATCGCCACGATGAGGCGCAAATCCGTCAGATCGAAGTGCATGCTTTCTCCATCCGCGAAGGCTAGGTACACGAAATACGGATTTTCGGAAATGTTGCTTCGCGCCAGAATAAGGGTAACCCAATCCCGAGCCGATCATGAACACGCAAGTCTTGCCGCGCACGACCTCCCGCTGGACCCATTGGACGCAGGACGGCCGCCTGTACGCCGTCCTGTCCGCGGCAGGCTTTTCGCTGAAGGCGGTCTTCGTGAAGCTCGGCTATGCGGCCGCGCCGGTCGAACCGGCCACGCTGCTGGCGATGCGCATGGGTTTCGCCCTGCCGTTGTTCCTGTGGCTGACGCGGATCAGCCCGGCGCCCGCCGCCGCGCCGGCACGCGGCGACATGCTGCGCATCTGGCTGGTCGGCTGCTGCGGCTACTACCTTTCCAGCCTCTTCGATTTCAAGGGCCTGGCCTACATCTCGGCCGGTCTGGAGCGCCTGATTCTCTACGTCTATCCGACGCTGGTGCTGCTGCTGCAAGCCTGGCTCACGCGCCAGAAGCCCTCGGCGCGCGCCTGGCAGGCGATGGGCTTGTGCTATTTCGGCCTCGCGATCGCCTTCGCGTACGACCTGCATCAGGCCGGCGACAGCAGTGCTGTGCTGACGGGCGCGGCCTGGGTCTTCGCCAGCGCCGTCACCTATGCGTTCTATTACATCGGGACCGGCCGGCTCGTCACGCGGATCGGCTCAACACGGCTCGCCGGCCTGGCGGGCAGCGCATCGAGCGTGCTGGTGCTGGTGCACTTCGTCGCGCTCGGTCATCCTGCACAGCTGCTGCAATTGCCGTCCGCCGTGTGGCTGCATGCCTTCCTGATGGCCGTGCTGTCGACCGTGCTGCCGGTCTGGTGGCTGGCCCTCGCGATCCAGCGCATGGGCGCCGCGCCGGCTGCGGCCATCGGCACGCTGGGGCCGGTGCTCACGGTGTTCGCCGCCTGGGCGCTGCTGGGCGAGACGCTGTCGCTCCTGCAGCTCGGCGGGCTGGCGCTCGTCATGTTCGGCGTGATGCGCCTGAAGCCGCCGGCGAAGGCGTAACACGATGCACGAGTTCCTGTCGTCGACCGTCCTGCTCGCCGCGCCGATCTTCGTGCTGGCCGGCTTCGTCAAGGGCGTGATCGGCATGGGATTGCCGACGGTGGCGATCGGCCTGCTCGGCGCGGTGATGCCGCCGGCGCAGGCGGCCGCGATGCTCGTCGTGCCCTCGCTCGTCACCAATGTCTGGCAGCTGCTGACCGGGCCGCGCTTCCTGCCACTGCTGCGCCGTCTCTGGACCATGCTGCTCGGCTTCTGTGCGGGCACCTGGATGGCGGCCGGTACGCTGACCGGCAACGCGTCCGGCCGCGCCGGCATGCTGCTCGGGCTGGCGCTGATGCTGTATGCGGTCTTCGGTCTCGTCGGCAAGCGCTTCCATGTGTCGGCGCGCGCCGAGCCATGGCTGTCGCCGGTCATCGGCGTCGCGACCGGGATCGTGGCTGGGTCCACCGGCGTCTTCGTCATTCCCGCCGTGCCTTACCTGCAGGCGCTATCGCTGGAGCGCGACGAGCTGGTGCAGGCGCTCGGCCTGTCCTTCACCGTCTCCACGATTGCGCTCGGTCTGGTGCTGGCATTCGACGGCACCTTGCTCGCCTCGACGGCGGTGGTCTCGTTCGCCGCACTGCTGCCGGCGCTCGCAGGCATGTTCGCCGGCCAATGGCTGCGCGGCCGCATCCCTGTCCATACCTTCCGCCTCTGCTTTTTCGGCGGGCTGCTCCTGCTCGGCGCGCACCTCGCTATCCACGGCTGGCTGCACTGAGCTTAAGTCGCCATGCCGGCGGCAAATGCGGAAAAAGTCCCATAAAACCACGCTGACAAGCGCTTTGAATGGGCAGCGTCATGCCGCATAATGGTTTCCGCACGGAAACCACCGTCTCACATCGGATCAATGACATGACATTCTTGCGTAATCTCGGCATCGGCGCGAAGCTGGTCCTCGCCTTTGCCATCGTCCTGGGGCTCGCCGCTCTGCTGGGCGGCTTTTCGATCCTCCGGCTCGGCCAGGTCAATGCGACGGCCACCGAACTCGAGTCGAACTGGATGCCCGGCTCCACCGGCGCCCTGCAGCTCAAGGCCGCATTGGCACGCTATCGCATCCAGGAACTGCAATACCTCCTCGCCGAGGACGATGCGGTGCGCACCCGCTACGAGCAGCGCATGAAGGACCATGCCGCGAAAGCGGCCAGCGCCGTGGAAGGCTACCGCAAGCTGGCCGATTCCCCTGCGGAGACGGCCATCCAGGCGGAACTCGAAGACCTTTGGCAGCGATACCAGCAGGCGCATGAGAAGGTCATCGCGCAGGCCCGCGCCGGCAAGGGCGACGAAGCGCGCGCCCTGATGCGGAGCGATTCGCTGGCGCTCAGCAACGCCATCAACGAGCGGGTCGAGCGGCTCGTGAAATTCAATGAAGACGGCGCGCAGAGCGCCTCGGAATCCGGTGCGGCGCTGTACGGCAATGCGCGGCTCTCCATCCTGATCCAGCTGGGCGTGACGATCGCGCTGGGCTTGGGCCTGGCGCTGTGGATCGCGCGGCTGGTGGCGCGTCCGCTGGGCGATGCCGTGACCGTGGCGCAGAAGGTGGCTGGCGGCGACCTGACCAGCCGCATCGAAGCGCGCAGCACCGACGAGACCGGACGCCTGCTGGAAGCGCTGCAGGCCATGAACGCGGGGCTGGTGCGCATCGTCGGCGAAGTGCGCGGCGGCGCCGAAACCATTGCCGCCGCATCGAAGCAGCTCGCCACCGGCAATCAGGACCTCTCCGCGCGCACCGAGCAACAGGCCGGCTCGCTCGAGGAAACCGCCTCGGCGATGGAAGAGCTCACCGGCACCGTGCGGCAGAACGCCGAGAATGCGCGCCAGGCCAACACGCTCGCGCTGGCCGCTTCGCAGGTGGCGGCGCGCGGTGGCTCGGTGGTGCAGGAAGTGGTGGCGACGATGAGTGCAATCAATGCCTCGGCCTCGCGCATCGCGGAGATCACCAGCGTCATCGATGCCATCGCGTTCCAGACCAACATCCTTGCGCTGAATGCGGCCGTCGAAGCGGCGCGTGCCGGCGAGCAGGGCCGCGGCTTCGCCGTCGTGGCCGGCGAAGTGCGCACGCTGGCGCAGCGTTCGGCCAATGCCGCCAAGGAAATCAAGGAACTGATCTCAGGTTCGGTCGAGCAGGTCGAGCACGGCACGCGCCTGGTCGACAACGCCGGCGCGACCATGCAGGACATCGTGCAGAGCGTGGCGCGGGTGACCGACATCATGAACGAGATCGCCGCGGCGAGCGACGAGCAGACGGCCGGCATCGAGCAGATCAACCGCGCCATCATCCACATGGATGAAGCGACGCAGCAGAACGCCGCGCTGGTGGAGCAGGCGACCGCCGCCTCGGACGCGATGCAAGAACAGGCGGCACGGCTGGCGGAGACGGTGGGCACCTTCCGGCTGGAGCCGGGCGCCGTCGCGGTACGCGCACCGCAGGTCGTAGCGAAGGCGCGGACCGTCAAACCGGCGCCGCGCACGACGGCGATCGCACCGGTCGAGCGCAAGCGGTCGCTGGCAACTGCCGGCGACGAGTGGACCGAATTTTAAGGACGGGGCGTTTCGGGGGCGGGCAACGCGAGTAGCGCGGAATGTCTTGCGCCTTTCCGACTCCAAGCACCAAGCCGCTACAATGGCCGCTTTGGCAACGTTTCTCCCATGACTGATTCACTCTCCGTCCGCATCGACAAATGGCTCTGGGCCGCGCGCTTCTTCAAGACGCGGTCCCTCGCGACCGACGCCGTCGACGGCGGCAAGGTCCGCCTGAACGGCGAACGCGTCAAGCCGGCGCGCAACGTGAAGGTCGGCGACCTGCTCGACATCGACAACGGTTCTACTGAATGGCAGGTCGTGGTGCAGGACCTCGCCGACAAGCGCGGCTCCGCCGCCATCGCCCAGGGGCTCTACACCGAAACCGAAGAGAGCGTTGCCGCGCGCGAGAAGAAGGCCGAACTGCGGAAATACTTCCGCGAACCTGCTGAGGCCATCAAGGGTCGTCCCACCAAGCGCGACCGCCGCGAGATCGACAAGTCCGGTCGATGACACATCGATCACAGGCTCGCCGAACATCCTGATTTCACGCAGTTTTTGCTGCGCCGCCCACTAGAATTTCCCTTCTAGATTCTCGTTTGACATTTATACTGCTGTAGATAATAGTACGAGCGTTCGCTTCAGTTACTCGTGCTGTTTTTTCATCATTTTCCAGGGCACTCAAGTGGCTACCAACATGACCGACCAGGCACCTGCCAAATTCATGCGCAAAGGCGAACTCACACGTGCAGCGATCCTCGATGTGGCATTGGATCTTGCCAGCCGCGATGGCCTCGAAGGCCTGACCATCGGCCTGCTGGCGGACAAGATGAACATGAGCAAATCCGGCGTGTTCGCGCATTTCGGTTCCCGCGAAGACCTCCAGATCGAAGTGGTGAAGCTGTATCACCACCATTTCGAGCAGGAAGTGTTCTATCCGAGCATGAAAGAGCCGCGCGGCCTGCCTCGACTCGAAGGCATGTTCGCGCGCTGGGTCAAGCGGGTGTCGGTCGAGATTGCCTCCGGTTGCATCTATATCAGCGGCGCGGTCGAGTACGACGACCGCCCCGGCGCCATCCGCGAAGCCCTCGCCGGCATGGTGCGCGCCTGGAAAGATGCGCTGCGCCGCTGCGTCGTGCAGGCCGTCGATTGCGGGCACCTGTCCCGTGCGACCGATGCCGACCAGCTGGTGTTCGAGATGTACGGCCTCATCCTTGCCCTGCACCACGATGCACGATTCCTGAAGCTGCCCGGCAGCGTCAACCGCGCCGAGGTCGGGTTTGAACGTTTGATCAAAACGTACCAAAGCCCGGAGACTGCCGAAGACAATGGGCAGTCCGATAAACCTACCCCCAAATCCGCCGTGAAGAAAACGGCATAACGGAACACGCTCAGGAGAAAACCACCATGGGTCAATACATCGCCCCCTTGCGCGACATGCAATTCGTGCTGCATGAACTGCTCAAGGTCGAAGACGAATTCAAGCAACTGCCCGCGCTGGCCGAGATGGACAAGGACACCATCAACCAGGTGCTGGAAGAGGGCGGCAAGTTCGCCTCTGAAGTACTGTTCCCGCTGAACCATAGCGGCGACCGCGAAGGCTGCCGCCTCGACAAGGAAACCCACGTCGTCCACACGCCGAAGGGCTTCAAGGAAGCCTATCAGCAGTATGTGGAAGCTGGCTGGCCGGCGCTGTCCTGCGATCCGGAGTACGGCGGCCAGGGCCTGCCGCTCGTGGTGAACAACGCGTTCTACGAGATGCTGAACTCCGCCAACCAGGCATGGACGATGTATCCCGGCCTGTCGCACGGTGCCTACGAGTGCATTCACGAGCACGGGACGCCCGAGCAGAAAGCGCTGTACCTGCCCAAGCTGGTGTCGGGCGAGTGGACCGGCACGATGTGCCTGACCGAGCCGCACTGCGGCACCGACCTCGGCATGCTGCGCACCAAGGCGGAGCCGCAGGCCGACGGCACCTATCGCATCACGGGCGGCAAGATTTTCATCTCTGCCGGTGAACATGAAATATCCCAGAACATCGTGCACCTCGTGCTCGCGCGCCTGCCGGATGCGCCGTCGGGCACCAAGGGTATTTCGCTGTTCATCGTGCCGAAATACATTCCGAACGCCGACGGTTCGAACGGCGCGCGCAACACGATCTTCTGCGGCGCCATCGAAGAAAAAATGGGCATTCACGGCAACTCGACTTGCCAGATGAACCTCGACGGCGCCACCGGCTGGCTGATCGGCCAGCCGAACAAGGGCCTGAATGCCATGTTCGTGATGATGAACGCCGCCCGCCTGGGCGTGGGCATGCAGTCGCTGGGCTTGACCGAAGTCGCGTTCCAGAATGCGCTGGCCTATGCGAAGGACCGCCTGCAGATGCGTAGCCTGTCGGGCCCGAAGGCACCGGACAAGCCGGCCGATCCGATCATCGTGCATCCGGACGTGCGCCGCATGCTGCTGACCGCGAAGGCGTATGCCGAAGGCGGCCGTGCATTCACCTCGTACATCGCACTGCAGATCGATCGCGAGCTGAACCATCCCGATGAAGAAGTGCGCAAGGAAGCGGCCGACGAAGTCGCGCTGCTGACGCCGATCATCAAGGCCTTCCTGACCGACAACGGCTGGGTCGCGACCTCGGAAGCGATGCAGGTTTACGGCGGCCACGGCTACATCGCCGAGTGGGGCATGGAGCAGTACGTGCGCGACGCCCGCATCAACATGATCTACGAAGGCACCAACACCATCCAGTCGCTGGACCTGCTGGGCCGCAAGATCCTGATGGACAACGGCGCCAAGCTGCGCAAGTTCGGCGAAAAGATCAAGGCCTTCGCGGAAGAGCACGGCACCGATGAAGCGATGTCCGAGTTCATCACGCCGCTGGGCGACATCGGCGACAAGGTCGGCAAGCTGACGATGGAAATCGGCATGAAGGCCTTCCAGAACCAGGACGAAGTCGGCGCCGCTGCCGTGCCTTACCTGCGCGTGGTCGGCCACATGGTGTTCGCCTACTTCTTCGCACAGATGGCCAAGATCGCGCTGGAGAAAGAGGCCTCGGGCGACAGCTTCTACAAGGCCAAGCTGGCCACGGCGCGCTTCTACTTCGCCCGCCTGCTGCCGGAAACCGCGATGCTGATCCGTCAGGCACGCTCGGGTGCGAGCACGCTGATGGCGCTGGAAGCGGATCTGTTCTAAGCAGCGTTGTTACTCCTCCCCCTTCAAGAGGGAGGTTGGGTGGGGGATGGGTTTCTTGGTTCGCAGCCGAAACCCATCCCCACCCTAACCCTCCCCTTGAAGGGGAGGGGACGTCCTCTACGAATTCAAAGGAAACTTCCATGTCCAACTTCATCGTCAAGAAAGTCGCCGTCCTCGGCGCGGGCGTGATGGGCGCGCAGATCGCGGCCCATTGCGTCAACGCGAAAGTGCCCGTCGTGCTGTTCGACCTGCCCGCGAAAGAAGGCCCGAAGAACGGCATCGTGCTGCGCGCCATCGAGAACCTGAAGAAGCTCAGCCCCGCGCCGCTCGGCAACAAGGACGATGCCGCGCTCATCCAGGTCGCCAACTACGAAGACAACCTCGAACTGCTCAAGGGCTGCGACCTCGTGATCGAAGCGATCGCCGAGCGCATGGACTGGAAGCATGACCTGTACAAGAAGGTCGCGCCGCACATCGCCCCGAACGCGATCTTCGCGTCCAACACCTCGGGTCTCTCGATCACCGCGCTGTCGGAAGGCTTCGACGCCGAACTGAAGGCGCGCTTCTGCGGCGTGCACTTCTTCAACCCGCCGCGCTACATGCACCTCGTCGAGCTGATCCCGACCGTGTCGACCCGTCCGGACATCCTCGACCAGCTCGAAGGCTTCCTGACCACGACGCTGGGCAAGGGCGTGGTGCGCGCGAAAGACACGCCGAACTTCATCGCCAACCGCGTCGGCATCTTCAGCATGATGGCGACGATGTACGAAGCCCAGCAGTTCGGCTTGCCGGTCGATGTGGTCGACGACCTCACCGGCACCAAGCTCGGCCGTGCCAAGTCGGCCACCTTCCGCACCGCGGACGTGGTCGGCCTGGACACCATGGGCCACGTGATGAAGACCATGCAGGACAACCTGAAGGACGATCCCTTCTATCCGGTCTACCAGACGCCGGAATTGCTTGGCAAGCTGATCGGCGCTGGCGCGCTCGGCCAGAAGACCGGCGCGGGCTTCTACAAGAAAGTCGGCAAGGAGATCCAGCGCTTCGATGCGGCCACCGGCAACTATGTGCCGTCGACCGGCAAGGCCGATGACCTCGTGGGCCGCATCCTGAAGGAGAAGGACCCGGTCAAGCGCATGAAGACGCTGCGCGAGTCGAGCAATCCGCAGGCGCAGTTCCTGTGGTCCATCTTCCGCGACACCTTCCACTACATCGCCGTGCACCTGGAGTCCATCGCCGACAATGCGCGCGACGTCGACTTCGCAATGCGCTGGGGCTTCGGCCAGAAATTCGGTCCGTTCGAGACCTGGCAGGCCGCCGGCTGGCAGCAGGTCGCGCAGTGGGTGAAGGAAGACATCGATGCTGGCAAGGCGCTGTGCAATGCGCCGCTGCCGCAGTGGGTGTTCGACGGCCGCACCGGTGTCCATACGCCGGAAGGCTCCTGGTCGCCCGCACAGAAGAAATACGCAGCACGCTCCGAGTTGCCGGTCTACCAGCGCCAGGCCTTCCGCGCCACGCTCCTGGGCGACACCACGACTGACGGCACGAAGGCCGGCACCACGGTGCATGAAGACGACTCCGTGCGCATCTGGCACCAGAACGACGACGTGCTGATCCTCTCGCTGAAGACCAAGATGCACGTCATCGGCCAGGGCGTGATCGACGGCCTCGCGAAGGCTGTGGCCGAAGCCGAGAAGAACTACAAGGGCCTGGTGATCTGGAGCGCGGACGCAGCCGACGGCGGCGCGTTCTCCGCCGGCGCCGACCTGCAATCGATGCTGCCGGTGTTCATGTCCGGCGGCGTGAAAGCCATCGAGCCGGAAGTCGCCAAGCTGCAGCAGGCGCATCAGGCGCTGAAGTATGCCAACGTGCCGGTGGTCGCTGCGGTCGCGGGCCTGGCGCTGGGCGGCGGCTGCGAGCTGATGCTGCATGCGGCCAAGCGCGTGGCCTCCATCGAGACCTACATCGGCTTGGTGGAAGTCGGCGTGGGCCTGATTCCGGCAGGCGGCGGCTTGAAGGAAGCGGCGGTGCGTGCCGCGAAGGACGCGAAGGGCACCGACATCCTGCAATTCCTGAAGACCTACTTCACCAATGCCGCCACGGCGAACGTCTCGAAGTCGGCGCTCGAAGCGCAGAAAATGGGCTACCTGAAGGAAGACGACGTCATCGTGTTCAACCCGTATGAACTGCTGCACGTGGCGAAGGTGGAAGCGCGCGCGATGTTCGATGCCGGCTACCGTCCGCAGATGCCGAAGCTGGTGCCGGTCGCGGGCCGCACCGGCATGGCGACCATCATGGCGCAGCTCGTCAACATGCGCGACGGCGGCTTCATCTCCGCACACGACTACAAGCTCGGCGCGATGATCGCCGAAGTGGTCTGCGGCGGCGACGTCGAGCCGGGCAGCCTGGTGAGCGAGCAGTGGCTGCTCGACCTCGAGCGCAAGGGCTTCATGGAGCTGCTCAACAACCCGAAGACGCAGGAACGCATCATGGGCATGATGCAGACCGGCAAGCCCGTCCGTAACTAAGGTAGGAGCCGCCATGGACCTGCTGCAGCTTGGACGCGACACGCTGGCGAAGCAACCCTTCAGCCAGCTGGTGGGCGCGCAGCTCACCCGCTTCGACCCGGAAGGAACCGAATTGCGGATTCCGATCCGGGACGCGCTCAAGCAGCAGAACGGGTTCGTGCATGGCGGCGTGGTGAGCTATGCCGCCGACAACGCGCTGACCTACGCCGGCGGCGCGGTGCTCGGCACCAACGTCGTGACCTCGGAATACAAGATCAACTACGTGCGCCCCGCCATTGGCCAGGAGCTCGTGGCTCGCGCCAGCGCAGTCCACGCCGGCAAGTCGCAGGCGGTCGTGCAGTGCGAGCTGTACGTGATTGACGAGGGCAAGGAAACTTTGTGCGCAATTGCGCAGGGAACGATTGCACGGCTCGCCGCCGCCGCGTCGGCTGAATGAATCCAGGAGATTTCAAATGACCAAACAACTGCAAGAAGCATACGTCGTCGCCGCTGTCCGCACCCCGATCGGCAAGGCGCCGCGCGGGATGTTCAAACATGTCCGTCCGGACGACCTGCTGGTGCGGGCCATTCAGGCCGCCGTCGCGCAGGTGCCCAGCCTCGATCCGAACACCATCCAGGACGCCATCGTCGGCTGCTCCTTCCCGGAAGCCGAGCAGGGCATGAACATGGCCCGCAACGCCGTGCTGCTGGCCGGCCTGCCGAACACCGTGGGCGGCGTGACCATCAACCGTTACTGCGCCTCGGGCATCACCGCCGTGGCGATGGCCGCCGACCGCATCCGCGTCGGTGAGGCCGACGTCATGATCGCTGCCGGCGCCGAGTCGATGTCGATGGTGCCGATGATGGGCCATCACCCGGCCATCAACATGGGCGTGTTCAAGGACGAGAACATCGGCATGGCCTACGGCATGGGCCTGACCGCCGAGAAGGTCGCGCAGCAGTGGAAGGTCTCGCGCGAAGCGCAGGACCAGTTCGCGCTGGAGTCGCATCGCAAGGCGATCGCGGCGCAAGACGGCAACCTGCGTGGCGAAGAGATCTGCGCGGTCGAGATCGTGGAGAAATTCCCGAATCTTGACAGCGGCAAGATCGACATCGTCACCCGCACCGTGAACCAGGATGAAGGCGCGCGCCGCGACACCAGCCTGGAAGTGCTGGGCAAGCTCAAGCCGGTGTTCGCCGCCAAGGGTTCCGTCACCGCCGGCAACAGCTCGCAGACCTCGGACGGCGCGGGTGCGCTCATCCTCGTCAGCGAGAAGATCCTGAAGCAATTCAACCTGACGCCGCTGGCCAAGTTCTCCTCGTTCGCCGTGCGCGGCGTGCCGCCGGAGATCATGGGCATCGGCCCGAAGGAAGCGATTCCCGCCGCCTGCCGCGCGGCCGGCATCACGCAGGAGCAGCTGGACTGGATCGAACTCAACGAAGCCTTCGCCGCACAGGCGCTGGCCGTGATCCAGGACCTCGGCCTCGATCCGAGCAAAGTCAATCCTTACGGCGGCGCGATTGCGCTCGGCCACCCGCTGGGTGCTACCGGCGCCATCCGTGCAGCGACCACCATCCACGCCATGCGCCGCAACAAGCTGAAGTACGGCATGGTGACGATGTGCGTCGGCACCGGCATGGGTGCGGCCGGCATTTTCGAGGCGGTGTAAGCCTTCATCGAATGAGTAGCGATTGAGCCGTACAGCCTCGGGTTGTACGGCTCTTTTTTCATCTGCGACGGCGACACGATCGCCGCGCACTGCATAACGAGAACCAGGAGAACGCAAGCATGGACATCTTGACCCACAAGGCCAACGGCATCCTCACCATCGAATTCAATCGCCCGGAGAAGAAGAACGCGATCACCGCGGCGATGTACCAGGCCATGGCCGACGCGCTGAAGGACGGCGAGCAGGATGCG
This sequence comes from Oxalobacteraceae bacterium OM1, assembly GCA_004570315.1. GTDB lineage: Bacteria > Pseudomonadota > Gammaproteobacteria > Burkholderiales > Burkholderiaceae_D > Noviherbaspirillum. The sequence continues at coordinate 2,352 of SPQI01000094.1, read as the reverse complement.
GCAGTGCGCGTCATCGTCATCGCCGGGAAGGCGGAGATCTTCACCGCCGGCAACGACCTCGAAGACTTTTTGAAGAACACGTCCGCAGAAGTGGGCGATCGCCCGGTGGCGCAGTTCATGCGCGCCCTGAGCGGGTCGAGCAAGCCGGTGATCGCGGCAGTGGCCGGGGCGGCCGTGGGCATCGGCACGACGATGCTGATGCACTGCGATCTCGTCTATGCGGGCGACAACGCCAAGTTCTCCATGCCCTTCGTGCAGCTTGGCCTGTGCCCGGAGTTTGCGTCGAGCATGCTGTTCCCCATGGTCGTGGGCTACCAGCGGGCGGCGGAGAAGTTGCTGCTCGGCGAAGCCTTCCTGGCGCAGGAAGCGTATGACATGGGACTGGTCAGCAAGGTCGTGCCGGCGGCGGAATTGAATGCCTTTGCGCAGGCGCAGGCGGCCAAGCTGGCGGCGTTGCCGGCGTCTTCGCTGCGTGTGACGAAGCGGTTGATGAAGCATGCGCAGGGCGAAGCGATTCAGACGCGGATGGTGGAAGAGAACAAGCACTTCGGCGAGATGCTGGGAGCGCCGGAAGCGAAGGAGGCGTTCACGGCGTTCTTCGAGAAGCGCAAGCCGGATTTTACGAAGTTTTCTTGAACGCACGGTATGCGCGGGCGCTCGGTCCGCGCGGTTCGTGTCACGTTGTTTCTCTCGCCGACCTGGGTTCCTGCCTGCGCGGGAATGACAGGGGAGTGGTGGAGTGTCCGGCAGTTACTGCCGTCGATCTCCTCTAGCCTGTCGTTCCCGCGTAGGCGGGAACCCAGGGATGCTTAGGCGGCATCAATCACGATCAGCGAGAGCCGCTGCACAGCCCTGCACTCACAAGTCATTGCACCGAATCAATTTACTCCGCCTCCGCGTGATGCCTCCCATCCATATTCGGCCGGTGTATATCCGACATTGCCAATAGTGATTGGCATCACGCTGCGTCGCAGCATAAGGTGAAGGTCCAACCCGTTGCCGGGATCACCGCCGAAGAGGACCATGCATATCGTCTTTATCCATGGCCATCGCGCCACCGCACGGAGTTTCAGCTTCGTCGCCAGCAAGCTGCCGGAATACCGGCACATCTTTCTTGAATACGACAGCGAGCGCGGCTTCTTTGCCAATCATCGCCGTCTGCTCGCCGAACTCGAAGGCGTCGACGATATCTTCTTCGTCGCGCATTCGCTCGGCGGACTGCATGCCTTGCATCTCGCGCAGGAGCTCGGCGAGCGCGTGCGCGGGGCCGTCACCATCAGCACGCCCTATGGCGGCAGCGAGGCCGCTGCGCTGCTGTCATACATGATGCCGTTCAACCCGGTGTACCAGGACATCCGGCCCACCGGCGCGCCGGTCATGCTGAGCCGGCAGTTCGACGTGCCATGCGCCTGGACCAACATCGTCAGCATGAAGGGCCATACGCCGCTGATGGCTGCGGCGAACGATGGCGTCGTTACCATCGAGTCCATGCGCAGCCGCAACGACATCCGGCTGGTGGAGATCGATACCAATCACTTCGAGGTGTTGTTGAGCGATGCCGCGGTGGACATCATTCGCGCGGCCATCCGCGAGGTCGAGCCGTCCGCGCTGCGCGTCGGCGATTGAACTGACGCTTCGCGACGGCAAGGCGACGACCTTGCCGCGTTTCATTGCGGGGAATCTTTTCCCGCCCTGCGCAGTCTATCGGGCATTGCGGAATTGACAATGCCGCCCGCACGCGGCAGTGCTGCGAAGGAGCCCGATGTGAGATGGTGGAATGGGTGGCGCACGTTGACCGTTGCCGGCGCATGGCTGGTCACCGGACTGGCATTTGCCCAACAGCAGTCGCTGCCCGTCCCGCCCAACACCATCGAAGAGCGCCTGCGCGCCTGCGTGTCCTGCCACGGCCAGGCGGGACGCGGCATCAACAACGTCTACTTTCCCCGCCTCTCCGGCAAGCCCGCCGGCTATCTCTACAACCAGCTCGTCGCGTTCCGCGAGGGACGCCGCAAGTACGCGCCGATGAACTACCTGCTCGCGTATCTTCCGGACGAGTATCTCGAGAAGATGGCGCAGTACTACGCTGCGCAGCAGGTGCCGTTCGATACGCCTGCGCCGCCCGCCGTCTCGCAGGAGGTCCTGCAGCGCGGGCGCAGCATCGTGACGAACGGCGATCCTTCGCACCAGGTGCCGGCCTGCGTCGCCTGCCACGGACCCAACCTGAGCGGGCGCGAGCCCGGCATCCCGGGTCTGCTCGGTCTGCGCGCCGACTACATCAGCGCGCAGCTCGGCGGCTGGCGCTACGGCACGCGCACGGCGATCGCACCCGACTGCATGCAGCTGATCGCGGCC
>SPQI01000419.1 GCA_004570315.1 Oxalobacteraceae bacterium OM1 | reverse complement strand
CGTCATCCCCGCGCAGGCGGGGATCCATGCAGAGGCTCAGAAATCACAAAGGCAGCCTGACAGCAAACTCAGCATGGGCTCCCGCCTTCGCGGGAGCGACGGTTCACCGCAGCAGGCCCAATCTTGAGCCGCCGCGGAATCGACAAAAAGGACCAAACACGTGGGTAAAATCACTGGCTTCATGGAATTTCAACGGCAGGAAGAGGACCATCTCGATCCTGCCCAGCGTGTCAAGAACTACAAGGAATTCACGCTGACCCTCTCGGACGCCCAGGCCAAGCTGCAGGGCGCTCGCTGCATGGACTGCGGCATCCCGTTCTGCAACACGGGCTGCCCAGTGAACAACCAGATCCCCGACTGGAATGACCTGGTCTACAACGGCAACTACCGCGAGGCGCTGGAAAACCTGCACTCGACCAACAACTTCCCCGAGTTCACCGGCCGCATCTGCCCGGCGCCGTGCGAAGCCGCCTGCACGCTGGGCATCAACAACGACCCGGTGGGCATCAAGTCGATCGAGCACTTCATCATCGACAAGGGCTGGGAGCACGGCTGGGTCGTGCCGCAAGTGCCGAAGCACAAGACCGGCAAAAAGGTCGCCGTCGTCGGTTCCGGCCCCGCCGGCATGGCCGCAGCGCAGCAGCTGGCACGCGCCGGCCATGACGTGACGGTGTTCGAGAAGAACGACCGCATCGGCGGCCTGCTGCGCTACGGCATCCCTGACTTCAAGATGGAGAAGTCGCACATCGACCGTCGCGTCGAGCAGATGAAGGCCGAAGGCGTCACCTTCCGCACCGGCGTCTTCGTCGGCAAGGACTTCACGCCCAACGTCTACAACTGGGCCAAGGAAACCGTCTCGCCGGACCAGCTGAAGAAGGATTTCGATGCCGTTGTCATCGCCGGTGGCGCCGAGCTGCCGCGCGACCTGCCCGTGCCGGGCCGCGATCTGAAGGGCGTGCACTACGCGATGGAATTCCTGCCGCTGCAGAACAAGGTCGTTGCCGGCGACAAGGTCAAGGACCAGCTCCTCGCCACCAACAAGCACGTCATCGTGATCGGCGGCGGCGACACCGGCTCCGACTGCGTCGGCACCTCCAACCGCCACGGCGCCGCATCGGTGACGCAGTTCGAACTGCTGCCGCAGCCGCCCGAGCAGGAAAACAAGCCGCTGGTCTGGCCGTACTGGCCGACCAAGCTGCGCACTTCGTCCTCGCACGAAGAGGGCTGCGAGCGCGACTGGGCCGTCGCCACCAAGCGTTTCGAAGGCAAGAACGGCAAGGTCGAGAAGCTGATCGGCGCCCGCGTCGAATGGAAGGACGGCAAGATGCAGGAAGTGCCGGGCTCCGAATTCGAGATGAAAGCCGACCTCGTGCTGCTCGCGATGGGCTTCGTCTCGCCGGTGCAGACGGTGCTGGATGCCTTTGGCGTCGACAAGGACGCGCGCGGCAACGCGAAGGCGACGACCGACGGCGAGGGCTGCTACAAGACCTCGGTGCCGAACGTCTTCGCGGCCGGCGACATGCGTCGCGGGCAATCGCTGGTGGTATGGGCGATCCGTGAAGGCCGTCAGTGCGCACGCGCCGTCGACGAGTACCTGATGGGCGAGTCGCTGCTGCCCCGATAAGCTGTTTTAGCAAGCTTGCAAGCCCGCCCGGCCGCATGGTCCGGCGGGCTTTTTTTCGCACTGCGGAAAACGGCGCGGACCTAGGCGTGCCAAGGCGAAAGTCGCTTTTCTGAATTACAATCTAACTTTTGAGTCAGTAAAACCGCTTGTGGCCAATCTCGTCGAAATCCGCGACCTTCACTTCTCCTACGGCAGCCGCCCGATCCTCTCCGGCCTGCAGATGGATTTCCCACGTGGAAAGGTCATTGCCGTCATGGGCGGATCGGGTTCCGGCAAGACCACCATCCTGCGTTTGATCGGCGGGCAGCTGGAAGCGAGCAGCGGCACGATCACCGTGGATGGCAAGGCGGTGAACGCACGCGATATCGGCGGCCTGTACGCGATGCGCCGCAGGATGGGCATGCTGTTCCAGCACGGCGCGCTGTTCACCGATCTGACGGCCTTCGAGAACGTCGCCTTTCCCCTGCGCGAGCACACCGACCTACCGGAAGAACTCCTCCGCGACCTGGTGTTGATGAAATTGCAGGCAGTCGGCCTGCGCAACGCCGCCGACCTCAAGCCGGCCGAAATTTCCGGCGGCATGGCGCGCCGTGTCGCGCTGGCCCGTGCGATCGCGCTCGATCCGCAGCTGATCATGTACGACGAACCCTTCGCCGGGCTCGATCCCATTTCGATGGGCGTGACCGCCAACCTGATCCGCCGCCTCAACGATGCGCTCGGCTCGACATCGATCCTCGTGTCGCACGACGTCCACGAGTCCTTCGAGATCGCGGACTACGTCTATTTCCTGTCGGCCGGTACGATCGTGGCGCACGGCACACCGGCACAGATGCGCGCCTCGTCCGATCCGTACGTGAAGCAGTTCGTGCATGCCGAAGCCGACGGTCCCGTACCGTTTCACTATCCGGGGCGCACGCTGGCCGAGGATCTGGGACTGGAGGTGAAATCGTGATCCGTCCGATTACCGCCATCGGTCGCACCGTTCGCGAGACGATCGGCAACGTCGGCTATGCGACACGCACCTTGTTCGCGATGCTGCGCTGCTCCGGCGGCCTGCTGCGCCGTCCGCGCCTGATCACGGACCAGATCCACTTCATCGGCAACTATTCGCTGGTGATCATCGCGGTGTCGGGCCTGTTCGTCGGCTTCGTGCTCGGCCTGCAAGGCTATTACACGCTGAACAAATACGGCTCGGAGCAGGCATTGGGCTTGCTTGTCGCCTTGTCATTGACGCGCGAACTCGGCCCAGTGGTGACGGCGCTGTTGTTCGCCGGACGCGCCGGCACCTCGCTCACGGCCGAGATCGGCCTGATGAAGGCCGGCGAGCAGCTGTCGGCAATGGAAATGATGGCGGTGAACCCGTTGCAGCGCGTCGTCGCGCCGCGTTTCTGGGCCGGCGTCATCGCGATGCCGGTGCTGGCGGCCATCTTCAGCGCGGTCGGCATCTTTGGCGGCTATGTCGTCGGCGTGCAGATGATCGGCGTCGATGAAGGCGCGTTCTGGTCGCAGATGCAGGCCGGCGTGGATGTCTGGAAGGATGTCGCCAACGGCGTCATCAAGAGTGTCATTTTCGGTTTTGCAGTCACGTTCATTGCATTGTTCCAGGGGTATGAAGCCCAGCCGACGCCGGAAGGGGTTGCGCGCGCAACAACCCGCACCGTGGTGATCGCGTCGCTGAGCGTGCTCTGGCTGGACTTTTTGCTCACAGCTCTTATGTTCAACTGATGGGCTGCGCCGCGCCATGCGGCGGCATCCCAATCCGAGGTATCCGTTTATGCAGAGAAAATCGTTAGACTTGTGGGTCGGCCTCTTCGTCGTGCTGGGCGTCGCGGCGATTTGCTTCCTGGCGCTGAAAGCCGGCAACATGAGCTCGCTGTCGTTCCAGCAGACGTATCCCGTCGTCACCAAGTTCGACAACATCGGCGGGCTCAAGCCGCGCGCTCCGGTGAAGAGCGCCGGCGTGGTCGTGGGCCGGGTCGGCGACATTCGTTTCGACGACAAAAGTTTCCAGGCCGTCGTGACGTTAAACCTGGAAAGCGGCTACAAATTTCCCAAGGATTCGTCCGCCAAGATCCTGACTTCGGGCTTGCTTGGCGAACAATATATCGGCATCGAACCGGGCGGCGACACCGCCAATCTCGCTGCCGGCGACACCATCAAAATGACGCAGTCGGCCGTCGTGCTGGAGAACCTGATCAGTCAGTTCCTCTATAGCAAGGCAGCCGAAGGAAAGGACAGCAACAAGTGAAATCCGTCTCACGGATCCTTGGACTCGCCGCCGCGCTGGCACTGGCCGGATGCGCGACCACGGCCGGCAATCCGAAGGACCCGTTCGAAAAATACAATCGCGCCATGTTCAGCTTCAACGACAAGCTGGATCAGGTTGCTGTCAAGCCCGCGGCAGAGGTCTACAGCAATGTGCTGCCTTCGTTCGTGCAGCTGGCCGTCGGCAATTTCTTCGGCAACATCGGCGACGTCTGGACCGGCGTGAACAACTTCCTGCAAGGCAAGGCCGGCGACGGCATGAGCGACGTGATGCGGGTCGCGGTGAACTCCACCTTCGGCCTGCTCGGCGTGATCGACGTCGCGTCCGATGCCGGCATCACCAAGCACAAGGAAGACTTCGGCCAGACCTTGGGCAAATGGGGCGTGAAGTCCGGTCCCTACGTCGTGCTGCCGGTCCTGGGTTCATCCACGCTGCGTGACACCTTCGCCACGCCGCTCGACCTGTACGCGGACCTGTGGGAGCACACGACGCCGGTGCGCTGGCGCAATACGGGCACCGCCGTGCGCCTGATCGATGCGCGGGCCGCCGTGCTCGACGCCTCCAACCTCGTGGAAGAAGCGGCGCTGGATCGCTACGAATTCGTGCGTGATGCCTACCTGCAGCGCCGCGAAAGCAAGATCCACGACGGCGAGGTGCCGAGTTCGAAATACGAAGACGATGTCGGCCCGACACCGGTGGTCGAGGAACCCAAGTCGGCCGCTGCGGCGGAACCGGTGGTGGCAAGCATTGTCAAAGAGGAACAAAAAGCGGGCGGCCAGCCGGACCTCAAGGCGGTGGCGGCCCAAGCCAAGCCCTGAATCTGCTGGCTGTCATCCAGACGGCGGGTTCGCGGGTTAATCATCATGAGCGCCGGTCGCGGCGCCTAACCAACGGAAAACCATGACCCTATTCAAACGCATTCTTGCCATGGCCGGCCTCGCGCTGGGCAGCATGGCTTTCATCGCCCCGGCGTCTGCGCAGGAAGCGCCGGACGCCCTCGTCAAGCGTATCAGCCAGGAGGTCCTCGAGACGGCCAAGAACGACAAGGATATCCAGGGCGGCAACCAGAAGAAAGTGATCGAACTGGTCGAAAGCAAGGTGCTGCCGCACGTCGATTTCCAGCGCATGACCGCACTGGCCGCCGGCCGCTTCTGGCGCCAGGCGAGCCCGGAACAGCAGAAGCAGCTGACCGAGGAATTCCGCGACCTCCTGGTCTACACCTATTCTGGCGCCATCACCCAGGTCAAGGACCAGCGTCTCGAGTTCAAGCCCATGCGCTCCGAACCCAACGACACCGAAGTCGAAGTGCGTTCGCAGGTCGTGCAGCCGCGCGGCGGCGATCCGATCCAGCTGAACTACCGCCTGGAAAAGCTGCCTACGGGCTGGAAAATCTATGACGTCAACGTGCTGGGCGCGTGGCTGGTCGAGACCTACAAGGGCAACTTCGCCGCCGAAATCGGCAAGGGCGGCATCGACGGCCTGATCAAGACGCTGTCGGAAAAGAACAAGCGCCTCGCGGCCAGCGCCGCCAAGACCAGCAAGAGCTGACATGAGCTTCCGTCCCGGCCTCACGTTGACCATGCAGAACGCGCGCACCGTGCTCGATGCCGGCCTGCGCGCGATCGGTGGCGGCCAGGCCAGCATCGACCTCGGCGAGCTCAATGCCGTCGATTCCTCCGCCGTTGCGACGCTGCTGGCCTGGCAGCGTGCGGCACGCGGCGCGGGCAAGCCGCTTGCCTTCCTCAACATGCCTGCCAACCTGCAGAGCCTGGTCGCGCTCTACGGCGTCGGCGAGCTGCTGCAGACGACCGCTTCGCGCGCCGACCTGCCCCACCATTGACGCCTTCCCAACGGCGTCTCCCAGCCGGCTTCCTCGCCGGAAATCCAATATAATCAAGGGTTCCGCCACGGTTTTGCTGCTTCGGTGCGGCATCCGCTCGGCGCCCGTTCATCCAACCTCCAGGCCACAATGGCTGCTCTTGAAATCGTCGACGTCCGGAAAAGCTACAAGTCGCTGCAGGCGCTCGGCGGCGTCTCGCTGAGCGTCGAGCAAGGCGAGTTCTTCGGCCTGCTCGGCCCGAATGGCGCCGGCAAGACCACCCTGATCTCCATCATTGCCGGTCTCAACCGCGCCGACTCCGGGCGTGTCGCCATCCACGGCCACGACGTCGTGACCGACTACCGCGAAGCCCGCATGCGCCTCGGCGTCGTTCCGCAGGAACTGGTGTTCGATCCGTTCTTCACCGTGCGCGAAACCCTGCGCATGCAATCCGGCTACTTCGGCCTGAAGAACAACGACGACTGGATCGACGAGGTCATGGCCAACCTCGACCTCACCAGCAAGGCCGACACCAACACCCGCGCGCTCTCCGGCGGCATGAAGCGCCGCGTGCTGGTGGCCCAGGCGCTGGTGCACAAGCCGCCCGTCATCGTGCTCGACGAGCCGACCGCCGGCGTGGACGTGGAGCTGCGCCAGACGCTGTGGAAGTTCATTTCGCGCCTGAACCGCGAAGGCCACACCATCGTGCTGACGACGCACTACCTCGAAGAAGCGCAGGCGCTGTGCAATCGCATCGCCATGCTCAAGGGCGGGAAGGTGGTCGCGCTCGACTCCACGTCCGCGCTGATCCGCCGCATCTCCGGCTCCCAGCTCGTCGTGCATCTCGCGCAAGGTGCGCTGCCCGACAGCCTCAAGCCGCTGGTGTCGCATCCCGACGAGCTGGTCGCCGGCAGCAAGTACACGTTGCGCGTGAACGACTACAGCGAAGTCGAGCCCATCCTCGCCGCGCTGCGCCAGTCCGGCGCCGTCATCGACGACATGCAATTGCACCAAGCCGACCTGGAAGACGTGTTCATCCAGATCATGGAGGGCGAGAAATGACCGGCTTCCAGACGCTGTTCTACAAGGAAGTGCTGCGCTTCTGGAAAGTCGCGACGCAGACCATCACCGCGCCCATCCTGACGGCGATGCTGTACCTGCTGATCTTCGGCCACGTGCTCGAGGACCGCGTACAGGTCTATCCGGACGTGAAGTACACGTCCTTCCTGATTCCCGGACTGGTGATGATGAGCGTGCTGCAGAACGCCTTCGCCAACAGCTCGTCCTCGCTGATCCAGTCGAAGATCACCGGCAACCTCGTGTTCGTGCTGCTGCCGCCGCTGTCGCATTGGGACATGTTCGCGGCCTATGTGCTGGCCGCCGTCGTGCGCGGCCTCGCGGTCGGTCTTGGCGTTTTCGTCATCACCGCCTGGTTCGCGCACCTGTCTTTCGTCGCGCCCGTGTGGATCGTGACGTTCGCCTTGTTGGGCGCCGCCATCCTCGGCACCATGGGCCTGATCGCCGGCATCTGGGCGGAAAAGTTCGACCAGCTCGCCGCCTTCCAGAACTTCCTGATCATGCCGGCAACCTTCCTGAGCGGCGTGTTCTATTCCATCCACTCGCTGCCGCCGTTCTGGCAGGCGGTGTCCCATTTCAATCCGTTTTTTTATATGATTGACGGCTTCCGTTACGGCTTCTTCGGCAAGTCGGACATCCATCCCGTCACCAGTTTCGCCATCGTCGCGGTGTTCTTTGCGGTGCTCGCCACGTTTGCAATCAATTTGCTCAAGGGCGGCTACAAACTGCGCCACTGAACCCGCTGCGCTCACCAAGAGGGCATGACATGCTACCTACCCCCGAGCTCGTGAAGAGCTACATCGCCGCCGGCCTCGATTGCACCCATCTGGAAGTGGAGGGCGACGGCCAGCATTTCCAGGCTGTCATCGTATCGTCGGCCTTTGCCGGCAAGCGTCCGATCCAGCGCCACCAGATCGTCTACGCTGCGCTCGGCGACCGCATGCGCGAGGAAATCCACGCGCTGTCGATGAAAACCCTCACCCCGGAAGAATTCCAGAAATAATGGACAAGCTCCTCATCACTGGCGGCAAGCGCCTGGCCGGCGACATCAAGATTTCCGGCGCCAAGAACGCGGCGCTGCCCATCCTTTGCGCCGGCCTGCTGACGGCCGAGACGGTGCACCTGTCGAACGTGCCCAACCTGCAAGACGTCAACACCATGCTCAAGCTGCTGCGGCAGATGGGCCTGCGCGCCGAACAGGATGGCGAACGCTTCGCATTGAACGGCGCGGCCATCGACAACTACGAAGCGCCGTACGAAATGGTGAAGACCATGCGTGCATCCATCCTGGTGCTCGGTCCGCTGCTGGCGCGCTTCGGCGAAGCGCGGGTTTCACTGCCGGGCGGCTGCGCCATCGGCTCGCGTCCGGTGGACCAGCACATCAAGGGCCTGCAGGCGATGGGCGCCGAGATCAACATCGAAGCCGGCTACATTCACGCCAAGGCGAAAAAGCTGCGCGGCGCGCGCATCGTGACCGACATGATCACCGTCACCGGCACCGAAAACCTGCTCATGGCCGCCGCGCTCGCGGAAGGCGAGACGGTGCTGGAAAATGCAGCGCGCGAGCCGGAAGTGACCGACCTTGCGAACTTGCTGGTCGCCATGGGCGCACAGATCTCCGGCATCGGCACCGACCGTCTGTTGGTGCAGGGCGTCGAACGCCTGCACGGCGCGACGCACACCGTCACTCCGGACCGCATCGAAACCGGCACCTTCCTCTGCGCGGCAGCGGCCGCCGGTGGCGACGTCACGCTCACGCAGACGCGCAGCGACATCCTCGACGTCGCGCTCGACAAGTTGCGCGAAGCCGGCGCCATCATCACCACCGGCCCGGACTGGATCCGCCTGCAGATGTCGGCACGCCCCCGCGCCATCAGCTTCCGCACGACCGAATATCCTGGCTTCCCGACCGACATGCAGGCGCAGTTCATGGCGCTCAACTGCATCGCCGACGGCGCCAGCCACGTGACGGAAACCATCTTCGAGAACCGCTTCATGCACGTGCAGGAGCTCAACCGCCTGGGCGCGAACATCGCCATCGACGGCCACACGGCCATCGTCAACGGCGTCGACAAGCTGGTCGGCGCACCGGTGATGGCGACCGACCTGCGCGCCTCGGCGTCGCTTGTCATCGCCGCGCTGGCCGCGGAAGGTCAGACGCTGGTCGACCGCATCTACCACCTCGACCGCGGCTACGACCGCATGGAAGCCAAGCTCTCCGCCGTGGGCGCCAACATTGAACGGGTCAAGGGATGAGCCGCCAACTCACGCTCGCGCTGTCCAAGGGCCGCATCTTCGAAGAGACGCTGCCGCTGCTGCAGGCCGCCGGCATCACCGTCACCGAAGACCCGGAGCGTTCGCGCAAACTCATCCTGCCGACCAGCGATGCGGACATCCGCGTCATCATCGTGCGGGCGTCCGACGTGCCGACCTACGTGCAATACGGCGCGGCCGATTTCGGCGTCGCCGGCAAGGACGTGCTGCTCGAGCACGGCGGGGAAGGGCTGTACCAGCCGATTGATCTGAACATCGCGAAGTGCCGTCTGTCGGTCGCGGTGCCGGCCGGCTTCAATTACGCCAACGCGGTGCGCCAGGGCGCGCGGCTGCGCGTGGCGACCAAGTACGTGAACTGCGCGCGCGAGCACTTCGCCTCCAAGGGCGTGCACGTCGATCTGATCAAGCTCTACGGCTCGATGGAACTGGCGCCGCTAGTCGGTCTCTCGGACGCCATCGTCGACCTCATCTCCACCGGCAGCACGCTGCGGGCGAATAACCTCGTCGAGGTCGAGCACATCATGGACATCTCGTCGCGCCTCGTGGTGAACCAGGCGGCGCTGAAACTGAAGCGCGAGCGCCTGCAACCCATCTTGCAAGCCTTCGAAGCCGCTTCATCGACAATGGCCTGACCATGCCCGTTTCCATTCGCCAACTCGATTCCACCGCGCCGGATTTCCGCGCGCGCCTGTCCGCCGTGCTCGCCTTCGAAGCGAGCGAAGACGAAGCCATCGATCGCGCCGCCGCGCAGATCCTGGCCGACGTGAAGGCGCGCGGCGACGCCGCCGTGCTCGACTGCACCAACCGCTTCGATCGCCTCAGCGCGCCGAGTGTCGCTGCACTGGAAATCGGCAAGGACGCGTTGCGCGCCGCGCTCAACAGCCTGGCGCCGGCTCGTCGCGCGGCGCTGCAGACCGCCGCCGACCGTGTGCGCGCCTACCACGAGCGGCAGAAGCAGGAATGCGGCTCGGACGGTTTCCGCTACACCGAAGCCGACGGCACGGTGCTCGGCCAGAAGGTCACGCCGCTGGATCGCGTGGGCATCTATGTCCCTGGCGGCAAGGCGGCCTATCCGTCGTCCGTGCTGATGAATGCGATCCCGGCCAAAGTCGCCGGCGTGCAGGAAGTCATCATGGTCGTCCCGACGCCGGACGGCGTGAAGAACGAACTCGTGCTGGCCGCCGCGGCGATCGCCGGCGTGGACCGCGTGTTCACGATCGGCGGCGCGCAAGCCATCGGCGCGCTGGCCTACGGCACCGCGACTATCCCGCAGGTGGACAAGATCGTCGGCCCGGGCAATGCCTATGTGGCCGCTGCCAAGCGCCGCGTGTTCGGTATCGTCGGCATCGACATGATCGCCGGCCCCTCGGAAATTCTGGTCATCTGCGACGGCACCACCGATCCCGACTGGATCGCCATGGACCTGTTCTCGCAAGCGGAACACGACGAGCTTGCGCAATCCATCCTGCTGTGTCCCGACGCCGATTACATCGCTAAAGTGCAGGCCAGCGTCGACCGCCAGCTCGATGCGATGCCGCGCCATGAAGTCATCCGCACCTCGCTCGCCAACCGCGGCGCGATGGTGAAGGTGCGCGACATGGACGAGGCCTGCGAGATCGCCAACCACATCGCCGCCGAGCACCTCGAAATCTCCGCCGCCGAACCGCAGCGCTGGGCCGACAAGATCCGCCACGCCGGCGCGATGTTCCTCGGCCGCTTCTCGTCGGAAGCGCTGGGCGATTACTGCGCCGGCCCGAACCACGTGCTGCCCACTTCGCGCACCGCGCGCTTCTCGTCGCCGCTCGGCGTGTACGACTTCCAGAAGCGATCGAGCATCATCGAGGTCAGCGAAGCCGGCGCGCAGACGCTGGGCAAGGTCGCGGCCGAGCTGGCCTACGGCGAAGGACTGCAGGCGCACGCCATGTCGGCGGAGTACCGGCTCAAATGACGCCGCGGCGCGCGCAATGACGCCCTGGCTCGACAAGGTCTTCTGCGAAGACGCCTTGCAGGGCTTCGCGCGCATTCCCGACGGCAGCGTCGACCTGCTCATCGCCGATCCGCCCTATGGCCTCGGCAAGGACTACGGCAACGATTCCGACAAGCTCGCCGCCGCCGAATACCTGCGCTGGACCGAGCAATGGATCGATGCCGCGCTGCCTAAGCTCAAGCCCAACGGCAGCCTCTACATCTTTCTCACCTGGCGCTATTCGCCGGAGATTTTCGTCATGCTCAAGCAGCGCATGCTGATGATCAACGAAATCGTCTGGGATCGCCGCGTGCCCTCGATGGGCGGCAGTACCCGCCGCTTCTCGTCGGTGCACGACACCATCGGCTTCTTCGCCATGGCGAAGGATTACCATTTCGACCTCGACGCCGTGCGCATTCCCTACGACGCCGAGACCAAGAAGGCCCGCTCGCGCTCCATCTTCGTGGGCGCGAAGTGGCTGGAAATCGGCTATAACCCGAAGGACGTCTGGAGCGTCTCGCGCCTGCACCGCGAACACCGCGAGCGCGCCGACCATCCGACGCAGAAGCCGCTGGAAATCGTCGAGCGCATGGTCAAAGCCTCCTGCCCGCCGGACGGCGTGGTGCTCGACCCCTTCATGGGCAGCGGCACGACGGCGGTGGCGGCGCGGCGCTGCGGCCGCCATTACGTCGGCTTCGAACTGAATCCGCAATACTGCGAACTGATCGCCTCGCGCATCGCCGCGCTCGACGACCTGGTCGCCTAACGACCTTAATGCCATGTCACTGATCGAAAACATCATCCGCCCGGAAGTCCGGGCTTTGTCGGCCTACCACGTTCCGGCGTCGGAGGGCTTCGTCAAGCTCGACGCAATGGAAAACCCGTACACGCTGCCCGATGCGCTGCGCGCCGAACTCGGGCAGCGCCTGGCCGACGTCGCGATGACCCGCTATCCGGTGCCGTCCTATGCCGAACTGAAGCGCAAGATCTGCGCGGGGCTGGGCGTGCCGGCCGGCTACGACGTCGTGCTCGGCAACGGCTCGGACGAACTGATCACCATGCTGTCGGTCGCCTGCGCCAAGCCCGGCGCCACCGTGCTCGCGCCGCTGCCGGGTTTCGTGATGTACGGGATGTCCGCCAAGTTCGCGGGCCTGCAATTTGTCGGCGTGCCGCTCAAGCCGAATTTCTCGCTTGATCTGCCGGCCATGCTGGCGGCGGTGAAGGAGCATAAGCCAGCGATCACTTACCTCGCCTACCCGAACAACCCGACCGGCAATCTGTTCGACGCGGCCGACATGGTCACCATCATCGAGGCTGCCGGCGACAGCGGCATCGTGGTCGTCGACGAGGCCTACCAGCCGTTCGCGCAGACCAGCTTCATGCCGCGCCTGCCGGAGTTCGCCAATATGGTCGTCATGCGCACCGTCTCCAAGCTCGGTCTGGCCGGCATCCGGCTCGGCTACATGTCGGCAGCGCCCGCGCTGCTGGCCGAGTTCGACAAGGTGCGCCCGCCGTACAACGTCAACGTACTCACGCAGGCGGCTGCCGAATTCGTTCTCGATCACGTCGACGTGCTCGACGAGCAGGCCGCGCTGCTGCGCGCCGAGCGCGAAAAGCTGGCGCTCGCTCTCGCGGCGCTGCCCGGTGTTGAAGTTTGTCCGTCCGCCGCCAACTTCCTCCTTGTACGTCTGCAGCAAGGCCGCCATAGCGCAGATGCGGTCTTTGCGTCGTTGTTGGCGCACAAGGTTTTGATTAAAAATGTCGGTAAAATGCACCCATTGCTCGAAAATTGCCTGCGGGTGACTGTCAGCACTCCGGAAGAGAATGCCGTGTTCCTCGATGCGCTGAATGCATCGCTCGCTCCGTAATTTTTCATTTCACATCATGTCCACCTCACGCGTTGCCGAGATTGTCCGCAAAACCAACGAGACGCAGATCCGCGTCGTGATCAATCTCGACGGTACCGGCCGGCAAAACCTCAACACCGGCGTCCCCTTCCTCGACCACATGCTCGACCAGATCGCCCGCCACGGGCTGATCGACCTCGACATCGACGCCAAGGGCGACCTGCACATCGACGCCCACCACACGGTGGAAGACGTCGGCATCACGCTCGGCCAGGCGGTCGCGAAGGCGATCGGCGACAAGAAGGGCATTCGCCGCTACGGCCATGCTTACGTGCCGCTCGACGAAGCGCTCTCGCGCGTGGTCGTCGATTTTTCCGGCCGTCCCGGCCTGCAATTCCACGTGCCGTTCACGCGCGCCATGATCGGCGGCTTCGACGTCGACCTCACACGTGAATTTTTCCAGGGCTTCGTCAATCACGCGCTGGTCACCTTGCACATCGATAACCTGCGCGGCGACAACGCTCACCATCAATGCGAAACCGTCTTCAAGGCCTTCGGCCGCGCCCTGCGCATGGCGGCCGAACTCGATTCCCGCGCGGCGGGCACGATTCCCTCGACGAAAGGCAGCCTGTAAGCGCGGCGCGAGCGACATGAACAAGATCGTTGTAGTGGATTACGGCATGGGCAACCTGCGCTCGGTGGCGCAGGCGCTGCGCCATGTCGCGCCGGAAGCCGATGTGAAGATTTCCGGCGAACTGGCCGATATTCAATCTGCCGACCGCCTCGTGCTGCCGGGCCAGGGCGCGATGCGCGACTGCATGCGCTGCCTGCGCGAATCGGGCTTGCAGGACGCCGTCGCCGAGTTCACGCGCAGCAAACCGCTGCTCGGCGTGTGCGTAGGCGAGCAGCTGCTGTTCGACTGGAGCGAAGAGGGCGACGTGCAGGCCATGGGTTTGCTGCCCGGTAAAGTGGTGCGTTTCCAGCTGGACGGCCTGACGCAGGAAGACGGCTCGCGTTTCAAGGTGCCGCAGATGGGCTGGAACCGGGTTCGGCAAACCCTGTCCCATCCGCTGTGGAATGGCATTGACGACAACAGTTACTTCTATTTCGTGCACAGCTACTACGCCGAGCCCGCCGACCCGAGCCACACCGCCGGCGAGACGGTCTACGGTCAACCCTTCGCCAGCGTAGTGGCCAAAGACAACATTTTCGCGACCCAGTTTCACCCAGAAAAGAGCGCGGCCGCTGGCCTGCAGCTGTACAAGAATTTCGCACACTGGAACCCGTAGTCCGTTCGCCGATATGCTGTACCCGAGCTTCATTCCTGAAGTGACTTGATCAACCAACCACACTCACTGTAGCCATGCTGCTCATCCCTGCCATCGACCTCAAGGACGGCCATTGCGTGCGCCTGAAACAAGGCGATATGGACCAAGCCACCGTGTTCTCGGACGACCCCGCGCAGATGGCGCGACATTGGCTGGCGCAAGGCGCGCGGCGGCTGCACCTGGTCGACCTGAACGGCGCGTTCGCCGGAAAGCCGAAGAACGAGCCGGCAGTGAAAGCCATCATCAAGGCAGTGCGCGATTTCGCAGCGGAAAACGACACGGACGAAGTGCCGATCCAGCTCGGTGGCGGCATTCGCGACCTCGACACCATCGAGCGCTTCCTTGACGACGGCCTCTCGTACATCATCATCGGCACGGCCGCGGTGAAGAACCCCGGCTTCCTGCACGACGCCTGCAGCGCCTTCCCCGGCCAGATCATCGTCGGCCTCGATGCCAAGGACGGCAAGGTGGCGACCGACGGCTGGAGCAAGCTCTCCGGCCATGAAGTGATCGACCTCGCCCGGAAATTCGAAGACTACGGCTGCGAAGCCATCGTCTACACCGACATCGGCCGCGACGGCATGATGGCCGGCGTGAACATCGACGCCACCGTCAAGCTCGCCCGCAGCATGACCATTCCCGTGATCGCCTCCGGCGGCCTGCACAGCATCAAGGACGTGGAAGCGCTCTGCGCGGTGCAGGACGAAGGCATCGAAGGCGTGATTTGCGGGCGCTCCATTTACGAAGGCACGCTCAACCTGCGCGAGGGCCAAGCCCGCGCGGACGTGCTCAGCGGCCTGGAAGAGGCGGAAGAAGACGAAGCATGACCCTGGCGAAACGCATCATCCCCTGCCTCGATGTGACCGCCGGCCGCGTCGTGAAGGGCGTCAATTTCGTCGAGCTGCGCGACGCCGGCGATCCGGTGGAAATCGCGCGCCGCTATGACGAGCAGGGGGCCGATGAAATTACTTTTCTCGACATCACCGCAACCTCCGACGGCCGCGACCTGATCCTGCACATCATCGAAGACGTCGCCTCGCAGGTCTTCATTCCGCTGACCGTCGGCGGCGGCGTGCGCACTGTGGACGACGTGCGCCGCCTGCTTAATGCGGGCGCCGACAAGATCAGCGTCAACAGCACCGCCGTGGCCAATCCGCAGATGGTGGCCGATGCCGCCGCGCGCTTCGGCTCGCAGTGCATCGTGGTCGCCATCGACGCCAAGCGTACCGGCGAAGGCAAGTGGGAAGTCTTCACCCACGGCGGCCGCAAGCCGACCGGCCTCGACGTCGTCGAGTGGGCGCAGAAGATGGAACAGCATGGCGTCGGCGAAATCCTGCTGACCAGCATGGACCGCGACGGCACAAAGAGCGGCTTCGATCTCGCACTGACGCGTGCGGTGTCGGATGCCGTCTCGATCCCCGTCATCGCCTCCGGCGGCGTCGGCGGCCTGCAGGACCTCGCCGACGGTGTCAAGCAGGGCAAGGCCGATGCGGTGCTCGCCGCCAGTATCTTCCACTACGGCCAGCACACCGTGCAGGAAGCCAAGCGCTTCATGGCCGATCAGGGCATTCCAATGAGGCTGGCATGACGGCGCCTGCCATCAATACGCGCGCGAAGTGGCTCAACAAGGTCAAGTGGGATGAGCACGGCCTGGTGCCGGTGATCGCCCAGGAAGTAGGCTCCAACGACGTGCTGATGTTCGCCTGGATGAACCGCGAGGCGCTGGCGCGCACCGTCGAGCTGGGCGAGGCCGTCTACTGGAGCCGCTCGCGCAAGAAGCTCTGGCACAAGGGCGAAGAATCGGGCCATGTGCAGAAAGTGCGCGAGATCCGGCTCGACTGCGACGAGGATGTCATCCTCCTGAAAATAGAGCAGGTCGATAATATCGCCTGCCACACCGGCCGCCATTCCTGCTTCTTTCAAAAATTCGAAGGCACCGCCAAGAGCGGCGAGTGGCAGGCGGTCGATCCGGTCCTGAAGGACCCCGAACAGATCTACACCAAATAAACGCATGAGCGACACCCTGAACCGCCTGGCCGCGATCATCGAATCGCGCAAGCTCGCCAACGGCGGCGATCCCGACAAGTCCTATGTCGCCCGTCTCTTCTCGAAGGGCGACGACGCGATTCTCAAGAAGATCGGCGAAGAAGCCACCGAGACCGTAATGGCCGCCAAGGACGTGCGTGCCGGCGGCGATCCGTCGAAGGTGCTCTACGAGTGCGCCGACCTCTGGTTCCATTCCCTCATCATGCTGGCGCAATTCAATCTTACGCCGCAGCAGGTGATCGACGAACTGGCGCGCCGCGAAGGCATCTCGGGCATCGAGGAAAAAGCCAATCGCAAGCTGATCGAGCGCGAGCGCAACGGCGACTGAAGCCATCATCACGACACGCGAGAGACATCATGACCGACTGCATTTTCTGCAAGATCGCCGCAAAGCAGATCCCGTCGAAGACCGTCTACGAAGACGATGACGTGATCGTCTTCCACGACATCAATCCCGCCGCACCCGTGCATCTGCTGATCGTACCGAAGCTGCACGTCCCGTCGCTGGCCGAATGCAGCGACCAGCATCAGGCGCTCTTGGGTAAAATGATGTTGCTTGCGCCCAAGCTTGCAGCCGAGCAAGGCTGCGGCTATGTGACTAACGGCGACGGCACCGGCAGCGGCGGCTTCAAGACGCTGTTCAACACCGGGCCGGACGGTGGCCAAGAGGTGTACCATCTTCATCTGCACGTAATCGGCGGGCCGCGTCCGTGGCGCGGGCAGCGATAAGTTTCGAATAGGGCGCTTGCGTCCGCTTAGGAGAAAGACATGGGTTCGTTTAGCATTTGGCACTGGCTGATCGTGCTGGTGATCGTGATGTTGGTCTTCGGCACCAAGAAGCTGGGCAACATCGGTTCCGATCTCGGCAAGGCCGTCAAGGGCTTCAAGGATGGCGTGAAAGGCGAGGAAGACAAGACCGCCGAGCGCTCCGCCATCGACGTCGAAGCCAAAGAAAAGAAGAGCTGATTGCCTCCCCTCCCGCCGGCGGCTGCGTTCCCTTCCTGCCGCCATGTGCGGCACGTCGGGCAATCCTGCCGCTGAACGTCCGCCCCTGCCATGATTGATCTCGGTCTTTCCAAACTCGCACTGATCGGCGTCGTCGCCCTCGTGGTCGTCGGCCCCGAACGCCTGCCCAAGGTCGCGCGCATGGCCGGGACGCTGTTCGGCCGGGCGCAGCGCTACATCAACGACGTCAAGGCCGAAGTCAGCCGCGAGATCGAGCTGGAAGAGCTGCGCAAGATGCACAAGGACGTGCAGGAAGCGGCGACCAGCGTCGAACAGACCATCGCCCAGAACGTAGCGAACCTGAACACCGAGTTGCAGGATTCGCTGCGCAATCCCTTGCTCGACACGCCCACGCCCGACCAGCATGCGGTCAAGGCGAAGGATTTCCGCCGCAAGAAACTGGCACGCAGCTCCGCCGTGCCCGCCTGGTACAAGCACCAGAACGGGCGCCGCACTCGCGTAATCTCCGGCGCCGCGCGCGTCGCCAAATATCGCCGCTCCAGCGGCACCCGCAACTTCTTCCAGTAAGCCATGGCAGACGAACATTCCAACGCCGAGGCGAGCGAAACCTTCATTTCGCACCTGGTCGAACTGCGCAACCGCATCATGAAGGCGAGCATCGCCGTCATCGTGGTCTTCCTGTGCCTGATGCCGTTCGCTGCGCAGATCTACGACGTGATGGCTGCCCCGATGATGCTGGCGCTGCCCGCCGGCAGCAAGATGATCGCCACCGGCGTCATCACACCCTTCCTGATCCCCGTGAAGGTGACCTTGCTGGTCGCTTTCCTGCTGGCGCTGCCGATCGTGTTGTACCAGGCGTGGGCCTTTATCGCCCCCGGTCTCTACGAGCATGAGAAGCGGCTGGTCGCGCCGCTGGTGGTGTCGTCGTCGATCCTGTTCCTGGTCGGCGTCGCGTTCTGCTATTTCTTCGTGTTCGGCGTGATCTTCAAGTTCATCAACGAATTCGCGCCGAAGTCGATCACCGTCGCGCCGGACATCGAAAGCTACTTCAGCTTCGTGATGACCTTGTTCATCGCTTTCGGCGTGACCTTCGAGGTGCCGGTCATCGTCATCGTGCTGGTGCGCATGGGCCTGATCACGGTCGAGAAACTGCGCTCCATCCGTCCTTACGTGATCGTCGGCGCCTTCGTCATCGCGGCCGTCGTGACGCCGCCGGACATCATGAGCCAGCTGCTGCTGGCCGTGCCGATCTGCCTGTTGTATGAAATCGGCTTGCTGATTGCGCCGCTGTTCGTGCGCGCGACCCAGCCGCGTGAATCCAGCGAAAGCGCCTGATTACTTGGCCTGACGCAGCCAGGCCACCAGCGGATAGGCATCCTTGAAGCCGGCCACGAGTTCCTTCCCGAGATCATCCGGAATCGTCTTCGCGATCGGCGTCTCGGTCCAGGCGATGAAGCTCTTGAGCTTCAGGTACTCGACATGCGGTGCATCGACATCGAAGCCTTTCGGCGGCCGCATCAGCTTGCCTTCCTCCTGCAAGTCCCCGTAGCGCTCCTTGAAGCGCTTTGTCTTCAACACCTTCGAGAAGCCTGGAGCGTCCGCCACGACGTGTTCGCGGATCTTCTTCAGGCGATCCGCCGGCGGCATGTACTCGCCCCCGGCGATCAGCAGCTTGCCTTCGGCATCGATGTGAAAGTAATACGCCGGCCCGCCGCCCTGGCTCGGCTTCTTGAGGCCGCTGGCCGTGATCGCCGCGGAAAAATAAGTCTTGTATGGACTCTTGTCGTTCGAGAAGCGGATGTCGCGATTGATGCGGAACAGCGCCTTCTTCGGATTGCAGTCCGCCACCTCGGGATCGAATTTCGCAAGGTCGCCGATCAGCTTCGTCACCAGCTCGAGGAATTCCGCGCGCAGGATGTCGTAGCGCGGCTTGTTCATCACGAACCACGCGCGGTTGTTGTTCTCTGACAGTTCCCCGAGAAACTGGATCAAGTCGCGCACGTGCATCGTGCCGCCTCCTTTTTATTCTGGCTGCTGTTCTTCGCGGCGCGGCTTCGGCCGCTTCCCGACCAGGACGTCGATGGCGGTTTCCTGGCTCTTGCGCAGCACCGTCATGCGGGCCTTGCTGCCCGGCGTGAGCTGGGCGATGAGGTTCAGCATGTCGGTGGTGTCCGTGACCGGCTTACCGTCCACCGCGATGAGGATGTCGCCCGGACGCATGCCGGCGCGGTCCGCCGGTCCGCCCTTGAGCACGCCTGCGATGATCGCGCCGGACTTGCGGCTCAGTGCGAAGCTTTCGGCCAGCTCGGGCGTGATGTCTTGCGGCTCGACCCCGATCCAGCCGCGGATGACCTGGCCAGTGCTGATGATCGATTCCATCACGCTCTTCGCCGTCGTCATGGGAATCGCAAAACCGATCCCGAGCGAGCCGCCGCTGCGCGAATAGATGGCGGTGTTGATGCCGAGCAGATTGCCGGAGGCGTCGATCAGGGCGCCACCCGAATTGCCGGGATTGATTGCTGCGTCGGTCTGGATGAAGTTTTCGAAGGTGTTGATGCCGAGATGATTGCGGCCCAGCGCCGAGACGATACCCATCGTGACCGTCTGCCCGACGCCGAACGGATTGCCGATCGCGAGCACGACGTCGCCCACGCGCGCCTGCTCCGCATGCCCCAGCGTGATGGTGGGCAGATTCGGCAGCTCGACCTTGATGACCGCCAGATCGGTTTCCGGGTCCGCGCCCACCACTTTGGCGCTCGCCTTGCGCCCGTCGGCGAGCGCGACCTCGATCTCATCTGCCGTTTCGATCACGTGGTTGTTGGTCAGGATATAGCCTTGCGGGCTGACCACCACGCCCGAGCCCAAACTGAACTGGCGGTCCTCCTGCTGGTCACCGAAGAAGCGCCGGAACAGGGGGTCTTCCATGAACGGCGTGCGCGGCTGGCGTGCTTCCTTGGTCGTGAAGATGTTGACCACCGCCGGCATCGCCCGGCGTGCCGCCTCGCGATACGAACCCTGCCCGGGCGACGCATTGCCCGTCGCCTCCACCACCGGCACCGAAGCGATGCTGCCTCGCGTGCGATCCCCGCCGGCAAAGCGCATGACCCATTCCGGTTTGAGGCTCGTTACAATGAACCACAGCGCCAGGCCGACCGTGACGGTTTGGGCAAACAAGAGCCAGAGGCGTCGCATACAGGTGGAAAGAATGGATGGTGGAACGGTAGAGAGGGACAAGTTAGGCGAGTATCTCGCGCAAACGCTCGATATTAACCGGTTTCGCGACTATTGCCCAAATGGCCTCCAGGTCGAAGGCAAGCCTGTCATCGGCAAGCTGGTCACGGGCGTGACGGCCAGCCTCGCCTTGCTCGAGGCGGCAGCAGCAGAAGGGGCGGACGCCATCCTGGTCCACCATGGCTACTTCTGGCGCGGCGAGGACGCGCGGGTCGTCGCCACCAAGTACCGGCGCCTTAAGTTGCTTCTTTCGCACGACATCAACCTTTTTGCGTATCATTTGCCGCTGGACAGCCATCCGGAGTTCGGCAACAACGTCCAGCTCGCCCGGGTGCTCGGGCTCGAGCCGGACGGGCGCTTCGGCGAGAACGACATCGGCTGGCTCGGGCGCGGCGGCGATGTCG
>SPQI01000034.1 GCA_004570315.1 Oxalobacteraceae bacterium OM1 | reverse complement strand
CCCGCGAACAGATCGAGGAGAACGCGAAAACCTACTTCGCGCAGGCGAGCCTGGTGCTCGATCCGGCGCGCACGGAAATCCGCTACAACTCCGAGTGGTCGGACCCGCTCGGTGCGCGCGGCATGATTCAGCTGGCGGCGAAATATACCGTTGCGCGCATTCTGGAACGTGAAGACTTTACAAAGCGTTTCAAAGCCGGCACGCCGATTTCGGTACATGAACTGCTGTATCCGCTGATGCAGGGTTACGACTCGGTCGCGCTGAAGTCCGACCTCGAACTCGGCGGCACCGACCAGACGTTCAACCTGCTGGTCGGGCGCGAACTGCAGAAGGACTACGGCCAGGAGCCGCAATGCATCCTCACGATGCCGCTGCTCGAAGGGCTGGACGGCGTCGAGAAGATGTCGAAGTCAAAGAACAATTACATCGGCATTACCGAACCGGCGAACACGATGTTCGGCAAGCTGATGAGTATTTCCGACGAGATGATGTGGCGCTACTACGAGCTGCTGTCGTTCCGCTCGCTCGGCGAGATCGCCGAGTTCCGCAAGAATGTCGAAGGCGGTCGCAACCCGCGCGACATCAAGGTGCTGCTGGCGCAGGAAATCGTCACGCGCTTCCACAACAAGCAGGCGGCCGAGGACGCGCTGGCCGACTTCAACAACCGCGCCAAGGGCGGCATTCCGGATGACATCCCGGAAGTGTCGCTGAATGGTGCGCCGCTCGGCATCGGTCAGTTGCTGAAGCAGGCCGGGTTGTGTCCGTCGACCTCCGAAGCGCTGCGCATGGTGGAGCAGGGCGGCGTGCGCATCGACGGCGCGACGATCAGCGACAAGGCCTTGAAGGTCGACGCCGGCACCTTCGTGCTGCAGGTGGGCAAGCGCAAGTTCGCGCGCGTCACGCTGGCATGATTGCCTTGCTGCAGCGCGTGACCCGTGCGCAGGTCGATGTTGCCGGCGCGACCGTCGGCGCCATCGGCGCAGGACTGATGGTCCTGGTTTGCGCGGAACGCAACGACAGCGAAAGGGAAGCCGATACACTGCTCGCCAAGCTGCTGTCGTATCGCGTGTTCTCGGACGACGCCGGCAAGATGAACCGCAGCGTCGCCGACGTCGGCGGCGGTTTGTTGCTCGTGCCGCAGTTCACGCTGGCCGCGGACACGCAGTCGGGTACCCGGCCGTCGTTCACGCCGGCCGCGCCGCCGGACGAGGGCAAGCGGCTGTTCGACTACTTCGTGCGGCAGGCGCGCGAGCGGCATCCGGTCGTTGCGACCGGTCAGTTCGGCGCCGACATGCAGGTGTCGCTGACCAACGACGGGCCGGTGACGTTCTGGCTGCAGATCAAGCCGAAGGCCGCATGACTCGGTGAACGCAAGGGCGGCGCAGCGATCCGAAGCAACAGCACTCACAACGTCAACAACAAGGAGATCACGATGAAAGTCTGGAGCGATTCCTTCAAGGACGGCGCCGCCATTCCGGGCGAGTTCGCCTTCTGCGTCATGGACCCGACCTCGCATGTGGCGATGTCGTCGAACCACAATCCGCATCTTGCCTGGAGCAATGTGCCGGCCGGGACCAAGTCCTTCGTCGTGATCTGCCACGATGTCGACGTGCCTTCGCGCGGCGACGACGTGAATCAGGAAGGCAAGACCGTGCCGGCGGAATTGCCGCGCGTCGATTTTTACCACTGGGTGCTGGTCGATTTGCCGGCCGACATGACCTCGATCGCCGCCGGCCAGTACTGCCGCGAAATCACCCCGCGCGGCAAGCCGGGGCCGGAGATCGGTGGCGGGCTGCCGGGCCGGCACGGCATCAATGACTACACGGGCTGGTTCGCGAACGACCAGGACATGAAGGGCAACTATTTCGGCTATGACGGCCCGTGCCCGCCGTGGAACGACTCCATCGTGCATCACTACGTGTTCACGGTGTATGCGCTCGGCATCGAGCATCTGCCGGTCAACGGCAACTTCACCGGCCAGCAGGTCCGCGAAGCCATCCAGGGCAATGTGCTGGGCGAGGCGCGCATCACGGGCTTGTATTCGCTGAACCCGGCCGTCAGCAACACCATGCCTGGAGCAGCGTGACAAACGTGACTGAAATTATTTTGATCCGCCACGGCGAAACCGCCTGGAACGCGGTGCGCCGCCTGCAGGGCCATCTCGACATTCCGCTCAACGAGGAAGGCGTGCGCCAGGCGCGTGCGCTCGGGATGGCATTGCGTGACGAACCGCTCGATGCGATTTTCTCCAGCGACCTGATGCGCGCGCGGCAGACCGCCGAAGCGATCGCCGCGCCGCGCGGGATGGCGGTGCAGATCGACGACGATCTGCGCGAGCGCTGCTACGGCGCCTTCGAAGGCATGCTGTACGCCGATATCGGCGCGCGCTTTCCCGAAGCCTATGCCGCCTGGCAGGCGCGCGAGATCGATGCGCGCTTTCCGGCTGGCGTGAACACCGCCGAGACGCTGCGCGAATTCCATGCGCGCGCGGTCGACGCCATCGTGCGCATCGTGTCCGAGAACACTTACCGCAAGGTGGCGATGGTGGCGCACGGCGGCGTGCTCGAATGCGCCTATCGCGCCGCGCAAGGCATCAGCTTCGATCGGCCCCGCGACTTCGACATCTTCAATGCCAGCGTCAACCGCTTCCGTTGGGACGGCGAGTGTTTGACCTTGCTGCAATGGGGCGACGTAGCTCACCTTGCCGCGCTCGAGTCTGACGCGCTCGACGAAATCGACAAGTAAGCGACAAGTAAGCGACAAGTAAGCGACAAGCCAGCCGTGTTGCACTGCGGCGAGCTTCGCCGCCAAGGCGAGTGCCGGAGACGCTAAAATAGCGGTTTCCCCGGCAAGACCCTTCCCACTGTGCAAATCGGACCTTATCTCCTGCGCAACAACGTCTTCGTCGCGCCCATGGCGGGCGTGACGGACCGTCCGTTCCGCCAGCTGTGCAAGCAGCTGGGCGCGGGCTATGCCGTGTCCGAGATGGCCGCTTCCGACCCGCGCCTGTGGGCGAGCGAGAAGACGGCGCGCCGCATCAATCACGATGGCGAGATGGAGCCCAAGGCAGTGCAGATTGCCGGCGCAGATCCAGCGATCCTGGCGTCGTGCGCGGCGTTCAATGTCGAGCGCGGCGCCCAGATTATCGACATCAACATGGGCTGCCCGGTGAAGAAGGTCTGCAACAGCTGGTGCGGTTCAGCGCTGCTGCAGGACGAGCCCTTGGTGGCCGAGATTCTCAAGGCGGTCGTCAGCGCAGTCGATGTGCCGGTGACGCTCAAGTTTCGCACCGGCTGGAACCGCCAGAACAAGAACGCGCTCGCCATCGCCCGGATGGCAGAGGATGCCGGCATCGCGATGCTCACGCTGCACGGCCGCACGCGTGCCGACGGCTACAGCGGCGACGCCGAATACGAAACGATCGCAGCGGTGAAGGCGACGGTGTCGATTCCCGTTGTGGCCAACGGCGACATCACCTCGCCGGAAAAGGCTAAGTTCGTGCTGGAGCGGACCGGCGCCGATGCCGTCATGATCGGCCGCGCCGCCCAAGGCCGGCCGTGGATCTTCCGCGAGATCGATCACTATCTGCGCACCGGTGAAACCCTGCCGGCACCTTTCGTCAGCGAAGTCCGCGCGCTCATGCAAGAACATCTGCGCGCGCATTACGCCTTCTACGGCGACTACATGGGCCTGCGCACGGCCCGCAAGCATATCGGCTGGTACGTGCGCGACCTCCCCGGCGGCGAAGACTTCCGCCAGCGCATGAACCGCCTCGAAAGCTGCGAGGAGCAGCTGGCCGCCGTCGATGCCTTCTTCGCGTCGCAGGCAGCCTACGGCGACCGGTTACAATACGGCCTTGCCGCGCACAAGCTGGCCGCCTGACCCCAAAATACGAACACCAATGAGCAAAGACAACATCCAGGACGTCGTCAAGAAAAGCCTTGAGAAGTACTTCAGGGACCTCGGCGAACAGCAACCCTCGAATGTCTATGAAATGGTGGTGTTCACGGTGGAGCGGCCTATCCTCGAAGCAGTGATGGAACGTGCGGCGGGCAACCAGTCGCTCGCGGCGGAGATGCTGGGCATCAACCGCAACACGCTGCGCAAGAAGCTGCAGCAGCACGGCCTGCTGTAACCGGCGCGCTGTAAGCGTTCGCTCTCGCGGAAAACGAATTCGCGCACGGGCTGCGGCGCCGTGCCGCATGGATTCCTGTCTTGCATTTCTTACTTCCTGCACGTTCATCATGATCAAACAAGCACTGATTTCCGTCTCCGACAAAACGGGCGTCCTCGACTTCGCCAAGGCGCTGTCCGCCATGGGCGTGAACATCCTGTCCACCGGCGGCACGGCCAAGCTGCTGGCCGACAACGGCGTGAAGGTGACCGAGGTGGCCGACTACACCGGCTTTCCGGAGATGCTCGACGGCCGCGTGAAGACGCTGCATCCGAAGGTGCATGGCGGCATTCTGGCCCGCCGCGACCTGCCCGAGCATGTGGCCGCGCTGCAGCAGCACGGCATCCCGACCATCGACATGGTGGTGGTGAACCTGTATCCGTTCCAGCAGACGGTGGCGAAGGAGCAGTGCACGCTGGAGGACGCGATCGAGAACATCGACATCGGCGGTCCGACCATGCTGCGTTCCTCCGCGAAGAACCACAAGGACGTGGCGGTCGTGTGCGATCCGGCCGACTACGGCCGCGTGCTCGACGAAATGAAGGCGAACAAGGGTGAGGTCGGCTACGACACCAAGTTTGCGTTGGCGAAGAAAGTGTTCGCGCATACCGCGCAGTACGACGGCGCCATCACCAACTACCTCACCGCGCTCGGTGAGGACAAGCAGCACACGACGCGCAGCGCCTATCCGCAGACGCTCAACCTGCATTTCGAGAAGGTGCAGGAGATGCGTTACGGCGAGAATCCGCATCAGTCGGCTGCGTTCTATCGCGACCTGGCGCCGGTGGCCGGTTCGCTTGCCAACTACAAGCAGCTGCAGGGCAAGGAGCTCTCGTACAACAACATCGCCGATGCCGACGCGGCATGGGAATGCGTGAAGACCTTCGAGGAGCCGGCCTGCGTGATCATCAAGCACGCCAATCCCTGCGGCGTGGCCATCGGTGCCGACCCGCTCGACGCCTACAGCAAGGCATTCAAGACCGACCCGACCTCGGCGTTCGGCGGCATCATCGCGTTCAACCGGGAGTGCGACGGCAAGGCGGCCGAAGCGGTGGCCAAGCAGTTTGTCGAAGTGCTGATCGCGCCTTCGTTTACCGCCGAAGCGAAACAGATTTTTGCGGCGAAGCAGAACGTGCGCCTGCTGGAGATTCCGCTGGCGGCTGCCGTGAATGCGTATGACTTCAAGCGTGTCGGCGGCGGCCTGCTGCTGCAGTCGCCGGATGCGAAGAACGTTGCCGTGGCCGAGCTGAAGGTGGTGACGAAGAAGCAGCCGACGCCGCAGCAGATGCAAGACCTGATGTTCGCCTGGCGCGTGGCCAAGTTCGTGAAGTCGAATGCGATTGTGTTCTGCGCCAACGGCATGACCCTGGGCGTGGGCGCAGGGCAGATGAGCCGGGTGGACTCGGCGCGCATTGCGTCGATCAAGGCGCAGAACGCCGGGCTCACCTTGGCCGGTTCGGCCGTGGCGTCGGATGCATTCTTCCCGTTCCGCGACGGCCTCGACGTGGTCGTCGATGCGGGCGCAACCTGCGTCATTCATCCGGGCGGTTCGATGCGTGATCAGGAAGTGATCGATGCGGCGGATGAGCGCGGCGTCGTGATGCTGTTCACTGGCACACGCCATTTCCGTCACTAAGTCACTAAGTCACTAAGTCTCAGGCCATTCCTGTTCGCAGGAATGGCCAACCAGAATGAAAATCCTCGGCATCGACCCCGGCCTGCGCACGACCGGCTTCGGCATCATTGAAAAGCACGGCACGAAGCTCAGCTACGTCGCCTCGGGCACCGTCAAGACGGCCGACGCTGACTTGCCGCAGCGCTTGAAGACTATTCTTGCCGGCGTGTCGGAAATCATCGCCACCTATCGCCCCGACTGCGCAGCGATCGAGAAGGTGTTCGTCAACGTGAACCCCCAGTCGACGCTGCTGCTCGGGCAGGCGCGCGGCGCGGCAATCTGCGCGCTGGTGCATGCCGACCTGAGCGTGGCGGAATACACCGCGTTGCAGATCAAGCAAGCCGTCGCGGGACATGGCCGCGCGCAAAAGGCGCAGGTGCAGGCCATGGTGCAGCGCCTGCTGTCGCTGTCCGGCCTGCCGGGCACCGATGCAGCCGACGCGCTTGGCGTGGCGATCTGCCATGCGCACAGCGGCGAGGCACTCTCGACGCTCGGCGGCCTCGCGCCGGCGCTGGCCAAGAAAGGCCTGCGCGTCCGGCGCGGCCGGCTCGTTGGCTAAATCCGCTAAATCCGCTTTTCCGCCTTGCGCGCGGCAATCTCGAACGCGTTGTGCCAGTAGGCATCCTTGCCGCACAGGGCGGCCCAGGCGCTCGAGAGCAGATACGCGAGCGGAAATACGATGCCCCAGCGCGACGCCTGCCGCACATGCTCCAACTCGTGCACCAGTACGCGGGCCGACAGGCCTTGCGCCTCGCTGATGACGACGTGGCCGAGCGCCATCGCCGTCATGGCGCCGAAGGGATGATGCGACAGCAGGAAATCGGCAAGTGGGCCGCGGACCAGCAGGGCGACCGTCTGGCCGCGAATCCATTGCGCGCGACCGCGCCAAAGCAGGATTGGCACTGCCAGTGCAAGGCCGAACAGCGTGATCGGCAGGGCCCAGAGAATGCCGAACACGGTCAGGAAAAACGCCAGCACCGGCCGCCGTTGCCGCTCGGCGGTGAGGGTGCGCATGCGAGTGCGGGTGGGATGCATCGAATGACCTTTGCTGCGTGGACGGCTACGTGCGGCCGCTCCCTATTGGAGCCTGTCCGCGCGGGAAAAATCCTTGCCCGCGCACCGTCCCGGAGCGGTGGCAATGTCCTGTATCATGGAAGCAAACCGCAACGATTCCCTGCCCCATGATCGGCCGCCTGTCCGGAACCCTCCTCGAAAAAAATCCGCCGCAATTGCTCGTCGACTGCAACGGCGTCGGCTACGAAGTCGACGTGCCGATGAGTACGTTTTACAACCTGCCGCCGCTGGGCGAAAGGGTGTTGCTGCTCACGCACCTCACCGTGCGCGAAGACGCCCACCTGCTGTTCGGGTTCGGCACGGCGGAGGAGCGGAACGTGTTCCGCCAGCTGATCAAGATCTCGGGTGTCGGGGCGCGTACGGCGCTGTCGATTCTTTCCGGCATGTCGGTTGCGGATTTGTCGCAAGCGATCACCTTGCAGGAATCGGGCCGTCTCACGCGAATTCCCGGCATCGGCAAGAAGACGGCCGAGCGCCTGCTGCTCGAACTGAAGGGCAAGCTCGGCGCCGACCTCGGCGCGGCCGGCATCGTGCATAGCGATGCCACGGCCGACATTCTCAATGCGCTGATTGCCCTGGGATATTCCGAAAAGGAAGCGACGCTGGCGCTGAAGCAGGTGCCGGCGGGCAGCAGCGTATCGGAAGGCATCAAGCTTGCATTGAAAGCCTTGTCGAAAGCGTAAAAACGAAGGCTTAAGGAAATGCGATGAGCATTCAAACCGACAATCTCACCGAACAGCGGATCATTGCCGCGACGCCGGCGTCCAGCAACGAAGAAGCGATCGAGCGCGCCTTGCGTCCGAAGCAGCTGGAAGAATATGTCGGCCAGGAAAAGATCCACAGCCAGCTCGAAATTTTCATCGCCGCCGCCCGCAAGCGGCGCGAGGCGCTGGACCACACGCTGCTGTTCGGGCCGCCGGGCTTGGGCAAGACGACGCTGGCGCACATCATCGCCCGCGAAATGGGCGTGAACCTGCGCCAGACGTCCGGCCCGGTGCTGGAACGGGCGGGCGACCTCGCCGCGCTCCTGACCAATCTC
Source organism: Oxalobacteraceae bacterium OM1 (assembly GCA_004570315.1). GTDB lineage: Bacteria > Pseudomonadota > Gammaproteobacteria > Burkholderiales > Burkholderiaceae_D > Noviherbaspirillum. The sequence continues at coordinate 13,099 of SPQI01000034.1, read as the reverse complement.
GAGCCGAACGACGTGCTGTTCATCGACGAGATTCACCGCCTCTCGCCGGTGGTGGAAGAAATCCTGTACCCGGCGCTCGAGGATTACCAGATCGACATCATGATCGGCGAAGGGCCGGCGGCACGTTCCGTGCGGCTGGACCTGCAGCCCTTCACGCTGGTCGGTGCCACCACGCGCGCCGGCATGCTGACCAATCCGCTGCGCGACCGCTTCGGCATCGTGGCACGCCTGGAGTTCTACACGCCCGCGGAACTGGCGCGCATCGTCACCCGCAGCGCGTCGCTGCTCAATGCCGCCATCGACGACGACGGCGCGCTGGAAATCGCCAAGCGCAGCCGCGGCACGCCGCGTATCGCGAACCGCCTGCTGCGGCGCGTGCGGGACTACGCGGAAGTGAAGGGCAACGGCAAGATCACCAAGGCCATGGCCGATGCGGCGCTGAAGATGCTGGACGTCGACCCGGTCGGCTTCGATGTGATGGACCGCAAGCTCCTGGAAGCCGTTTTGTTCAAGTTCAACGGCGGCCCGGTCGGCCTCGACAATCTCGCTGCGGCCATCGGCGAAGAGCGCGACACCATCGAAGACGTCCTCGAGCCTTATCTGATTCAGCAAGGCTACCTGCAGCGCACCCCGCGCGGACGCATCGCCACGCCGAGTGCGTACACTCACTTCGGCGTCACGGCGCCGCGTTCCGGCACGGGAGATCTCTGGGAGCAAGGGTGACGCTATGTCGGGTACCTTGCGTATCCGGCATGGTCGTTCTGCAACTTCAGGCCGAATTCCCAGTCAATGTGCTGCGACCTCACGCAAACATGTCTCCCCGGCGCAGTTGAAAATCTGTCATCCGTAGAAATACGGTAATGAAATGAATTGCGTCGGCGGGCTTGCACATCGGTCCTATAATGGGCCGTTTCCGCACGGTCGCACTTTTTCCCATTTGACTTAGCGCAAGTCCGCACCCTTGTGCGCCGGTAAAGTTGCTGCTTTCGCAGCGCAAAAACGTGTGCGAACTTCCATCCGATCGAGTCCCGCCATGCTCATGTCCACGCAAGCCAACCGTCTCGCGCACCAATTGCTCGAGGCGCGTGCCACGGCGACGTTGATTCCTCCGCTGTCGTCCAGCGCGGGATTGACCGCCGCGGACAGCTACGACGTGGTGAAGAGCATCATGGACATTCGCATCGCGCAGGGTGAGCGCCTGATTGGCCGCAAGATCGGCTTCACCAATCCCAAGATCTGGGCGCGCTACGGCGTCGAGGCGCCGATCAGCAATCCGATCTGGACGCCGATCTTCGACGAGACGGTGCGGTTCACCGAAGACAACCGCGGCTTGCAGTGCCTGAAAGGTGCGATGCAGCCGCGCATCGGCCCGGAGATCGTTTTCAAGCTCGGCAGCACGCCGGGCACGGATGCGACCATCGAAGACCTCGCCGAATGCGTGGAGTGGATGGCGCATGCATTCGAGATCGTCACTTGCCCGTTCCCAGCGTGGAAGTTCGAGATGGCGGATTCGATTGCCGCCTTTGGCTTGCACGGTTCCCTGATCGTGGGCGAGCCGAAGATGCTGTCGGCCGCGAGCCGACGCAATCTTGCGCAGGTGCTGGCCAATGCCAGCCTGTCGCTGTCCTGCGGCGACGAGTTGCGCTCCGCGGGCTTCGGCAGCGAGGTGATGGGCAGTCCCTTGCATGCGCTGTGGCATCTGCATCAGCTGCTGAATTCGCAGAAGCAGTTTGCGCCGCTCACGGAAGGCGAGATCATTACCACCGGGACGTGGACGGACGTGTGTCCGATCAAGGCGGGGGAGACGTGGACGTCGGCGTTTTCTGGCGTGTCGCTGCCTGGGTTGACGGTGTCGTTCGTGTAATCGAACGACACCAATGAAAAAGGCGCCGAGGGCGCCTTTTTTTGTGCCGTTCAACCCGCAGAAGGTTTTACTCTTCCCGCACCCAAGTCTGTGTCCGCCCCAGCATCGGCACGCCGATGTAGCCGCGCACGTTCAGCTTCTTGCCGTTTTCCGCCAACGACATCTTGCTGTTGTAGACCTTGCCATTGGCCGGGTCGAGGATCTTGCCGCCGTTCCATTCGTCGCCATCCTGCTTCATGCCGATCAGGATGGTCATGCCGAGAACGGGCTGGTCCTTCAGGTTGCCCTCGCACTTTTCGCATTTCGGGTTCGGATCCTCGCCCGGTTCGCGATAGAGCTTCTCGATCTTGCCGCGGTACTCACCCCTGTTGTCGGTGATGCGGATCAACGCCTTGGGTTTGCCGCTGGCGTCGTCGATGGTCTTCCAGACGCCGACGGGCGACGCCTGTTGCGCTGCTGCGCCGAAGGAGGCGAAGGCGGCGGCAGCGATGGTCATGCCGAGTATCGTTTTCATGCTGTCTTCCTTGTCTCTCTGAATGGTGGATTCCGCCCGCGCACACGGCGGACGAAATCCAGTTTCAGGTCGACGCCCCTCAGGCCGTTTGCAGTTTCGCAAACTGCTCGCGCAGCTTTTCGAGGGTGGCTCCGAAGGTCAACAAACGCTCTTTCTCCTGGGCGACAACCTGGGCCGGCGCACGGGCGACGAAGCTTTCGTTGGACAGCTTGGCATTGGCTTTCGCGATCTCGCCTTCGAGACGCGTGATCTCTTTCGACAGGCGCTCGCGCTCGGCGGCGACATCGATCTCGACCTTCAGCATGAGCTTGGCGGTGCCCACGACCGACACCGGCGCCGGCGATTGCGGCAGCGCGTCGACGATCTGGACTTCGGACAGCTTGGCCAGCGCCTGCAGGTAAGGTGCAAAGGACGTGAGCTGGGCGCGATCGCCTTCGAGGAAGAGCGGCACGCGCTGCGCAGGCGACAGCTGCATCTCGCCGCGCAGGTTGCGGCAGGCGTCGGTCATGGCCTTCATCTGCGCCATCCAGGCTTCGGCCTTCTCGTCGAGCTTCTCCATGTTCGGTTGCGGATACGGCTGCACCATGATGGAGTCGCCTTCCTTGATCTCGCGGCCGGTGAGCGGCGCGACGGCGTGCCACAGCTCTTCGGTGATGAAGGGAATGATCGGATGCGCCAGACGCAGCACCACTTCCAGCACGCGCAGGAGCGTGCGACGGGTGGCGCGCTGTTGCGCCTCGTTGCCGTTTTGCAGCTGCACCTTCGCGACTTCGAGATACCAGTCGCAGTACTCGTCCCACACGAACTTGTAGATCGCCGAGGCGATGTTGTCGAAGCGGTATTCGGCGAAGCCTTTCTCCACTTCGGCTTCCGTGCGCTGCAGGAGCGACACGATCCAGCGGTCGGCTTGCGAAAAGTCGCGGCCGCCTTCCACGCAGGAGGCGCCGTCGAAGCCGCAATCCTTGCCCTCGGTGTTCATCAGCACGAAGCGGGTCGCGTTCCACAGCTTGTTGCAGAAGTTGCGGTAGCCCTCGGCGCGCTTGAAGTCGAAGTTGATGTTGCGGCCCAGCGTCGCGTAGCTCGCCATCGTGAAGCGCAGTGCATCGGTGCCGTAGGCCGGAATGCCATCGGGGAAAAGCTTGCGCGTGTCCTTGGCGATCTTCGTGGCTGTCTCCGGGCGGCGCAGGCCGGTGGTGCGCTTCTCGACCAGCGGGTCGATGGCGATGCCGTCGATCAGGTCCACCGGGTCAATCACGTTGCCCTCGGACTTCGACATCTTCTTGCCTTCGTGGTCACGCACCATGCCGTGGATGTACACGTCGCGGAACGGCACCTTGCCGGTGAAGTGGGTCGTCATCATGATCATGCGCGCGACCCAGAAGAAGATGATCTCGTAGCCGGTGACCAGCACCGACGACGGCAGGAAGGTCTTCAGTTCGGGCGTCTCGTTCGGCCAGCCGAGCGAGGAGAAGGGCACGAGCGCGGAAGAGAACCAGGTGTCGAGCACGTCGGCGTCGCGCGTGAGCGCCTTGCCGCCGGACTGCTTGAGCGCATCCTCTTCGTTGCGCGCGACGTAGACCTTGCCCTCGCCGTCGTACCACGCCGGGATCTGATGGCCCCACCACAGTTGGCGCGAGATGCACCAGTCCTGGATGTTTTTCATCCACTGGTTGTAGGTGTTGACCCAGTTGTCCGGGATGAAGCGCACTTCGCCGGATTCGACGGCGTCGAAGGCCTTGCCGGCGATGCTCTTGCCGTCGGGGCCTTCCTTGGTCATGGCCATGAACCATTGGTCCGTGAGCAGCGGCTCCAGCACGGCGCCGGTGCGGTCGCCGCGCGGCACTTGCAGCTTGTGCGGCTTGACGGAATCGAGGAAGCCCTGCGCTTCGAGGTCGGCGACGATCTTCTTGCGCGCGTCGAAGCGGTCCAGGCCCTGGTATTGCGCCGGTGCGTTCTCGTTGATCTTCGCTTCCAGCGTGAAGATGTTCAAGAGCGGCAGCTGGTGGCGCTGGCCGACGGCGTAGTCGTTGAAGTCGTGCGCCGGGGTGATCTTCACGCAGCCGGTACCGAATTCCTTGTCGACGTAGTCGTCGGCGATGATGGGAATCTCGCGGCCGGTGAGCGGCAGCTTGAGCAGCTTGCCGACCAGGTGCGTATAGCGCTCGTCGGTCGGGTCGACCGCCACGGCGACGTCGCCAAGCATGGTTTCCGGACGCGTGGTGGCGACCGTGATGCTGCCGCTGCCGTCGACGAGCGGATAGCGGATGTGCCACATGTGGCCGTCTTCTTCCTCGGAGACCACTTCGAGGTCGGACACGGCGGTGAGCAGTTTCGGATCCCAGTTCACCAGGCGCTTGCCGCGGTAGATGAGGCCTTGTTCATACAGGCGCACGAAGACTTCGGTGACCGCCTTGGACATCTTCTCGTCCATGGTGAAGTACTCGCGGCTCCAGTCGGTGGACGCGCCCATGCGGCGCATCTGGCCGGTGATGGTCGAGCCGGAATGTTCCTTCCATTCCCAGACCTTCTCGAGGAACTTCTCGCGGCCGAGGTCATGGCGCGAAATCTTCTGCGCATCAAGCTGGCGCTCCACCACGATCTGCGTCGCGATGCCGGCGTGGTCGGTGCCGGGAATCCAGGCGGTGTTGTAGCCGCGCATGCGGTGGTAGCGCGTCAGGCCGTCCATGATGGTCTGGTTGAACGCGTGGCCCATGTGCAGCGTGCCGGTGACGTTGGGCGGCGGCAACTGGATGCTGAAGGCAGGCTTGGACGGGTCAGTGGTGCCCGTGTAGAAACCGCGCTGTTCCCACAGGTCACGCCAATGTTTCTCGATCTCGCCGGGCTCGAAGGATTTAGCTAATTCCATGATTTGTTGGTGCTTTTGCGAAACCTTCGATTATACGGGAGGGCTCGGTTTGATTTTCCGGATGCGGGCGTATAATTCGCGCATCGCCGCTGATAGTCGTTTGTCCAGCGGCAGACCGCTAGGGGTCCTGGCCGTGCAGTGTGGCCGGGTGAGAAACACCCTCGAACCTGATCTGGGTAATGCCAGCGAAGGGAAGCATCCGGAACGCAGTCCGTCCATTCCGCCGCTCCTTCGCTTTCCCGCCTTAACGAAGGAGCAACATGAACGCCAATCCCCAATTCCTCGCCGCGACCGCCAAGGTCGATGAAGCCGCGGTCCAGCCGCTGCCGAATTCCCGCAAGATCTACGTCGAGGGCTCCCGTCCGGATATCCGCGTGCCGATGCGCGAGATCAGCCAGGCCGATACGCCGGCCTCCTTCGGCGCGGAAAAGAATCCGCCGATCTACGTCTACGATACCTCGGGCCTCTACACTGATCCGGGCGCGCAGATCGACGTTCGCTCCGGCCTGCCGGCATTGCGCGCCGGCTGGATCGCCGAGCGTGGCGATACGGAAGAACTTGCAGGACCGAGCTCGCAGTACGGCATCGAGCGCCTGAACGATCCCAAGCTCGCGGAGCTGCGCTTCAATCTCAAGCGCAATCCGCGCCGCGCGCTCGCCGGCAAGAACGTCACGCAGATGCACTACGCGCGCCAGGGCATCGTCACGCCGGAGATGGAATACATCGCCATCCGCGAGAACATGCGCCGCAAGGAGTATCTGGAGGGATTGAAGGCTTCCGGTCCGATGGGCGCCAAGCTCGCCGACCTGATGGGCCGCCAGCATCCGGGGCAGTCCTTCGGCGCCTCGATCCCAGCCGAGATCACGCCGGAATTCGTGCGCGAGGAAGTCGCCCGCGGCCGCGCCATCATTCCGGCCAACATCAACCACCCGGAAATCGAGCCGATGATCATCGGCCGCAACTTCCTCGTGAAGATCAACGCCAACATCGGCAACTCGGCGGTGACTTCGTCCATCGGCGAGGAAGTCGAGAAGATGACCTGGGCGATTCGCTGGGGCGGCGACACGGTGATGGACCTCTCCACCGGCAAGCACATCCACGAAACCCGCGAGTGGATCATCCGCAATTCGCCGGTGCCGATCGGCACGGTGCCGATTTACCAGGCGCTGGAAAAAGTGCACGGCAAGGCCGAAGATCTGACGTGGGAAATCTTCCGCGACACGCTGATCGAGCAGGCCGAGCAGGGCGTGGACTACTTCACCATCCACGCCGGCGTGCGCCTCCAGTACGTGCCGCTGACGGCCAAGCGCATGACGGGCATCGTCTCGCGCGGCGGCTCCATCATGGCGAAGTGGTGCCTGGCGCATCACAAGGAATCCTTCCTGTACGAGCACTTCGAAGACATCTGCGAAATCATGAAGGCCTACGACGTCTCGTTCTCGCTCGGCGACGGCCTGCGTCCCGGCTCGATCTACGACGCCAACGACGAAGCGCAGCTGGGGGAATTGAAGACGCTCGGCGAGCTCACGCAGATCGCGTGGAAGCACGACGTGCAGGTGATGATCGAAGGTCCCGGCCACGTGCCCATGCATCTCATCAAGGAGAACATGGACATCCAGCTGGAGCAATGCAAGGAAGCGCCGTTCTACACGCTCGGCCCGCTCACCACCGACATCGCGCCCGGCTACGACCACATCACCTCCGGCATCGGCGCCGCCATGATCGGCTGGTACGGCACCGCGATGCTGTGCTACGTCACGCCGAAGGAACACCTCGGCCTGCCGAACAAGGACGACGTCAAGGAAGGCATCATCACCTACAAGCTGGCGGCGCATGCGGCCGACCTGGCGAAGGGGCATCCCGGCGCGCAGATCCGCGACAACGCGCTCTCCAAGGCGCGCTTCGAATTCCGCTGGGAAGACCAGTTCAACCTCGGCCTCGATCCGGACAAGGCGCGCGAATTCCACGACGAGACGCTGCCGAAGGATTCGGCCAAGGTGGCGCACTTCTGCTCGATGTGCGGCCCGCATTTCTGCTCGATGAAGATCACGCAGGACGTGCGCGACTTTGCCGCGGCACAGGGCATAGCCGAGGACGAGGCGCTGAAGAAAGGCATGGAAGTGAAGGCCGTGGAATTCGTGAAGAGCGGCGCGGAGCTGTATCGCAAGCAGTAAGCCATGAGCACGATGCAGATTGAACTCAACGGCGCGCCGCATGCCGTCGCAGAGAACGCCAACGTGCAGGACTTGATCGCCACGCTGGACCTGGCGAACAAGTCGCTGGCGGTGGCGATCAACCGCGAGGTGGTGCCGCGCGCGAAGTGGAGCGAGCGGGTGTTGCAGCCGAGGGACCGCGTTGACATCGTGAAGGCGATTGGCGGCGGATGAGCCACCGCGAATCGAAGCCGCTTGCAAGTCGCGACGTGGGCGCCGGCAGCACCTAAAGAATGTTCCCTCCCTTTCAAGGGGAGGGTTAGGGTGGGGATGGGGTGAATGTGCTAGGTCGATCGAACACGTTTTCATGCAACGCAGCTGTCGCGTTACGCAAAGCCATGACAGACGCTGAGCGAACGCTGTGGCGCCGTCTGCGCGGCGAACAACTTGGCGCGAAATTCCGACGGCAACATCCTTTCCGCGAATACGTTCTCGACTTCGTGTGCCTTTATCACCGATTGGTCGTAGAAGTCGATGGATCGCAGCATGTGGAACAAGTCCAGCACGATGCGCGGCGCGACGCAGTGCTTATGGCAGCAGGTTTTCGTGTATTGCGATTTTGGAACAACGAAGTATTGCTTGAGACGGATGCGGTGCTTCAGAAGATTTATGAAGCGCTAACCCCATCCCCACCCCGACCCTCCCCTTGAAGGGGAGGGGGTAAGTACGCTGACAACCTTTCCACGGTCTGGCTTGCAAGCCAGGCCGAATCGCCCGGCGCGACGCATGCGTCGCGAAACCCCGGGCGACTCCCCTTGAAGGGGAGGGAGCGGACACGCAAGAGGAAGAAATGACGACCGAAAATATCCAGCAAGACCCCGGCCTGACCATTGCCGGCAAGACCTACCGCTCGCGCCTGCTCGTCGGCAGCGGCAAGTACAAGGACCTCGAGCAGACGCGTCTGGCGACCGAAGCCAGCGGCGCGGAAATCATTACCGTGGCGATCCGTCGCGTGAATATCGGCCAGGACCCGAACGCGCCGAGCCTGCTGGACGTCGTACCGCCGACCAAGTACACCATCCTGCCCAACACCGCCGGCTGCTACAACGCCAAGGACGCCGTCTACACCCTGCAGCTCGCGCGCGAACTGTTGAACGGCCACAAGCTGGTGAAGCTGGAAGTGCTGGGCGACGAGAAGACGCTGTTTCCCAACATGCCCGAGACGCTGAAGGCGGCCGAGACGCTGGTGAAGGACGGCTTTGACGTGATGGTCTACTGCAGCGACGATCCTATCCAGGCAAAGATGCTGGAAGAGATCGGCTGCGTGGCCGTGATGCCGCTGGCGTCGCTGATCGGCTCGGGCATGGGCATCCTGAACCCATGGAACCTGTCGCTGATCATCGAGCAGTCCAAGGTGCCGGTGCTGGTGGATGCCGGCGTGGGAACCGCCTCCGATGCGGCGATCGCGATGGAGCTGGGCTGCGACGGCGTGCTGATGAACACGGCGATTGCCGGCGCGCGCGATCCGATTCGCATGGCGCGGGCGATGAAGCTGGCCATCGAAGCGGGACGTGAGGCCTACCTTGCCGGCCGCATTCCGAAGAAGTTCGCGGCCTCGCCGTCCTCGCCGATGCAAGGACGCGCGACTTGAATCGCGCCAACGTTCTCGTCTTCGCCGGCTCGGACCCGAGCGGCGGTGCCGGCATCCAAGCCGACGTGCAGGCCATCGGCGCGAACGGCGCGCATGCGCTCACGGCGATCACCGCCTTGACCGTGCAGGACAACGACCGCGTCTTCCACGTGCATCCAGTGCCCGCCGGGCTGGTACAGCAGCAGGCGCATGCGCTGACCAGCAAGATGGACATCGCCGCCGTGAAGATCGGCATCACCGGCAATCGTGCCAACGCGGAAGCCATCGCCGGCACGATCGAATTGCTGCGCAAGCGCAACCCGCGCCTGCCGGTCGTGCTCGATCCGGTGTTGGCGAGCGGCCATGGCGACGCGCTGTCGCGCGACGACGCCGTACAGGCGTTGGCGCCGCTGCTCGCCATCGCCACGCTGGTCACGCCGAACCTGCCGGAAGCTGCTGCACTGTGCGGCGGCGACCGCCGGCTGGAAACGCAGGCGGAACGGCTTCTGAAAAGCTGCCCGCATGTGCTGATCAAAGGCGGGCATGGCGACGGCGACAACGTGGTCAACCATTGGTTTTCGCGAGACGACCATGCGAGTTGGACCACGCCGCGTGTGGCCGGCAACTTTCACGGGACCGGCTGCACGCTCGCGTCGGCCATCGCCGCGCAGCTGGCGCAAGGCCGGTCGATGAAGGACTCCATCGCCGCGGCGCTCGACTATTGCCATGCGGCGCTGCGCACGGCCTATGCCATTGCGGACGGCCAGCGCATTCCGAACCGTGGCATTGCAAGCAAGGACAACACATGAAGGGTTTGTATCTCGTCACGCCCGATTGGGATGACACGGAGAAGATGCTGTCGGCGACCGAAGCCGGTCTGCGCGGCGGCGCGGCGATCATCCAGTATCGCCACAAGACGGCCTCGCCGGCGCTGCGGCGCGAACAGGCGGCGGCGCTGCAGGCGCTGTGCCGCCGTTACGGCAAGCCGTTCATCGTCAACGATTTCGTCGAACTCGCTTTGGAACTGGACGCTGACGGGATCCACGTCGGCGGCACCGACATGTCGGTCGCCGATGCGCGCGCCCAGGTCGGCCCGCAGAAGATCGTCGGCGCCTCCTGCTACGGCAGCCTCGACCTCGCTCGTGCGGCACAGCGCGACGGCGCCAGTTACGTGGCGTTCGGCGGTTTCTATCCGTCGCGGGTGAAGAAGTATGAGGTCGCGACGCAGCCGTCCATCGTGGCGCAGGCCAAAACCGAGATTCCTGTACCCAATGTTGTTATCGGCGGCATGACGCACGAGAACGCGGTGCCGCTGATCGCTCAGGGTGCGGACATGGTCGCCGTTATCAGCAGCGTCTACATGACCGACGACCCTGAAGCGGCCGCGCGCCGCTTCGTCAGTCTCTTCAACGCCTGACGATCAACGCGCCAAGGTCGTCAGCGCGGCCACGAAGCGGTCGAGCTGTTCGGTGGTGTTATGCAAGTGCGGCGTGACGCGCACGACGTCCACGCCCGCCACTTCAAGCGCCACGGTGAAGATGCGATGCTCCTGCATCAGCATCTTCGCCACGTCGGAGGACGGCATGCCATCGATGCGGAAGGCCGCAATCGCACAGGAACGCTCGCCGCCCGGCGTCATGAGTTGTAGCCGCGACAGTTCGCGCACGCGACTCGTCCAACACTCCTTCAGCCAACGCAGCCGCGCTTCCTTGTTTGCGCCGCCGACGCGTTCATGAAAGTCGATGGCATCCGCGACGGCAAGTTCGATGCCGGCCGGCGTCGTGCCGAAATGGCGCAGCTTGCGGATGTCGTCCGCCGCGAAGCTCACGTCACCCATCAGCGGCGCGATGTCGGCAATGCGATCGCGCCGCACATACAGCAGGCCGACGCCCATCGGTGCACCCATCCACTTGTGCAGATGTCCCGCGACGAACGGGCTGCCCAGTTCCGGCAACTTGAAATCGACCTGCGCATAGGAATGCGCGGCGTCCACGATCACGTCGACGCCGCGCGCCTGCGCCATCGCGGCGATCTTCGCCACGGGCAGCAACTGGCCGGTCTTGTGCAGCATGTGCGTCAGCACGATCATGCGCGTGCGCGGCGTGATGGCGCGCTCGTACAGCGCAACGATCTGCTCGTCGGACTCGGGATGGAAGGGCACCTTGACTTGCACCAGCCGGAAGCGTCCGCGCTGTTCCAGCATCAGCAGGGCGTCGTTGACGCTGTTGTAGTCCTGGTCGCCATAGACGACTTCGTCGCCGGGCACAAACGAATAACCCTGCAGCAGGATGTTCATGCCCTCGGTGGGATTGCGCACGATGATGAGTTCGTCCGCGCCGACGCCCGCGACGGCGGCCAGCTTCTCCACCACGGCGGCAAGGCGCTGCGGATACTGCGTCCGCATGAAGAACGCACCTTCGCTGTTGATCTGCCGGTTGTAGCGCTCCAGCGCGTCCTGCACCGTGCGCACCGGAATGCTGAAGAAGCCGTTTTCGAGATTGATGAAGTCCGGGCTCGGCGTGAAGCATGCCTGGATCTCGCGCCAGTAGGATTCGTCGTTCGGTGCAATCGTCGGTGCAGTGCTCACGGAGACCTCGCAGTCGGATGGGAACACCGATTGTAGCCGCAGCTATCCGGGTGCCGACAGGGTCTCGATGAGCAGACGCATGCGTGCTGGCAGGAGCCGGTTACCGGGCCAGATCAGGTTGATCGGCTGGGCCGGCGGCTTGTGCGCGGCGAGCAGCTCGATCAGGCTGCCATCGGCCAGCGCAGCGTCGGCCATGTAGCGCGGCACCTGCGTCAGTCCCACGCCATGGCGCGCCGCCTCGACCATGCCTTCACCGTCGTTGACCACGGCGCGGGCGGCGGGATGAAACTCATGAAGGCGACCTTCCACCTGCAACTGCACCGGCCGCTCGCGCCCCGAGGTCGGATTGCGGAAGACCACGAAGCTGTGCTGTGCGAGCTGGTCGGGGCGGGTCGGCTTGCGGCGCTTCTGCAAATAGGACGGACTGGCGCAAAGCACGAGATGCTGCCAGTCGATGCGCCGCGCGGCGAGCCGCGAGTCGTCGAGCGGCCCGACGCGGATGGCGGCATCCATGCCGTCCTTGATGAGATCGCAGAAAGAGTCCGACAGGCGCACGTCCAGCTGCAGCTCGGGATGTTGCGAGAGCAGCTGCGCCAGCCGCGGCATGACGACGCGCTTGCCGTAGGTGATCGGCATGTTGATGCGCAGCTGGCCGCGCGGTGCGCCGCTGGCGCCGGAGGCGAGCGATTCGATTTCGTCGATATCCGCCAGCACCTTCTCGCAGCGCGCGTACAGCGCTTCGCCGTCCGAGGTCAGCGTGACCTGGCGCGTCGTGCGGTGGAACAGCTTGACGCCGAGCTGTTCCTCCAGCCGCAAAATGCGCTTGGCCACCGTCGAGGCGGTGATGCCCAGTTCGCGTCCCGCGCGGGCGAAGCTGGCGTGGCGGGCCGTGACCGCGAATGCCATGAAGCCGCTGAATCCGCTCATCCTGCCTCCATCGATTGACGAAAAAAATTCCTTAATGTTGTGACATTAGCGCGTATTCACGGTTGAGTACAAGACCAGCATACTGCCCTGCATGCCGTCGCCGCACGGCCCCACCCACCAGGAGACCGCCATGCAGATCCTCTCGAATCACACGACCGCGCCCACGCCGATTCCGGGCATCGAACACGTCACCCTTGCCGGCAGCCACACCGGGTTGCGCCATCTCTCGGTCTGGAAGCAATCCATGACTGCCGGGAGCGCCACGCCGCCGCATCGGCATGCCTGCGAGGAAGTGGTGCTGTGCGTCGGCGGCGTCGGCGAGTTGCATGCCGGCGGGCGCGTGGAGCGCTTCGGCGCGGGCCAGACCATCATCATTCCGGCCGGCGTGGATCACCAGATCTTCAGCATCGGCCCTACGCCGCTGGAGACCATTGCCGCCTTTGCCATGACGCCCGTGCCCACGACGCTGCCCAATGGCGAGGCACTCGATTTGCCGTGGGAAGGCTGATGCACGGCGTCAGGTCCAGCCAGCTGACCGAGCTTATAATCTACGGATCA